>NZ_JBXUGK010000009.1:0-236221 GCF_057180485.1 Chryseobacterium sp. HNCC26DJ240
GGAGCGTTTGAGAGTTGGAGAAATTGAGGGCTTTGGAGAATATAAAGAGATGCAAGAATACACACCAAGACATATGATAAACATATCAGGATTTCATAATATCATGAATTTTCAACACCTGTTTTTTATTATAAAAAAGGAGATTCACTTGAAAAACTCTTGTACGGGATTGCCCTACTATTTTAAAATAAATTCTGGAGCTGATCAAACCTTTTTTAACAGTCATTTCTTTTATGTCTGAAAGCGGAAACTCTATCATCGGCGTACGATATCCTTTCTTACAAAAAATACCATTTCTTCTAATAGTAAGACAATAGCCCGAACCATCTATTTCAGTCACCCGAACCCTCACCAAAAGAATGACAAACATTGTTGCTAAGAGAAAAATAATAGCATCGAAATAGTAATTGGGAATTGTAAAAATACTGATGAGACACAGTACAATACTGATAACGGAGCAATAAACAAACAGTTTTATCCGTTTTTTGTTTGATGTATTCATGGTAATATTTTGTAACTACAAATAACGATTGTTATCGCATAAACAGTTATGTTTGATTTATAACTAAATATAAACATTTATTATTACTAATACAATAATTTTAAAAAAATTATACTAGACTGATATTATGTTAATTATATATTAAATACGGTAAATTATCTTTCTTGTCTTTAACCAACGAAGGGCTCTTACAGTTAATTTTATGAAAATTAATCGCTATAATAGCTGAAAGTTCCAAAAAATCATTTCGTGACAAAATCGTTTTAATTAAGTAGGTTGGCAACACACATTATCATAATAAAAATAATGAATAAGCATTACCCACAACCACAAGTAAATTTGAACAAATAAGGGAATGAAATTTTTTATGTTTCTTTAATTTTTAAAGCTCTACTCTTATTTCAGATTTGAAAAATTCGGTAATGAAACTACAAATTCTTATCACAATAAAATCTAAACCCTCCTATTTCATTTAAAAAATTCAATACCAACCATGTTTTATTAAACTAATTTTAAACTATCCGTAAAAAATATCATTTTCATTTCCATTTTTCCTTAAATTGTGATATCAAATCATTTGGGACATAAATTTAATTTATACTCAACTCACTGAGAATATTTTAAACCCATTTGTTATCTGCAGAACGACTTAGAAAACACTAATCATCCCAATAAAATAAGTATCTATGAAAAAATTCTACATTCTCTTCATCCTGTCTTTCTTTTTACAAACGAATGCACAGTCTGTGATCTACTCGCATACAGTTCCTAATTATATCGGATCAACCGGTTTCAGCTCTTATCTTGCCAATAACGGAGATATGATCAGCATGGCAAGTGGTTTTACCTTACCCCAAACCAGCGAAATAACCAGCATCAATATATACGGATCTCAAATTTCCGATAATCTTCCTGCAATGGTGAAAGGAATGCTACTGTATATATACAGCGACAATAACGGAGCTCCGTCCGGCAATCCCCTTCTTCAGACAGGAACTCCAGTAATTACTTTAGACATTAACAACAGTACGCAAGGATACAATATTATACATACTGCACAGTATATCTATACATTTTCTGTGGATATTTCAGCACTTCCAGGTACAGCAGTTCTGCAGGGTAATACAAAATACTGGCTTTTCTTTGTACCCCGAATCAATTTGGATTCGATGATTTTAAGTTCACCACAGAAATTCAACTGGTGGCTATCCCCGACGGCAGCCCCGGACTACGCAAGAATATCTAATCTAACAGGTGGTGCAGCGTACCCGACCTGGCTGGTCATCCCAAATATTGGTGCTGCATTTTCTATTGAAGGGATGGTTTTGGGGACACATGAAGTGGTGTACGATTCTTCAGAAATTAAAGTTTATCCCAACCCCACTACCCGTTTTGTAGAAGTAATAAGTAAAGATAAGATACGTCAGATCGCTCTTTATGATGGTACCGGCAAAAAAATCTCTGTGAAATGGGCAGATCAAAAAGTGGATTTCGAAGGAATGCCCGTTGGTAACTATTTCTTATCAATAGAAACAGAAAAAAGTACGGTAACTAAAAAAATTATCAAAAGATAAATACAGTAAACTCTGGTATTGCGTATCTATAATCTGCACCTTCTGTAAATACATGACATTCTTAGCACGGATTTTAAATCCGCGCTATCGGCATTGGAGATGTGAAATCACGACTTTTTTTCCGTTGATGCGAGCGTGTTGTTCGTATCTTTCCAATTGATATGAGCACGATACTTATCTAAACGAGCGAGGAAGAGATGTCCGGCAGCATGAGGCTAAAAAAAAATTTTGCCGAGTGCTTCCTTTGTTGATACATCATTTAGAAAAAAATATTATTAGGACTAAAAATTCCGCTATATTGAAATTTTTATTAATTTAGTTTCACAGCAAATCAAAAAAACACACGATTTTATTTCTTTTAGTATTAACCTTTAAAATCAAAAATGATGGGACTAACAAATTTGAACTCCACCCATTTGAGCAGTGAAAAGATCACTGCGGCACAGGATGCCATCGCGGCATTGGACACAGCTCTTGATGAACTCACACACAACCTTTCAGCCGACGACCGAAAGAAGTATGGCAGTATCAACGAGCAAAACAAACTCTTTGTAAACAAGGTCGACGACTACAACCACAATCAGCCTGAATTGAGGTCGCCCGAAGTTGAATGGGATGAATTTAACAGAGATTACAGCTCCCGAAAAAACATGGAAGCCATGATCAGTAAACTGGAAAGTCTGACCACAAGAATGATAAATGCCAAGATTCTTCACGATTACGACAATTATCAGGCGGCTTTGATCGATTACTCTTTCACCACCTACAAAGCAGGTTCTTCGGCACCGGGATTTGAAGATAAGTACAATGATCTGAAACAGTTCTTTGTGAAAAATTCAACTTCTACTGCACCGCCTGAGGAAAAAAAGTAAAATACCAGTCAGTAATTGCCCCTTCGGTACTTGGAGGGGTATTTTTATGCTTTCAACTTTCCATTAAACCAGCTTAGATACGTTGTTGAATACCCGGGAGACGTTTTATACTCCTCCCAATACGTCCCATATCAGTCTGGAGACGTCTTTCAATTATCCCGAGACGTTTTTTAATGGTCGGGAGCGGTAGTTGACTCCTCGGGATAGGTTGCGGATAAGTCTGGACAGGTCTTTTACCGATCCGGAGCTATCTTTTACCTGTCGGGATAGGTGGTGTAACGTGTCTGGATGTATTGATAACCCCATCGGAGGCATCGATAACCCCGATGGACTTCTGATGAACGTGTCGGGATAGGTTGGATAACGTATCGAAACCTTTACAGAACGTATCAAGACTTCTTCGGAACGTGTCGGGATAGGTTTCGGACGTGGCGGTTGGGGTTCGGAACGTGGAATTTGGGGTTGAAGACCTGTCGAGAATGGTTTTCGCTGGCGCAAGCGTCTCGCTTGTGACCATTCTAATAATAAGCAATGGGTACGAGCGTGACGCACGCACCAGCAGTGTCAAATTTAAGGTTGAAGACCTGTCGAGAATGGTTTTCGCTGGCGCAAGCGTCTCGCTTGTGACCATTCTAATAATAAGCAATGGGTACGAGCGTGACGCACGCACCAGCAGTGTCAAATTTAAGGTTGAAGACCTTTCGAGAATGGTTTTCGGTGGCACAAGCGTCTCGTTTGTGACCACTCTAATCATAGGCAATTTGTAGGAGCGTGACGCTAGCACCAGCGGGGAGAAAAAAAAATTAGAAATAAAATTTGTTAAAACTTTTTATTTCATTAGTTTTAGAAAAATTACACTTGGATTAACTTTCTGTGATGATAAATATAAACTGAAAGCATTACAAAAACATTACAAAAATGAATGAAATCAATATTGAATTTAATTCAACATATATAAGTTCAAATTTAATAGATGAACTAGATTATATAATTGGAGAATATGCTAAACCCAATGTCACATTTATATATTCTTTAAATACATTTATAGAAGCTTTTGTTTTAAATACAAATTTTTATCTAACTGATAAAGAATTTAAACACATCAACTTATTATCAAAATCCATTTTCCCGAATGGTCGTCCAATTTTAGAGTTATTGATTAAAAATAAAAAAGTTAGTATTATTTCAGGTATAGGGAGTAATATTGGACAAGTTACTGGTATAATAAAAACAGATTTTGATAATCCTATTTCTTACCAAGAGAAAATAGATAAGTTCATTAACGAAGGCTTAGATACAGAAATTGCACGTGAAAAATATCTCAAAATTTCAAGTCTTGACAATGATAACATTAATTTAAAATATTTATCAATAGGTAAGGTTGAAGACGGATTAATAGCTCTTGAATCTTCTGACACACCAGAACAATTTTACACCAGCTTCTTAGCAGCAACATCTAATTCAAATTTACAAGCATCTCTTCCATTCTATTCATATGATTTTCAAATTACAAATTTAAAAGGCAAAGGAATTTCAAAAGAAATTATAGGCAGAATATCAAATGCGTTTAACAATAAACAAGAAGAATTATACAACTACTTTGGTCTATCGAATCAAAAAATACCACCATTAGTAAATATATTATTGAGTCAATGCAAATCTATATGTGATATACCTTCAAAACTCCTACAGTTAGATAAGGATTTTACAGAACTAAGGAATTCTACTATTAATTACGAAATGAGACTTAATCAATCAAAAACAATTAAAGAACAAATTGAAGCTGTAGATGAATACAATAGGTTTTGGGATGTATTTAATAAGAAATATAGTACAGCTAGTAGATTAATGTTTAATTTTTGGGAAGTTTCCGATAATACTGAAATGGAAAAAGCTGTAGATAAAGCAATTGACAATAATGATATAACAAACATTGTAGAAGATCTAAATTTAGGAAAATTAATAGGTAAATCATCAAAAAAACTAATCGACTATTATAAAGAGAAAAAAATTTTAAAAAGATTCAGTGGTGTAACAGATATATGGAACTTGTATAATTCATCTCCGAATATCAAGGATAATATTAAAAATTTTGAAAAGCTATTTGCTGTAAAGCTTGATACAAATGATTTAAAATCAATTCAACAAACATTAAAATAAATATCGTCAGGTATCATCAGCTAAGTGAAACGCTATATGTCGCAGATTTGCAATCCTTGATTTTCATCATAACTTATTCTAAGCACGGATTGCAAATCCGCGCTATCTGTAAAAAGAAAATGCTCCCTACCGAAGCAAGAAGCATTTTCAACCCTAATATTTAATATAATTAACCCATTACAGAGAGACACCTCGTCTCCATGGAATGAAATCATTCTGATTCAAAACGTCTGCTTTGGTTTTTACTTCGCCGCTGGCTACGTTGATGATGAGTTCCAGAAGTTCGTCTGCGGCTTCGGGAATTGTTTTTTCTCCGCTGATTACGGTACCTGCATTGAAATCAATAATGTCTGACATTTTTTCTGCCAAAACCGTGTTGGAAGAAATCTTCACAACCGGTGTAATAGGATTTCCCATCGGAGTTCCAAGACCTGTGGTGAAAAGTACGACTGTTGCACCTGAACCGACCAAAGCTGTTGTACATTCGGCATCGTTTCCGGGAGTACATAACAGATTCAGACCTGGTTTTGTGGCATATTCTGTAAAATCGAGAACTTCAACGATTGGGGCTGCTCCGCCTTTTTTGGATGCTCCTGCAGATTTCATGGCATCGGTAATTAAACCGTCTTTGATGTTTCCGGGAGAAGGATTCATATCAAATCCTGATCCTGCCGCAACCACAGAGGCTTCAAAATCTTTCATCAGTTTCAGGAACTTTACACCGTCTTCATCATTGATGCAACGGTTGACCAACTCCTGCTCTACTCCACACAATTCAGGGAACTCGGCGAGCATGGTTGTTCCGCCCACTGCCGCCATTATATCAGAAACTTCGCCCAAAACTGGGTTTGCAGAAATTCCTGAAAAACCGTCTGAGCCACCACATTCCAAACCAATGTTCAGTTTGGTAATGGATGCAGGTTTTCTCTCTATTTCGTTGGCTTTTTTAATGCCTTCATAAGAATCTTTAATAACGCCGGTCAGCATTTCATCGATGGTACCCGATTTTTGCTGTTCGTAAACGACGATTGGTTTTTTGTTATTTGGAGCCAATGCATGCAGTGAATCCATGAAAATCTGTACCTGAAGATTCTGACATCCTAAGCTGAGAACCGTAGCTCCCGCCACATTCGGGTTGTTGACATATCCTGCAAACAGTCTTCCCAACGCTTCGGCATCCTGACGGATTCCGCCACAACCGCCCTGGTGCGTAATAAATCTTGCATCGATATTTTTAAATATTCTTGTATCCGGTTGTTCTTCCTCCACTTCAACAGCTGCACCGCCGTTCAATAACGAACGCAGCAACAATTGATGTTTGCTGGCTTTATCATGAAGCAATTCTTTTTCAAAAATATCCTTCAGTGTTTCGATATTTTTGTTTTCACAAAATACCAACGGGAAGAATAACCAAACGTTT
Source organism: Chryseobacterium sp. HNCC26DJ240 (assembly GCF_057180485.1). NCBI lineage: Bacteria > Pseudomonadati > Bacteroidota > Flavobacteriia > Flavobacteriales > Weeksellaceae > Chryseobacterium > Chryseobacterium sp. HNCC26DJ240. The sequence continues at coordinate 6,529 of NZ_JBXUGK010000009.1, forward strand.
TCTGTACCTACCTGTCCGTCTTCACGGTGGTAGCCCATGAAAGTACGGTCTTTCCACTTGTCAACATTAGGTGGAGTCCAGCCTAAAGTTTCGGTTTTTCCGACTACTTTTGCACTTTGGTGCTTTACGTTTTCGGTGGTAATCACTTCGCCCTGTCTGATGGATTGGTTGGCTTTTCCAACGATTACGCCATACATGATGATATGGTCGCCATCCTCAAAATCTACGGCAGCGAATTTATGTTTTGCTTTAATATCTTTAAGAATCGTATAATCTGTACCGTCTAAGTGCACCGATTCTCCGGCAGGTAAATCCAACAGCGCTACAATAACGTTGTCTTTGGGATTTACTTTCAGTACTTTCTTTTGCATGATTGTTTAAGAATAAAATTGAATAAAATTTTTGTAAGCAGTTTCCATGTCATTGTGATCGATTTCGTACAATGCTTTTGCTACTGCGGCTTTCAGGCCTTCCACCTGTGTAAGGTCGGTATCCCAGAATAGTTTTTCGCTTAATGCCTGTTCTGAAACTACTTCATAATCTTCGTTTTTCCAGATTTCCCTGAATCTGTTTACGATGGCTTCTTCGTCATTCAGAGGAAGAGATTTTTCACCAAAACTTCCCTGATAGAATCTGATTAAACTTGCCAGAGAGAACGTTAAATTCAACGGAAGTCTATTATTTCTTTCAACATAAGTCAGTAAACTCGGAACGACTCTTACTTTAAATTTAGAAACAAAATATAAAGCAATACTCGCCAAATGATGCTTAATGAAAGGATTTCTGAATCTGTCGAACACTTCTTCTGCAAATTCTTTCAGTTCAGTTTCATCTAAACCTAAAGTCTGATTGACTTCATTAAATATCGATTCGCTTAAAAAAGTTCCGATAAACTGGTCATCGATTGCTTCTTTCACGATTTCTTTTCCTGCTAAAATTGCCGGAGCCAACATCAAAGTATGTCCGCCATTCAGAATTCTTACTTTTCTTAAACGGTAGGGCTGAATATCATCCACCACCAAAATCTGTTCGTTGATTTTATCGAAAGGAATTCTCTGTTTTAAATCTTCACCTCCCTGAATCACCCATAAAAGGAATGTTTCAGAAACCACCATCATCGGATCTTCATAATCCAACTGGTCTTCATACGTCGCAGCGTCATCTTTTGGATAACCCGGAACGATTCTATCGACCAAAGTATTGTGGAAGTGATTGCTGTTTTCAACCCATTCTGCAAAACCTTGTTCTAAATTCCAAAGTTGGGTATATTTTAAAATAATTCCTTTTAAAACGATTGCATTTTCTTCAATCAGCTCGCAAGGAATAATTCTTAATCCTTTATCTGCCGCTCCATTAAAATGCTTATATCTTTCATGAAGTAAAACCGCTACTTTCGCAGGGAAATTTTTGTGCGGACCTTCATACGAATTTTCAGTTTCGTCGTAAGCGATTCCCGTTTCGGTTGTATTTGAAAAAACAAATTCAAGTTCTTCTTCTTTCGCCAACTCCAAAAAGCTGTTGTAATCTGCATAAGGATTAACCGATTTCTGAATCGCCGAAATCACGCATTTCTCATCGATGATTTCTCCTTTCTTGATTCCTCTTGTGAATAATGTGTATAGATTCCCCTGTTCTTCAAGCTTGTGAACTGAACCGTTTGGTGTAGGTTGTACGTTGACAATTCCTGCATTGAAATCTGCTTCTGTGTTTAATTTATCAATCACATAATCTGTAAATCCGCGCATGAAGTTTCCTCCTCCGAACTGTACGATTTTGATTGGTAATTTTGTATCTATACCGCTGTTTTGACGGTTTAACTGTTGTTTTGTCTGATTTTCCATTTTTCTAATTTGAATTAAATTGTGTTTTTAATTCTGCTAAATCTTAGAGCTTTTTAAACGCAAAGTCCGCAAAGATTTTTTTAAAGCTTTATGTATATTTTCAAGTTCGCAAAGGCGTTGACTTAGCAAAGAACTCAAAGTTTTATATTTGAACCATTAAGATCTATTAAGGAGTTAAGTTTATTTAAGAGAAATAAATTTCTTAAGCTGGCAATTCAATTTGCCTGCAAATTCTTAATCATTCTTAACTGCTTAATTCTAACTTAATGGTTTAAAATTTATTTTCTATTTACTAATCACTTTATATTTAGGAACCAACATTTTCATTACTGTCCATGCGATCAGATAAGCGACTGCACAGATGGAGAAAATAATCATGTATCCTTTGTCAATTCCGTCTGAAACTACGGCGCCTGACTTTTCCAACTGCTCAAAGAAACCATCCGGCAAACGGTCGTTAACGTATTGAGGATATTTTTCCAACAAAGGAACTCCGTCTACGGTTGACCATGCTTTGTGTGCGTGATCAAATAGAACACCCGAAGATTTATTGATGATGAAAGATCCGATTCCGCCTGCCATTCCGCCAATTCCTGTGATGGTTGCGATGGCTTTTTTAGGGAACATATCGCCTACTGTTGAGAAGATATTTGCTGACCAAGCCTGATGCGCTGCTCCTGCTACACCGATAATTAAAACCGGAATCCAGTAAGTTGCTGTTCCTAATGGTTGAGCCAAAAGTGCCAACAGAGGGAAAAATGCGAAAATCAACATCGCTTTCATTCTTCCAGTGTAAGCGTTCATACCTTTCTTTTCAACAAAATATTTTGGAAGCCATCCACCGATGATTGATAATAAAGTAATCATGTATAATACGAATAACGGCAATGCACTTTCTGTGGAATCCATTCCGTAAACCGAACTTAAATAAGCCGGAGTCCAGAATAAAAAGAACCACCAAACGCCGTCTGTCATGAATTTTCCGAAGGCAAAAGCCCATGTCTGTCTGTAGCTGAAACATTCTTTGAACGTAAATACTTTTTCCGGCACTGAAGTGTCTTCATTCGGAAGATCGTCCTGATCCTGATTGATATAAGTCAGTTCGTGTTCGTTAACTCTTTTGTGTAAATGTGGCTTTTTGTAAACGAATACCCAAAGTCCCATCCAAACAAATCCTAAAGCACCAATAATGATAAACGCCCATTCCCAACCCATGGATTTTGCAATAAAAGGGATTGTAAGCGGTGCTGCCAAAGCTCCAACCGTCGCTCCAGCATTCCAGATACTTGTAGAAAATGCTCTGTCTTTTTTGGGGAAATATTCTGCCGTAGTTTTGATTGCTGCGGGGAAGTTTCCTGCCTCACCAATCGCCAATACGAAACGCGCAAAAATGAATAAAGTAACACTTGTACTGATGATTGCAGAAGTATTGGAAACTGTAGAAATTAATTCTTTTGAACCATGAAAACCTGCAAACCAGTTGCCAGTAAGAATTCCCGAAGTAGCAATCCCGCAGAATGCGTGTAAAACTGCACCCACAGACCAAACTCCAATTGCCCAAAGGAAACCTTTTTTGGTATCCATGAAATCCACGAACTTTCCTGCGAAAAGCATTCCCACAGCATAAAATATGGAGAATAATGCGGTGATGTTTCCGTAGTCGTTGTTATTCCAGTGAAATTCCGGTGCTATAAAATCTTTCCACGTCAAAGATAAAACCTGACGATCCAGATAATTGATCGTGGTAGCGAGGAATAACAGCAGACAAATCGTCCATCTGTATTGCGTCGGCTTAAGAGATTTAACTGAACTCATAGTCATTTATTTATTTTAAAGTCTGAATAATATCCAGCACTTTTTTGGTTTCATTTTCAATCGTCGCATAGTCTTTTGCAAGCATCAATTCTTTGCTTACCAGTTTGCTTCCCATTCCTACTGCAGAAACTCCTGCTTTGAACCAGCTGTCAATGCTTTCTTTTGTGGTATCAACACCACCTGTAGGCATAAATTTCAGATTCGGGAAAACATCTTTAATGGCACTCATAAATCCTGGTCCCAAAGCGTTTCCTGGGAATAATTTAATGAAAGTTACACCAGCGGTTTCCGCCGCAATAATTTCGGTAGGTGTCATACAACCTGGGCTGTACAACAAATCTTTTGGAATTAGAAACGCTGCAACTTCCGCCACAAAACCCGGACTGATGAAGAAATCAGCACCTGCCTTGTAATATTCTTCTGCTTGTTTTAGATTTTTGATGGTTCCGATTCCGAGATGCATTTCAGGCATTTCGGCATTACGGACTTCTACCATTTTTGTGAAATTACTCAACGCAGCTTCACCACGGCTGGTGTATTCCACAGCGCGGATTCCTGCTTTGTAAAGCGATCTTAATATTTCTAAAGTTACCATTTCATCAGCATTGTAATACAGAGGCAAAGCTCCCTGATTGATGATGGTGTTTGTAACCAATTGAATTTTTGTCATTTTGTTTTAATTATTTTGTTAAAATAATCTTTGATGGAGTTTTATCCATCCTTTGGTATGCTGTAACTTCAACACTTCCTTTTTTTTTAACGCAAAGGGCGCAAAGATTTTCTTTTTAAAACTTGATGTATATTTTTAAGTTCGCAAAGGCGCTCTGCTCAGCAAAGACCAATAGCGTTTTTAATTTTAAACTTTGTAAAGCCAATTGCCAAAAGCAAACAGCCAAAAGCGAAAAACTACCTTTTGATTCTTCCTCCGGAATTTCCGGCCATTACTTCGAGGATATCTTCTGCGCTGCAGTAATTGATGTCGCCTAAAATGGTATGTTTGATGGCACAGGCTGCGTTGGCAAAATTCAATGCTTTTTCATCATCGAAATTTAATAAACCATAAATTAAACCTGCTGCAAAGGCATCTCCCGTTCCGATTCTGTCGACTACATTGTCTATTTCTAAAAATTTAGTTTCAAAATAATTTCCGTTAATTAAAGCTCTTCCCTGCGTCTGCTGAGAACTTGCCGTAACCCCAATTCTTATTTTGTCGAAAATTTTATGGATGGATGGACATTGTTTTTTTAATTCTTCACAAGCTTCCATGAAACCTTGCTGATCTGACGAAAACTGAGTTCCCAAAATTTCATTGATCTCATTTACACCACCGATGAAAATCGTTGAGTAAGAAACCAATTCCTTTAAAACTTCGTTTCCGTTTTTACCGTATTTCCAAAGGTTTGAACGGTAAGCAGGATCGGTTGTTACTTCAATTCCCATTTCACGGGCGGTTAACAAACCTTCTTTCAAAGTTTCGTAAGCACCTTCGGAAATTCCGGGACTGATACCTGTCCAGTGGAAATAGTCGCAACCTTCCAAAGCTTTTTTCCAGTCGATCTGTTCTGGTTTGATGTTGGCAAAAGAACCGTTCAGTCTGTTGTAAGCAATTCTGCTCGCACGAACGGATGCTCCCACTTCAAGGAAATATAAACCTAAAGGATGTTCATTTTTATTGATGAAAGTTGTATCAATCCCAAAACTTTTGATGAAAGACAATGCAGATTCCCCCACAAAATCGTCAGAAACATTGCTGATGTGCGTCACGTCGCAACCCATTGTTGCCAATGAAGAAGCTACGTTGAGCTCAGTTCCGCCGAAAAAGAATTCCATCTCGTGGCTCTGTTTCATTGTTTTGTTCCCGGGAGGTGAAAGCCTCATTATTACTTCACCGAAAGTAAGTATTTTACCCATAACTTTTAATTGACTTCTTTTTAAACCACAAAAGGCACAAAAGTTTTTGATGCTTTAGTTCTGTAAAGTTTAAAATAATGAAAATATAAAGATCACATAAGTTTAAAAATCAAAGATTTTTCTGGACGTTTGACCTTTTAAATATTAAAAATTTACTTTTTTTAAACCATTAAGATTTATTAAGGAATTGAGAATAGTTAAGTTTAGCTTCGCTTTAAGCGATTTGCTTAATAAAAAATCTAAGATTTTAATCCTAAAAAAATCTTAACTCCTTAATTGTCCTTAATGGTTCAAATTTATTATCTCTCGCAGATTAGGCTGATTACGCAGATCTTTTTTAAATCTGCAAAATTTGCTCAATTTGCGAGAGCTTTTTATTTAAGTTTAAAAATCGAAATAATTTTTAGCATTATGATAACAGATGTCGGAAATGGTTTTCCCGATCAGTTCCATATCATCCGGCAATTCGCCGTTTTTCATTTCTTCTCCGAAAAGATTACACAACACTCTTCTGAAATATTCATGTCTCGGGTAAGATAAGAAACTTCTGGAATCTGTCAACATTCCTACGAAACAGCTGATTAATCCCATGTTTGAAAGGGCATTCATCTGCTTGATCATTCCGTCTTTCTGATCCAAAAACCACCATCCGGAACCGAACTGTACTTTTCCTTTGATACTGCCGTCATTAAAATTCCCGATCATTGTAGCGAAAATTTCGTTGTCGGCAGGATTTAAGTTATATAGAATTGTTTTGGTCAGTTTGTCTTTTCCGTCTAAAGCGTTTAATAATTTAGACAAAGTTTCAGCCTGTACGAAGTCACCGATAGAATCCCACCCTGTATCCGGACCTAAGATTCTGTGCATTCTTTCGTTATTGTTTCTCAAAGCTCCAAGGTGGAACTGCTGAACCCATCCGAATTTATGATACGTTTCGCCTAAGAATAATAAAATGGCAGTTTTAAACTGATTCACCTGCTTTTCAGCAATCACTTTTCCTGAAATTTTATCATTGAAGATTGCGCTCACTTCAGCTTCTGAAGCTTCCTCGAATGAAATATTGTTCAGTCCGTGGTCGCAGAGTCTGCATCCGTTTTCGTGGAAATATTCTACTCTTTTTAATAAAGCATCGCACAAAGTCTGGTAAGAATTGATTTCAATTCCAGCCGACTCGCCCAATTTAGAAATATAATCTGCGAAGTTGTGGTTCTCAATTAAAATCGCTTTATCAGGACGGAAAGCTGTACTTACTTTAATGCTGAAATCACTTTTCGCCAAATCCTGATGGTAATTTAAAACATCAATCGGATCTTCAGTCGTGCACAAAGATTCTACGTTCATCATTTTCAGCAAACCTCTTGTTGACTTTTCAGGAGTCTGAAGCTGTGCCGTGATGTTGTCGTAAATATCTGATGCGTTTTTTTCGTTTAATAATTCATCAATTCCGAAATAACGCTTCAATTCTAAATGCGTCCAGTGGTACAAAGGATTTCTTAAGGTATAAGGAACCGTTTTTGCCCAAGCCTCGAATTTCTCTTTGTCTGTTGCGTCACCTGTGATGAATCTTTCGTTCACGCCCATCGTACGCATTGCACGCCATTTGTAATGATCGCCTGCAATCCAGACTTTAGAAATATTTTCGAAAACCGTATCTTCAGCGATATCTTTTGGAATCAAATGATTGTGATAATCGATGATGGGCTGTTTTTCTGCGAAATTGAAGTATAATTCTTCCGCGTATTTATTTTGTAATAAAAAGTTATCTGTAATAAAAGATTTCATTTCTGTAAAATTCTTATGTTATTCATTAGCAGGTTTCCCGATGGTCGCCAAAATACCTCCATCCACATAAATGATGTGTCCGTTGATAAATTTACTTGCATCTGAAGCTAAGAAAATAGCGGTTCCTGCAAGATCTTCCGGGTTTCCCCATCTTCCTTCCGGAGTTCTGCTGATGATAAAATCGTTAAACGGATGCCCGTCTACTCTGATGGGTTCTGTCTGGGTTGTCGCAAAATATCCGGGACCGATACCGTTCACCTGAATATTGTGTTTTGCCCATTCTGTTGCTAAATTTTTGGTAAGCATTTTTAGCCCGCCCTTTGCAGAAGCGTATGCTACTACATTGTCACGGCCAAGCTCACTCATCATCGAGCAAATATTGATGATTTTACCAGATTGTCTTTTGATCATGTGTTTCCCAACCAGTTGAGACATGATGAAAGGACCGGTAAGATCTACATCGATTACTTTTCTAAAGTCTGCAACATCCATCTCTAAAGCCGGAACACGTTTGATGATCCCCGCGTTGTTGACTAAGATGTCTATTTTCCCATGTGTAGCAAGCATTAAAGCAACTTTTTGAGCGGCTTCCAATTCGTCTGTCACATCAAAAAGATAACCTGTAGCGTTGTATCCTTTACTGCGATAATATTCTAAGGCTTCGTCTAATTTTGAGGGAGTTGTACTTGTGATTGCCAGTTCAGCACCTGCAGAGGCAAGACCTTCAGCCATTGCCATTCCTAATCCGTGAGTACCGCCTGTTACAACAGCTACTTTTTCGGATAAATCGAATAAATTCATGTAGAAAAAATTACTTTAGTTCGTTAGTTTTAACAGCATCCATGTCGCCATAATCCATATTTTCTCCTGCCATTCCCCAGATAAAAGTGTAGTTGGAAGTACCAACCCCTGAGTGAATAGACCATTCCGGAGACAAGACTGCTTCATTGTTTTTCATAAAGATATGACGGGTCTCATTCGGCTGGCCAAGAAAATGACTTACCGCCTGCCCTTCTTCAAGATCAAAATAAAAATAAGCTTCCATTCTACGGGTATGCGTGTGAGAAGGCATTGTGTTCCAAACGCTTCCTTCGTGCAACTCGGTCATTCCCATTTGCAGTTGGCAGGTTTCTAGTACGCTGTTGACGATCAATTTGTTGATGGTACGTCTGTTGGCGTATTTTGCTTCTCCCAATTCTACAATTTCAGCCTCATTTTTAGTGATCTTCTTTGTAGGGAAAGTGTGATGCGCAGGAGCTGAATTGAAATAGAATAAAGTCTGACCTTCATTTCCATTTTCAAAAACAACATCTTTTGCTCCTTTTCCGATGTATAATGCTTCCTTATTACCAAGCTCGAAAACCTCTCCGTCAACGGTTACCTTTCCGGCAGCACCAACGTTGATAATTCCCAATTCTCTTCTGTCAAGGAAGTTTTCTGCCTTCAGATCATCCGTAGGCTCCAGTTTCAATGCGTTTTTTACAGGCATTGCACCACCTACGATCATTCTGTCGTACATAGAATACACTACATTGATTTGATCTTCATTAAATAAATCATTCATTAAAAACTCCCTTCTCAGGTCTTCAGTTGTATATTTTTTTACATCTTCAGGATGATGGGCGTAACGAAATTCTGATTTTGTCATACTCTTAATTTTGAATTTTTCTGTGGCCCGAAAGCCGATAAGTTTTACTGTGTAATCGATTGCATAAAATTACACATTTTTAACGATTGAAATACTTGGTGTTAAATATAGAATTAAAATTTAATTGGTTCACAAAAATTTAATATTTATTATTAAATCATTCATTTTCAGTAAAATAAATTTAATAAAAGTACAAAAAGTCGTGCTCTCAAGAGAGATTTAAGGTAAAACTAATCCCTGAAATCGGTACAAACCATTGAACAAACATAAAATCATGCCAAAAAAAATCATGTGTTTGAGATGACAATTATCATTAAGTTCTATGATAAGGCTGTCATAAAGAGGTGACTCTAATTAGTTCCCTAAGGAAACAATAAAAATGTTCAGAAAAACGTGACAAAAATCATTTAATTTCACAAAAAATTAATCTTGAGTACACATTTTGGGAATTTTCAATGCGTAAAATTTGGGTAATTCAGGCCTAAAAAGATAGCTGAAATACATTAAACAGAAAAAAATATTAAGAAATTTTAAAGAAATTTTAAGGTGTAAATTATTATTTTAACAAACTGATTAATAGTTATATAATGTGAAAAACCTAACGATTGTTATGCAAATTTTTAAAACTTAAACAATTAAATTAATAAAAAATTATTCAAATTTTCTTTGCGTAATCGAAAATAATATTAGTTTAGGAGCCAGGAATTTATACCTGTAAAAATTTACGCAATCGATTGCACACTAGAAAGCGTATTTTTTTGATTAATTCCTGGCCACTTAACGAAAAAAATACTTACCTCTTATCACAAAAACAGACAACAGAAGAATAAAGTAATTAAATTAAGAATACAGTTCAATGAATAAAAATGTACAACAGATTAAGTGGTTATATCTTTCCGCTTTTCTTTTGCCAATGCTCGCAATGGCACAGGAAAAAGACAAGGAAAGAAATATCGACGAAGTGGTTTTAGTAGGTTACTCTAAAGTTTCTAAAAAAGACGTAACCAACGCTGTTTCATCTGTAAAAGCAGAAGCTTTGAAAGATATGCCCGTAAACAGTGCCGCTGAAGCAATTCAGGGTAGACTGGCAGGGGTTCAGGTGCAGACAAGTGAAGGCTCCCCGGGTGCAGAAGTAGATATCAAAGTAAGAGGTGGAACTTCTATTACCGGAAGCAATGCCCCACTCTATATTGTGGATGGCGTACAGATGGATAACGCTATGTCGCTTTTGACTCCGAAAGAAATTGAATCAATCGAAGTTCTGAAAGATGCTTCATCTACATCAATCTACGGTTCCAGAGGTGCAAACGGGGTTGTTTTAATTACTACAAAAAGTGGTAAAAAGAGAGCAACTACTTCCATAAACTACAACGGATTTACAGGTGTAAGGAAGATCATGAACACATTGGATGTTCTAGATCCTTATGAATTTGTATTGTATCAGTACGAACTATACAACAAAAATGGTGTGGCTGCTGATGTTTTGGCTTTTACAAACAGATATGGAACTTATAGCGAACTACAAAATAAATACAGCAACGTTAAAAGAAGAAATTGGCAGGATGAATTATTCGGTCGCGAAGCTTTTAACTTTACACATAACCTTACGGTAAATGGTGGTTCAGAAAAATCGGCTTTTGCGTTAACATTAAATCATGTAGATGAAGATGGGATCATGCTCAACTCTGGATTCAAGAGAAGTATGGTTAACTTTAAATACGATTATGATATCAGTAAAAAATTAAAGTTTGGTTTTAATGCAAGATACAGCAGATCATTAATAGATGGTGTAGGTACTTCAAGCACCGGTTCTCAAAGTAATAACAGATTGAGAAATGCTGTTAGATACCAGCCTTTCGAAGGAGGATCTAATATTCCTGTTGATGATTTTGACCCAGATTACGCTACCAACACCAACTTGGTTAATCCTTTAATTCTAAATCAGAACGAAGTTAGAACTAACCGTTCAAATGACTTATTATTAAACGGTTACATCAACTGGAACATTTCAAAAGACTTCACTTTCCGAAGTGTTATTGGGTACGTACAGAGAGATATTATCACCAATCAGTTTTGGGGTACTGTAACATCACAGGCAAGAGCAAATGCAGATATGCCGATTGTACAGTTAGACAGATCTCAATCAAGAAGAATTACCAATACCAATACGTTAAATTACACGAAAAAATTTGGCAGACATAAACTGGATGTCTTGCTTGGTCAGGAAATCATTCAGACTGACGGAGAAACAAGTAACACCTATGTAAAATGGTTTCCAAAGTCTATCCTTCCGCAAGAAGCATTTTCCAACATTGCTGCAGCAACACCACCCGCAGGTTTAATACAGGATGCAGCAAGAACAGCAGTTATTGCTCCTGATCGTTTAGCTTCATTTTTCGGACGTGTAAATTATATTTTTGATAATAAATATATTCTTACCGCCTCTGTAAGAGCTGATGGATCTAACGTTTTCATGAAAGGAAATCAGTGGGGATATTTCCCGGCAGCTTCATTGGCGTGGAAAGTTAACGAAGAGAAATTCTTGAAAGATGTTTCCTGGCTTGAAGAATTGAAACTTCGTGTTGGATACGGTCTTTCTGGTAACAACAGAATTACATCTTACCTTTGGGCTAATTTCTACAACGTTGGTGCAAACAACGGATATGTATTCGGAACTTCTGTAACTCCGGGAGCCGGAATCTCTACAACACAGGCAAATCCTAATGTAAAATGGGAAGCTACAGTTTCTAAAAACGCGGGTATTGACTTCGGATTTTTCAACGGTAGATTATATGGTAGTGTAGACGGATATATTACTGACACTAAAGATTTGTTGGTTTTGGCTAAAGTTCCTTTCCCGGGATATGCTAACCAGTTCCAGAATTCCGGTAAAACTCAAAACAAAGGTTTAGAATTTACTTTAGGTGGAGCTATCGTCAACAAAGAAAATTTCACCTGGAAAACAGACATCAACCTTTCTGCAAACAAAAATAAAATTTTAAGTTTAGGAAGCGGTGTTCGTCCAGGCCAGGATTATTATCTGGTTCAATCTGGAGGTATCGGCGGATTTGACTTTATCGCAAAAGTGGGAAGCGCTGTAGGCACCTATTACGGATATGTAACTGAAGGAAGATACGAAGTAAGCGATTTTGATTACAATGCCGCGACTCAGGTTTATACATTAAAAACAGGTGTACCAAGTACAAGTGCAATCGCTTTAGGAGCAAGAGCTGTGCAGCCCGGAGATCTTAAATTAAAAGATTTAAATGGCGACGGACAGATTACTGATGCAGACAGACAGGAATTAGGAAGCGCACAGCCGAAGTTTTATGGAGGTTTTAACCAAACTTTCAGATACAAAAACTTTGACATGAGTTTATTCTTCAACTTCTCTGTAGGAAACAAAGTGTACAATGCCAATAAAATAGAAAACACAACTCAATATCTTTACAGAGACAACAACATGGCTGCAGAAGTGGCAGACAGATGGAGATGGTTTGACAACAATGGGGTGAAAGTGAATGATCCTACTGCTTTGGCAGCATTAAACGCTAACACAACAATGTGGACTCCTCCAAGCGGACAGTACATCTTACACTCTTACGGAATCGAAGATGGATCTTTCTTAAGATTAAATAACGTAACTTTAGGTTTCACATTACCTAAAGGTTCCCTTGAGGCGGTAGGTGTTAAAAACTTCAGACTGTATGCAACAGTAAACAACGTTTTCGTTTTGACGAAATACTCTGGATACGATCCTGAAGCAAGCACAAGAAGAAATCCTTTAACTCCCGGAGTTGATTACTCAGCTTATCCGCGTAGCAGATTCTTCGTAACAGGTGTAGATATCACTTTCTAAAATTTATTATCATGAAAAAAACAAAATCAATATTTATAGCAAGTTGCCTCGTTGGAGCACTTTTCTTTACTAATTCTTGTAACGATTTCCTTGATCCGGAAAACCTATCAAGTATTTCTGAAGCACAACAGTTTGACAGTACAGACGATACTTTTTCAGCATTAATTGGTGTTTATGCTCAATTAGGTGGTGATGATGGGTACGGACAAAGATTATCTCTTATTATTCCTCAATCCGGTGACGACTTCAGAACTTCAGGAAACTACAACTGTAATGACAGAAGGGGTGTTGCCACTTTCGGCGCATGTGCAACCAATACAGAACTCAACAACCCGTTTGGGAAATTATATACAGGAATTGAACGTGCCAACCTTGTTCTGAAAAACATTCCGCTATCTCCTGTTATGCAGACAGGAAGTGCACAGGAAAAAACTCTAATGAACAGATACATGGGTGAAGCATTAACGCTTAGAGCTCAGTATTATTATGAATTAATCAGAAACTGGGGTGATGTACCGTTTTATTTAGTGCCTGCATCTGAATTACCTGAACAGAACCAGCCAAAGACAGATCGCGATATCATTTATGATCAGATGATTAACGATCTTGAAAAAGCCGCAACATTAGTTCCATGGAGGTCTGAAGGTGGTACAACCAGTAACAGAATTTCTAAAGGATTTGTAAAAGGTTTAAGAGCTAGAATTGCTTTAGCCAGAGCAGGATATTCTCTCAGAAGAAGCCCGCAAATTATGGCTCAGGGATCAAACCCTCAAAAATATTATCAGATTGCTTTAACAGAATGTAAAGACATCATGAGCCATTCCGGTGAGCATAGTCTTAACCCTAGCTATGAAAATGTTTTCAGAGCGTTACACACCAATGCTCAGGATACAACTAATGAAGTGATTTTCGCAGTAGGAGCATTTGGAGGTGGTGTAAGAACAGACTCTAAAATCGGATATTACAATGGATTAAAGCATCACGACAATTCTGTATGGAAAGGTGGTGGAGGTATCAATGCACTTCCAACTTATTTCTACGAGTTTTCAAAGTTTGACTTAAGAAGAGACATGAATGTCGGAATCTTTACCATTAACGCTGCAAACCAAGCGGAACTGGCTGCATCTAATGCGTGGACAGATTCTAAATACAGAAAATCATGGACAAGTATTACAGGTCCTTCTCAGACATTAGCTGTTGACTGGCCTTTACTTCGTCTTTCAGATGTAATGTTGATGTTTGCAGAAGCAGACAACGAAATCAATGGTGCACCTTCTCAGGAAGCTAAAAACGCTTTACTAGCAGTAAGAAACAGAGCATACACAGGAAATCTTGGTCAGGTAGGAGCAATTCCTTCTGATAAAGTAGGATTCTTTAATGCTGTTGTGCAGGAAAGATTATTAGAATTAGGTTCAGAAGGAATCAGAAAATATGATTTGATCCGTTGGAATTTATTAGCAATTAAAATTGCTGAAACAAAACAAAAACTGACAGATTTCATCAACGGTGTCGGAGCTTATGCTAATGTACCTTTGAATATTTATTACAAAAATTCTGTTTACGATCCTACTAAAACGGCTCAGCAAAATATCGCAGCAATTGATGTTTATACTACAGGAACAGATAAAAGTGCTGTATTTTACCTTCCGAATCAATCTGCTACCACTCCTGCAGGTTACAAATCTATTGCATGGAGATCAGGAATTACTGCAACCTATGTAGATAATCCGGCATCAGGATATGCACAGTATTTCCAGGTTAACAAGAGAGAATTATTGCCGATATATTTTGAGTACATTCAGAATAACTTCAATCTTACCCAGGATTATGGTTATTAGTAAAAATACACATTCATATTAAATTGATTTTAATACAGACTTTCTCTTGTTTACAGGAGTGAGTCTGTATTTTTCCTAAAGAAAAGTTTTATGTCGACGATTTTCAAAAATTTTCTCTCAGCAATTTCAGCATTGGTCATCCTACTAAGTATTTTTTCTTTCAAAACTTCCGACAGAACAATCGTGGTTTCGAAAGACGGAAAAGGAGATTTTAAAACCATTCAGGATGCCATAAATTCTGTTGAAAACAATACTTCTAAGCAGACAAAGATTATTCTTAAACCCGGAACCTACCGTGAAAAAGTAACTATTCCACAAGAAAAAGGCGCTATCTTTTTATTGGGTGAAAATGCAGAAAATACCATTTTAGTTTACGATGACCACGCTTCAAAGCAAAACTCCGAAGGTAAAAATATCGGAACCACTGGGTCATCAACTATTTTTATCTTTTCTAATGATTTTTCAGCTAAAAATATCACTTTTCAAAACGATGCGGGACCAGTCGGACAAGCCGTTGCAGTATTGACTACAGGAGATAGAATTGCTTTTGAAAACTGTAAATTCTTAGGTTTTCAAGATACTTTATACACAAAAGGAGCTCAGGATAATCCGGATAAAACTAAAATATCAAGAAATTATTTTAAAAACTGCTACATCGAAGGAACTACCGATTATATTTTCGGAGCCGGAACTGCCGTTTTTGAAAACTGTATCATTTACTCAAAGAAAAATGCTTCTTACGTTACAGCGGCTTCTACTATTGAAGGTAATGAATACGGTTATGTATTTATTAACTGTAATGTAACAGGCAACGCAGATGCAAATTCTGTATATTTGGGTCGTCCGTGGAGACCATTTGCTAAAACTGTTTACATCAATTGTGCAATCGATTCCACAATTAAATCTGAGGGATGGCATAATTGGTCTAAACCCGATGCTGAAAAAACTACTTTCTACGCAGAATACAACTCTAAAGGAGAGAGAGCAGATATTTCAAAAAGGGTTTCATGGTCGCATCAGCTGACGAAAGAACAAGCTAAAAAATATACCGCCAAAAACGTATTAAAAGGAAAAGACAACTGGAATTTTAGTAAAAGTTTTAAATAATATTAATTTTTATCATAAACTAAAACTTTGAGATCTTTTATAAGTCAAACGACTTTGTGAATCTTAAAAAATATATTTTGTTATAAAACCTTTGTGAACTTTGTGTTCAAATTTGATGTATTAAAAAGGAACAATTACTTTACAAAAAATGAAATTCAGCCTAAAACATACAATCTTCACAGCAAGTTTACTCACTTTGTTTTCTTTCTCAGCTTCAGCTCAGGAAAAAACAGACAGTTTTCCGGGCGCAGAAGGTTTCGGAAGATTCACCACCGGAGGAAGAGGCGGAAAAGTAATTTTCGTAACCAAAACTTCAGACGACGGCTCCGAAGGAACCTTAAGACATGCTTTAAACCAAAAAGAAGCAAGATATATTGTTTTTAAAACCGCCGGAACCATTTTCCTTGAATCTCCATTAAAAATTACCGAAGAAAATGTTACCATTCTGGGACAAACCGCTCCAGGAGATGGAATTACTATCGCTAACTACGAAACTTTTGTAGCTGCTGACAATGTAATTATCCGTTTTTTGAGATTCAGAATGGGAGACCAGAAAAAAGTGGAAGGAGATGCTTTAGGGGCAAGATTTATGAAAGGCTTAATCGTTGATCACTGCTCGATGAGCTGGTCAACAGACGAGACGGTTTCCATTTATGTGAATGAAAATACCACACTTCAATGGTGTGTAATCGCAGAAAGTTTAAGAAACTCTGCTCACAAAAAAGGTAATCACGGATACGGTGGAATTGCCGGAGGCAAATACGCTTCATTCCATCATAATATCTATGCACATCACGACAGCAGAAATCCAAGATTGGGAGAATATGCGGGAAGTAAATTTGCGCTGACTGATTTAACCGATTTCAGAAACAACGTCATTTATAATTGGGGACACAATAATGTGTACGGCGGCGAAGGAATGAACGTGAATATCGTTAATAATTATTATAAACCGGGACCGGCTACTTTAACCAAAAAAAGAATTGTCGCCATCGACAAAAATGAAAAACCTGAAACCGAAGTGTACAACATTTGGGGAAAATATTATATCAGCGGAAATGTTTCTGAAGGAAATCCCGAAGTGACCGCCGACAATTGGGAAAAAGGAGTTTTCAACCAAATGAAAAGCGATTATAATCTGACGGAAACTGATAAAAATAATATTAGAATTAATCAGCCACACGATATTCAGAATAATGTAAAAACAGATTCTCCAAAACAAGCTTACAGGAAAATTTTAAAAATTGGAGGTGCAAGTTTGGTGAGAGATGCAGTAGATGTACATGTTTTAAAAGATGCCAAAAAAGGTACTTTTACCTATAATGGTTCGCTCGGAAGCAAAAACGGAATCATCGATTCTCAAAATGATGCAGGTGGTTTCCCAACTTTAAGACAGGGAAATAATCCAAAAGATTCAGACAACGACGGAATGCCCGATGAATGGGAAATCAAACAACAGCTCAATCCTAATAAATACGATGCAAACGGAAGAGATTTAGATAAAAACTACGATAATATTGAGGTTTACAGTCACAGTATTGTGCAGGACATTATCAAAAAACAATAATAGTATTTTTACTAAAATTAAATTTTAAAACAGAAAAATCAACTTTAAAAAGATATATAATATGAACTTCATCAATCATAAATTAAAAGTATTGGCATTTGCCGCTTTAGGATCGGGCGTATTTTTGTCTTGTGCACAGACGAAAAATGCTGTTGCCACAAAACCTTCAAAAGTAACTTCACAAGCAGGAAAAGTAGTTCCCACCAACTTAAAATGGTCTGAAAGAATGATGCTTTCAGAAATGCAGCGTTTCCCTGAAGCTTGGATGCTTGATTTCAGCAAAAGTCCGAAATGGACCTATCCGTCAGCAATTGTTTTAGACGGAGCTGAGCAGCTTTACATTAAAACGGGCAAAAAAGAATACTATGATTACATCAGCGGTTTCGGGAAAGATTTAATAAAAGAAGACGGAACGATTGCCACTTACGAATTAGAAAAGTACAACATCGACATGTTGAACAGCGGAAACGTATTGCTTTATCTATACGAAAAAGAGAAAGATCAAAAATACCTGAAGGCACTTCAAACTTTACGTCTGCAAATCGACGGACAGCCGAGAACGAATGAAGGTTCTTTCTGGCACAAAAAAATCTATCCTAACCAGGTTTGGTTAGATGGCTTATACATGGGAATGCCTTTCTATACGCATTATACGAAAGATTTTACAAAAGGTGCAGACGCTCAGAAAGCGTATGACGATATCGTGATGCAGTTTGATTCTGTTCAGAAAAATCTTTTAGACAAAAAAACAGGATTGCTTTATCACGCTTGGGATGAGAGCAAAGAACAAGCCTGGGCAGATAAACAAACCGGACTTTCGCCGAACTTCTGGGGAAGAGCGATGGGCTGGTACGGAATGGCGATGGTAGACGTTTTGGATTATTTACCGAAAGACCATCCGGGAAGAGCAAGAATTATTTCTTACATCAAATCCTATTCAGACGCGGTTATCAAATATCAGGATAAAAAATCCGGACTTTGGTACCAGGTTTTAGATAAGCCTTTGGCGAACAAAAATTACGAAGAAGCGACTGCTTCAGCGATGTTTGTTTATACAATGATTAAATCTGTGAACAAAGGTTACCTGCCAAAATCATATAAAGTTGCCGCTAGAAAAGGCTACGACGGAATCATCAAAAATCTTATCACAGTTGATGAAAATGGTGTTGTCAACTTAAATAAATGTTGTGCTGTTGCCGGATTAGGAGGAAAACCTTACAGAGACGGTTCTTACGAATATTATGTAAACGAAGAAATCCGTTCGAATGACGGTAAAGGAACAGGACCATTTATTTTGGCGAGTTTGGAGTTTGAAAAATAAAATTTAAAACATTAAGATAATTAAAGGATTAAGTTTTTTTAAAGTTAAAATCTAAGATTTTATTAAGCCGCATAATTATAGCAAAGCTCAGCTTAAAAAAACTTAAAGACTTATACTTCTTAATGGTTTTAAAAAAATTAAACATACAATCTTTGCTGAGTGAAATCGAAGATTCGACGAAGTCAAACGCCTTTGCGAACTTAAAAATATACATTAAGTTTTAAAAAAAATCTTTGCGCTCTTTGCGTTAAAAACAAACCAGACCAAAAATCTGATTTTATGACAAACAAAATTTTAAATATACTTTCAATCACCGTATTTTCCATTGCATCAACATACTTGAATGCACAGGAAAAACCATACGTTTCAGAAGTCTGGACTGCCGATCAGGGAAAAAATTACAGAAACCCTATTTTGTACGCAGATTATTCAGATCCGGACGTAACGCGTGTTGGTGATGATTATTATATGACCGCTTCAAGCTTCAACGAAGCTCCCGGATTGCCAATTCTTCACTCAAAAGATATGGTCAACTGGAAATTGGTGAACTATGCTATTCAAGATGTGTTGCCTAAAGAGCATTTCTCAGTTCCTAGAAGAGGTGACGCCGTTTGGGCACCAGCAATCCGTTTTCACAAAGGCGAATTTTACATTTACTGGGGAGATCCCGATTTCGGAATTTACATGGTAAAAACCAAAGATCCACTCGGAAAATGGGACGAGCCAGTTTTGGTAATGGAAGGAAAAGGTTTAATCGATTCTTGTCCGTTTTGGGACGAGGACGGACAGGCCTATCTGGTTCACGGGTGGGCAGGAAGCCGCGCCGGAGTGAAAAGTATTTTGTCTTTAAATAAAATGAATCCTGAAGGAACAAAAGTTTTGGATAAAGGAGTTCATATCTTCGATGGTCACGATGCACATCCTACCGTTGAAGGTCCGAAAATGTACAAGAGAAACGGCTACTACTACATTTTTGCTCCGGCTGGAGGTGTTGCCACAGGATGGCAATTGGTTTTAAGATCAAAAAATATTTACGGCTCGTACGAAGAGAAAATAGTTCTCGAACAGGGAAAAACAAAAATCAACGGTCCACATCAGGGAGCGTGGGTGGATACGCCTTCGGGAGAAGACTGGTTTTACCATTTTCAGGATGTGGATGCAGGAGGAAGAATAGTGCATTTGCAGCCGATGAAATGGGAAAAAGACTGGCCAGTAATGGGCGTCGACAACGATAAAAATGGCATCGGCGAGCCGGTTTTAACCTATAAAAAACCAAACGTCGGGAAAACATATCCTGTCGTAACTCCGGCTGAAACGGATGAGTTTGATGGTGAAAAATTAGGTTTGCAGTGGCAATGGAGTGCCAACGAAAACATAGTTTGGTCTTCCAAACTTCCGGGACAGAAATTTCTGAGATTATTCTCCATGAAAATGGCTGAAAACGATAAAAATCTTTGGAACGTTCCAAATCTTCTGACTCAAAAATTTCCTGCTCCGAATTTTGTAGCTTCTACGAAAGTTAAGTTAACTCCCGAAGATGCCAAGGAAGGAAAAACTGCCGGACTTTTGGTCATGGGAATGGATCACGCATCGATTGTCATCACCAATAAAACTGACGGATATTACGTTCAGTTGAGAAAAGCCGAAAAGGCCGAAAAAGGCGGCGAAGAAAAGGTTTTGTTTGAAACCAAATTGAAAGGAAACGAAGCATATTTTAAAGTCAACGTCAGCGAGCCGAACGGAATTTGTACGTTCAGTTACAGCGAAAACGGTAAAAATTTCATCAAAGCAGGTGAACCATTCCAGGCAAAACCCGGAAAATGGATCGGTGCCAAAGTGGGATTATATTCTGTAAGCACACAGAAAGCAAACCGTGGTGGCTACGCAGATTTTGAATATTTCAGAATAACAAAAAATTAAATATCTCACACAGATTTCATAGATTTTCACAGATGATTGCACATCAATTGAAATTTAATTTTCAATAAAATTTTTGAAAGTCGCTGAAATCGTTGGGAAACAAAAAATAAAATACCAAACCTAACGGGTTTTAGAAAAATCAACAATAGAAAAATAAATAAGAATATATATAATGAAAAAGTCATTCAAAATAATAGGTCTTGTCGCGGCAATGATGTTTTCGGGACAGTTCTACGCTCAAAATACAGATATTTACAAAGGCATTGAGTTTAAAATGCCAAAAGTTGTGGAAACTTCTTTCGCAGCAAATACCGTATCAATCAAAGATTTTGGAGGTGTTTCGGGCGGAAGTGTAAAAAACACGGAAGCTTTCAAAAAAGCAATCGACGCTTTGGTAAAAAAAGGTGGCGGTAAACTGGTTGTGCCGAGAGGCCTTTGGTTGACCGGACCTATCGTTCTGCAAAGCAATATCAATCTTCATGTGGAAGACGGTGCCATGATTATTTTCAGCACAGACAAAAGCGATTATCCTTTGGTAGACGTAAGTTTTGAAGGTTTAAATACCATCCGCTGCCAGTCTCCAATCTCTGCAAGAAACGCAAAAAACATTGCCATTACCGGAAAAGGAGTAATCGATGGAAGTGGTGACGCGTGGAGAGCCGTGAAAAAATCAAAATTATCTGAAGTGGAATGGAAAAAATTCGTTGCTTCAGGCGGAATCGTTTCCAAAGATGGTAAAACATGGTACCCTTCTGAAAGCTATAAAAAAGGATTTGAAGGCAGCTCAAGCTTCAATGTTCCAGATAAAATCAACAAAGCTGAACTGGAATCTGTGAAAGATTTCCTTCGTCCGGTAATGGTGAGTATCGTTGGTTGCGATCAGGTACTTTTGGATGGTCCGACTTTCCAGAATTCTCCTGCATGGAACCTTCATCCATTGATGACTTCCAATTTAATTTTAAGAAATCTAACCGTTAGAAACCCTTGGTATTCTCAAAACGGTGACGGTGTAGATTTGGAATCGTGTAAAAATGTTCTGATTTACGACAATACTTTTGACGTTGGAGATGATGCGATCTGCATTAAATCAGGGAAAAATGAAGACGGAAGAAAAAGAGGAATGCCAACTGAAAACGTGATCATCAAAAATAATATGGTGTACCACGGTCACGGAGGTTTTGTAATCGGAAGTGAAATGTCTGGTGGAGCGAGAAATATGCACGTTTCAGACTGTACTTTCATCGGAACAGACATTGGTCTTCGTTTCAAAACTACCCGTGGAAGAGGTGGTGTCGTTGAAAATATTTATATCAAAAACATCGATATGATCAACATTCCGACGCAGACGATTGGTTTCAATATGTTCTACGAAGGTGCTTCACCTGTTTTGGAAGACGGACAAAAAGCGGAAGGAAATAAAGCTCCTGAAAAAGTATATCCGGTAACGGAAGAAACGCCGGTTTTCAGAAATATTTATTTTAAAAATATCACAGCAACCAATTCTGACGAGGCAATTACTTTATTCGGTTTGGCAGAAATGAATCTTAAAAATATCGTGATTGAAGATTCTCAGTTTGAAACTAAAAAAGGTCTAACCATCGTTGACGCAGACGGAATTCAGCTGAAGAATGTAAAACTAAAATACTCTGAAGGAACCGGCACAACGATTTTAAACAGTAAGAATATCGATCTTTCCACTTTACAACTGGAATCAGATCAAAAACCAACCATCAAAGTTTTGGGAGCAAAAACCACATCGGTAAAACTTCCGAAAGACGTAAAAGGCGAGCAACTGAGCATTTCGAAAGAGATTGCGAAGAATGCGGTGAAGTAATTTGAGATTTGACGTTTGAGATTTGAGATTCGAGATACGGGTTTAGTGATTTGAGATTTGAATTTGAAGTTTGGGATTCAAAGTCCCAAAGGGACGATTTTCTAAAGGATAGGATGCAATCCTATCAAGATAGAATATTAGATTTGAAATTTTGATGAGAATTCAACACACAGGAAAAATTTTAATTTTTCAACTGATGTGTTCTAAATATTCTCAAACATTTAAACTTGAAGTTAACTAATGTGTCAAAAAACTTTTGTGGTTAGATCAAACTTTTTTGAACTTGTATTTTCAAAGTTTTAAACTTAAAAACTGCAAAAGACTTTTGTGACTTTTGACTTCGTCGAATCTAGCGATTTGTGGTTAAAAATTAATTTAAAAATGAGTTTTTACAAACTATATTTTCTTTTTGTTTTTTTTGTAGGAGCAACAGCATTCGGTCAGACAAAGCCGAATGCTACTCCTTACACAAACGAAGCAACTTATGAAAAACTAAAGAAAAAACATCCGTTCATCACTCCGCTGAACAGACCGGTTCCGCCCAACATCGGAATTGATAAAGATGTAGAATATGCCAATATCAACGGACTTTCCCTGAAAGCCGACATCTACTACCCTCTCGACAAATCCAAAAAATATCCGGCAATCGCACTGGTTCACGGCGGTGGCTGGATTTCCGGAAGTAAGGAAAATGAGAAGTACATGGCTCAGGAATTGGCTTCAAGAGGTTATGTTGCGATTGCCGTGGGTTACCGATTGAGCGAAGTAGCAAAATATCCTGCCGCAATTGATGATGTAAATAATGCAATTGAATTTTTAAAGAAAAACAGAAAAAAATATGCTGTCGATACTAAGAAAATAGGGATTTTAGGCGAATCAGCCGGAGCACAAATCGCTACTTTGGTTGGCGTAAAATCTAAGGGTAAAATCAAAACAATCGTCAATGTTGATGGTGTTGTGTCATTTATTCATGAAGAATCCGGGAAAGAAGGAACTTATGATGCTTTTTGGTTGGGCTATGCTCACAAAGACAATCCCGAAATATGGAAAGATGCTTCACCATTGGAATTTGTAGATAAAAATACGCCTCCCACTATTTTCATCAACAGTTCTCAACCTCGCTTTCACGCAGGAAGGGACGACATGATGAAGAAACTGAGAAGTTTTAATACTCCGACAGAGGTTCATGAAATCAAAGATACTCCACACTCATTCTGGTCTGCAGAACCTTGGTTCACAGAAACTTTAAATTTGACACTACAGTTTTTAGACAAACATTTGAAGTAAGATTTAGGTTTAGGCAAAATTTAAACGCAAAGATTTATTTTAATTGAAAACATTTAAGGAGCAAAGAATAATCAATAAATTGATTTTAAGCTAATGTTTATTTTCAAGCTTAAGCAACTTGTTCGCATCCTTTGCTCCTTAAAGTTTAAAGATTTTAAAATAAATCTTTGCGTTAAAGTAAACATTCACATTAAAAAAGTTTTATGAAAAAATTATTTTTAATACTTTTCATTTCTGTTACCAATTTTCTATTGGCAGGAACTGATCCATACATCACGGTAACTGTTGCACAAGATGGAAGCGGGCAGTTTACTTCTATTCAGAAAGCGATTACATCCATCAGAGATTTGGGTCCGGGTGAGGCTTTGGTTAAAATAAAAGCAGGAAAATATCATGAAAAAATTGTGATTCCTTCCTCAAAACATAAAATTACATTACAGGGCGATAGCAAGGAAAATACAATCATCACCAACGATGATTATTCTGGTAAAATGGATGCGTTGAATGAAAAAATGACAACTTTCAATTCATACACACTTTTGGTGATGTCAGATGATGTTAAAATTTCAAATCTGACCATAAAAAATTCTTCATGCAATCAGGGACAGGCTGTTGCACTTCATGTGGAAGGTGACCGTTTTACCGTCAAAAATTCTAATATTCTGGGATGTCAGGATACGCTTTATACAGGTGGAAATCACAGCAGACAATATTATGAAAACTGCTTTATTGAAGGAACAACAGATTTTATTTTCGGTTCGGCAACGGTAGTTTTCAAAAACTGTACGATAAAAAGTTTGGCCAATTCTTACATTACAGCAGCATCCACCGATCAAAGCAAAGAATTTGGTTATGTTTTTTTTGACTGTAAATTAATTGCGAAAGAAGGCATCAACAAAGTATTTTTGGGCAGACCTTGGAGGCCTTACGCAAAAACAGTTTTCATCAATACCGAAATGGGAAATCACATCCTTCCTGAAGGCTGGAACCCCTGGAAAGGCGACAAAATGTTTCCTGACAAAGACAAAACGGCTTATTATGCCGAATACAACAGCAAAGGTGAAGGCGGAAAAACCGAAAATCGTGTTGCATGGTCGCATCAATTGACAAAAAAAGAAGCAAAAAAATACACGATAAAAAATATCTTCGGAGACTGGAAACCGGAGATGAGTAATAAGTAATTGGTAATGAGTAATCTCAAAGCTATTTAATTATAACAGCTAGTATTAGCGATGTCATGCTGAGCTTGTCGAAGCATCTCCAAACAAATCAATTTAAAAATGAAAAAAATACTTTTAATTCTAAGCATTGTAATTTCGACATTCACATTTGCTCAAAAGAAACCAACTTTATTCCTGATTGGCGATTCTACCATGTCCAACAAAGACAATCCCGATAAAAACCCAGAACACGGTTGGGGACAAGTTTTAGGACAGTTTTTGACTCCAAATATTGAACTTGAAAACCACGCCATGAACGGCAGAAGCTCAAAAAGTTTTAGGACTGAAGGTCGATGGGATAAAGTTGAAAAACAATTAAAAAAAGGTGATTTCGTAATCATCCAGTTCGGTCATAATGACCAAAAACTGAAAGATTCAACAAAATTCACCAATCCGCATACACAGTACAGAGCCAATCTGGAAAGATATGTGAATGAGACCAGAGCAAAAGGTGCCACGCCAATCCTGATGAGTTCAATTACAAGAAGAAACTTTAACGAGAATGGAGTTTTAATCGACACCCACACAGATTATCCTTTGGTGGTAAGAATGGTGGCAAACGACATGAAAGTTGCTTTCGTCGACATGCAGTTATTAACCGAACAAATGGAAATTGCTACTGGTCCTGAAAAATCAAAACTTTTACACCTTTATTTTAAAGCAGGAGAAAATCCGTATTACGATAAAGACAAAGCGGATGACACGCATTTATCAAGATTAGGTGCAGAAACTGTTGCTAAACTTGCAGTAAAATCCTTGAAGGATTTAAAAACAGGTTTGGAAAAATATATTAAGTAAATGTCACACAGATTGCACAGATTTTCACAGATTTAATACAAAAATGATCTGCTCAATCTGCAAAATCTGCGAGAGAAAAAATCAACACTTAGTTTGTCATTCAGAGCATAAACTGAAGGTTTACGAACGAAGTTCTGAAGTGTAGCGTGGAATCTCAGCAACATTTAAATGTATAGATTCCTACGGAATGACAAAGTGTATGTGTTTTTAAGTAATTACTAAAATTCAAAAATATAATAAATGAATTTCAAAAAAGAACCATTTTTCGACGGCAATTCCGAATGGGAAAACTTGGGAGACGGTGTTTCCAGACAGTTTGTAGGATACAATTCTCAGGTCATGATGGTCATCGTTCAATTTGAGAAAGATGCGATCGGAACATTACACCAACATTTTCATTCGCAAATCACCTACGTTGCCGAAGGAAAATTTGAAGTAACCGTCGACGGCGAAACCAAAATCCTCGAAAAAGGGGACGGATTTTTTGCCCAACCCAATATTTTCCACGGTGTAAAATGTTTGGAAGCAGGAAAACTAATAGATTCATTTACCCCGTTTAGAGAGGATTTTCTGAAAGATTAAATTTTATAAAATCAAACCTCATAGGTTTATCATTTTAACACCAATGAAAAAAGTATTTTTTTTAACCATTATTTTCTCTTTTATCCAGTTTTCAGCTCAGGAAAAAATATCGTTTTGGCCAAAAGGTGAAATGCCCAATTCCAAAATTCTGGCTTCAAAAACAAAGAAGAAAAAAGAACTGGCAGAACTGAAAGAACCCGCACTTTTTGCTTTTCTCCCTCCCGCAAAGGAAAGAAACCAAAAGTCGGTCATCATCATTCCCGGCGGCGGTTATTCGAAGCTAACGTATGACGAAGGTGCTTTTCAGATTGCAAAATGGATGAACACTTTGGGGATTTCCGCATTTGTTTTAAATTACAGATTGCCTACATCAAGCGATTTAATTCAAAGAGAAATTGCTCCGTTGCAGGACATTCAGGCTTCCATAAAATACATCAGAAAAAATGCCTCACAATGGGGAATATCGCCAAATCTTGTCGGAGTTGTCGGAACTTCTGCTGGTGGTCATTTAGCAACAAGCGTCAGCAATATCACAACAGATTATACAGAATTAAAAGGCGATTGGTCTGCAATTTCCACCATCCCGAATTTTGCGGTTCTTTTTTGTCCGGTCATCGACTTTGGAGAATTTGCCCATAAAGGAAGTCGCGAAAGTCTGCTTGGAGAAAACGCTTCTTCAGATAAAATTGCAGAATTTTCGATGCAAA
The DNA here is from genome assembly GCF_057180485.1 of Chryseobacterium sp. HNCC26DJ240. Classification (NCBI taxonomy): domain Bacteria; kingdom Pseudomonadati; phylum Bacteroidota; class Flavobacteriia; order Flavobacteriales; family Weeksellaceae; genus Chryseobacterium; species Chryseobacterium sp. HNCC26DJ240. The sequence goes on from NZ_JBXUGK010000009.1 coordinate 33,566, forward strand.
ATAGAGTAACAGAAAAAACGCCGCCAACAATTTTATTTCACAATCAGGACGACACAGCGGTTCCTGCGATGAACAGTATTCTTTATTTCAAAGCAATGACAAAAAATAAAGTAAAAGGTGCGATGTTTATTTTCCCGAAAGGTGGCCACCGTTTTTTCGTGACTGATAAAGATCCTATGAACGAAAACTGGAAAAAACTGTGTGCTGACTGGCTTGAAACCATTAGTAATAAATAATGGGTAATGAGTAATAAAAATTATTTATGAGCAATTGATTTGGACAGCCATGAACTTCGTTCGTAAATTTCGACAAAAGCTAGCGCTTTTTTCTCATTTATGCCTTCCACTCCCGCTTTTTTGCTAGCCTGTCCTGAGCTTGTCGAAGGATCTCTCCTCACAAAAAGAGCTCCGTTCAAGTCGGGCTGCGGATTTGTCATCAAAACAAATTTGTTATTAACTAAAAAAGTGTCAGTAATTTAGATTTAAACAAATTTTAATCAATGAAAAACTTCATCCTTATATTCAGCATTTTTATTGGAATTCAAATTTCAGCTCAACAGAAAATTGCAGTTTGGGAAAAAGGTACAATGCCCAATTCCAAAGGTTTAAAATTAAATATTGTTGAAGAAAAAGAAGGCAGAATTACACAGATTCAGCAAGCTGAAATGTTTGCCTTTCTCCCTGCAAAAGAAGAACGGAAAAAGATGGCCATCATAGTCATTCCTGGCGGTGGTTACAGGCATTTGACTTACGATTTGGGTGGATATTCCTATGCAAAATGGCTGAACACTTTAGGTATCTCAGCTTTTGTTTTAAATTATAGATTACCAACTTCTCCGGATTTACAACAAAGAGAAATCGGGCCTTTACAGGATATCCAGGCTGCAATAAAATTGATCAGAAAAAACGTCGCTCAATATGGAATTTCTCCTGACCAAATTGGAGTTTTAGGAACTTCAGCAGGCGGACATCTTGCTGCTATGGCAAGTAATATTCCAACAGATTATACTGAAATGAAAGGCGACTGGACGAGCATTTCAACAGTTCCAAATTTTGCGATTCTCGTTTCTCCCGTTATCGATTTAGGCGAATTTGCACACAAAGGAAGTCGGGTGAATCTTTTGGGAGAAAATGCTTCCGAAGAAAAAATCCAAGAATATTCTATGCAGAATCGTGTGACAGAAAAAACACCGACAACGATTTTGTTTCATGCTCAAAACGACAACGCTGTGCCGGTAATCAACTCTATTTTATACTATGAGGCGATGATTAAAAATAAAGTGAAAGGTGCGATGTTCATTTTCCCACAAGGCGAACACAATATTGGAATTTCGAATAAAACGGAACTGACAGATAACTGGAAGAAAATCTGCGCAGACTGGCTTTTGAGTATGAGTAATAAGTGATGAATAATGAGTGATGAATAATTTTAAACGCAAAGATTATCTTTAATATTTTAAGGAGCAAAGGTTGCGACAAGTCGCTGATGAAGCTTGAAACATATTCTTTGGTTAAACTTTTTTCTTTTTTGTTAAAAGAAATTACACATAAGCTTAAAATCAATTCATTGATTATTCTTTGCTCCTTAAACTATGCATCTAAAAAGAAAATCTTTGCGTTAAAAAAACATCGAATCAAATCATCATCAAAATTTATAAAATGCTAAAAATCATTCAACATAAAATCTTTTTACTGGCTTGCGGAACGCTCATTTCTGTTTCGGCATTTGCACAGCAAAATTTTAAATTAACCTACAACAAACCCGCAGAAAACTGGAACGAAGCTTTACCCGTAGGAAATGGAAGATTGGGTGCGATGGTTTTTGGAGGTGCAGTTCAGGAACATCTGCAACTTAACGAAGAAACAATATGGGCAGGCGAGCCGGGAAACAATGTTCCGAAAAATACTTTCGACAGCATTCAGAAAGTCCGTCGTTTGATCAATGAAGGTCAGTTTGAAAAAGCACAGGATTTAACCAATAAAACCTATCCGAGGCAGGCTCCAAAAGATTTGAACTATGGAATGCCGTACCAGACGATGGGCGATTTGTTTCTGGATTTTAAAGGTCATGAAAACTTTAAAAATTACAAACGGACTTTAGATATTGAAAAGGCAATCAGCACAGTTTCTTATGAGGTAAACGGCGTGATTTTCAAGCGTGAAATATTTTCTTCTTTTGCCGATAATGTGATCATGATTAAGCTGACTTCCAGCAAAAAAGGAAGTTTAAATTTCAATATCAACGCTTCTACTCCTCATCTCATCAATTCAATTTTTGCAGAGAAAAACCAATTGGTCATTAACGGAACAAGCGGTTCAGTGGATAATAAAACCGGGAAAATTAAATTTAAAACGGTTGCTTTTCCTGTTTTAAAAGGAGGAAAACTAACCTCAACAAAAGACAAACTTGAAATTTCAAATGCCGATGAAGTTGTGATTTACGTTTCCATTGCTACGAATTTCAAAAAGTACAATGACCTTTCCGGAAATCCCGATGTCAGAGTTTCAGAATATTTAAATAAAGCTTTAAGCAAAAAATACAATGATGAATTAAAAGCTCACGTTGCGAAATATCAGAAATATTTCAAGCGTGTCAGTTTAGATTTAGGAACAACCGATCAGGCGAAGAAAACGACGGACATTAGAATTAAAGAGTTCGGAAATTCACAGGAACCGGATTTGGTGGCTTTGTATTTCCAGTTTGGGCGTTATCTTTTGATTTCTTCTTCACAACAGGGAACGCAGCCTGCCAATCTTCAGGGAATCTGGAATTATCAGTTAAATCCTGCCTGGGATAGCAAATACACGGTGAACATCAATACTGAAATGAATTACTGGCCGGCAGAAAATACCAATCTCAGCGAAATGCACGAGCCGTTATTTGATATGATTCAGGATCTCTCGGTGACCGGACAGGAATCTGCCAAGGAAATGTACAAAGCACGAGGCTGGAATATGCATCACAATACCGATTTGTGGCGAATTACAGGAGTTGTAGACGGCGGTTTCTACGGAATGTGGCCAATGGGCGGAGCATGGCTTACCCAACACGTTTGGAACCACTATTTATACACCGGAGACAAGGAATTTCTAAAGAAAAATTATGAAGCTTTAAAAGGTTGCGCTTTGTTTTACTTAGACGTTCTTCAACAGGATCCTTCAAAAAAATATCTCGTGGTTTCTCCATCAATGTCTCCTGAAAATAAATACTTTAAAAACGTAAGCATCACCGCTGGAACTACGATGGATAATCAGTTGGTTTTTGATGTGTTTAATAATTTCATTAATGCTTCCAAAATTTTAAATTCAGATAAAGATCTTTTCGATGAAGTGAAATCGGCTTTGTCAAAACTTCCTCCAATGCAGATCGGGCAACACGGTCAGTTGCAGGAATGGCTGACTGATATGGATAAAACCGATGATAAACACAGACATATTTCGCATCTGTACGGTTTATTTCCATCGGGACAGATTTCACCTTTTAGAAATCCTGATTTAACGGCAGCGGCAAAAAATTCAATGATTTTCAGAGGCGATAAATCCACAGGCTGGTCGATGGGCTGGAAAGTGAACTGGTGGGCACGATTGCTGGATGGAAACCGTGCTTTTAAACTCATTTCAGACCAGTTAACTCCTGCTCCGCTTGAAACCAAAGGACAATCCGGAGGAACCTATCCGAATCTTCTGGATGCACATCCTCCGTTTCAGATTGATGGAAATTTCGGCTGTACTTCGGGAATTGCTGAAATGCTGTTGCAAAGCTATGACGGATACATTTACCTTTTGCCGGCACTTCCCGACGCATTGCCAAACGGCTCTGTGAAAGGTCTGAAAGCAAGAGGCGGTTTTGAAATCGATATGGACTGGAAAAATTCCAAGCTGACGAAATTAATTGTAAAATCGGCTTTAGGTGGAAATGCAAGAATCAAAGTGGCAAAAGGTTTAAATTTAAAATCCAAAACAAATTTAACCTCAGCAAAAGAATCAAATTCCAACGAATATTATCAGGTGGATGTGATAAAAACGCCTTTAAAATCGGCTAAAGCAGAGCTGAAAGGTTTTGCAGTTCCGGAAACGGAAACGTTTGATTTTAAAACTGAAAAAGGCGGAGTTTATAATTTTGAAGCGAAGTAGATTCGCACAGATTTCACGGATTTTTTTTGTTGCCACGAATACACGAATTTTTAGTCTAATTTTAGGTAAAAGTAATCGAAGAAAAAATCAGCAAAATCCGCAAAATCTGCGTGAGACAGCAACATAAAAAATCCTGATGCAATCCAGCGTCAGGATCCGTTTTTATATCAAACCTCATAGGTTTTAAAAACCTATGAGGTTTTTTAATTATTGAGACATTTTATTCCTCTTCAGCCATTTCGGAAATTCATTTTCTACCAGTTTTGTTCCCGCTTCATTGTACCAACTGTAGCCCATTCTGCGTTCTTCGGAAACCTCTTCATAATTGAATTTCACACTTCCGTCACGGTCGCCAAACACAGGTTTATTTGTGGGAATATCGTAAAATCTCGCCCAAACTGCTGAGCCTTCTTTCTTGCTTAAAGTACGGATTGCTTTTTCACTGTCTCTCGAAACATTGTACGTATAACCGTCAATTTTACTTTCTTTAAACCATTGAATGGCTGATCTAATCGACTTTTCTATCTCCGGAGTTACCGGCTGCATCATGAGAAATTTCACGATATTCACTGACTCTCCGGTTGCAAGTGACATGGGTTCAAAAGCTCTGGCTTTTTCGGGTACCAAAGTGACTTCGTTGTACTGATCTGCCCAAATCGATAACTTTCCTTTCTGCAAAACCTGCGTTTTCAGAATACAGGCAACCCCTTTTTGCAAAGCTACTTTCGACTTTTCTTTTAGCTGAGAATTTACAGCATCAAAGCCTTCTTTTCCTTCAGAAATATTGTACAAAATCGTCAGTACATTAATCATTGCATTGTCATTGTACGTCACCTGCTTTCTGTAAATCGCCGAGTTCGGAAAATACTGCGGGAAACCACCGTTTTCATACTGCATAGAGAGCAAATACTCAATTCCCTTTTCAGCAGATTTCAGGTATGCAGGATTTTTTGTGGTACTGTAAGCCTTTATCAAACCATTAATCTCCTTTGACGTTGCATTGTTGTCAATCGTCGCAAGATCATTATCGTTGGCTTTGATGACTTTTAAAAGTTTTGCATCTATTTTTTTGGTGTAGTCTACATTTTTTTTGTCGCTGTTATGTTTTCCCCAACCGCCGTTCGGAAGCTGATACACCATCATCTTTTCGGCTAAAGTATCTTTTACCTGCGCAGAAAATGCTGATGTTATCAGACAAAATGAAGCTACAGTCAGTTTTAAATTGATCATTTTTTTTAAAATTATTTAAGAGTAATAATGAGCGGATTGGCAACAATTTTCGCCTGCTTCTGCAACAGATTTTCCCAATCTTTCTGGGTCTGAATCTGCCCGCTTTTCTGCCATGCAAATCCTGCGTAATAAGTCAGTTTCTTCTGAGGTTTCGTTACAACCAGCAAATTACTCTGGTCCGGAGTTTCAGATTTGTGAGCCATAGATTTCTGAACAATTTTAGGATCTACAACAATTCCCTCGCCTACAAAAGCATCATCGATTTTTTCCCAGTGCAGATAATATCCGGCTTGATCATTGAGTTTAGATTCGCCTTCATTTTTATGTAAAGTAATTCCGACCGTGTAATTGGGAACTTGTTTTTCAGTATCAAAGATCGATTCAAACTTAGAAAAATTCGAACCTAAATCAAGCGAAATTCTTTTGGTTTCTTTCACTCCAAATTCGCTCCACGGTGCATATGTCAGTTCAAAAACAGTTCTCAACGGACCTTCTGCAATCGTTTTTGAAGTCACAAAGTTCTGGGAAACCTGAAGTTTTTCGTCTTTCCAGATTCCAATCCCGCCCGTTCCGCGACTGTCACCAACGTGATAAGGATCGTAACCCTCGCCTCTTGTGTCTTTGTGGTAATACATCGGATCAGTCAGATATCCTTTGTACCATTCATTAATAACCGATTTTTCAGTTCGTTTAAACCAAATATCAACACCGCTGGAAAGTGTGCTTCCTTTCACCTTTGCGAGAGCTTCTGCCTGACCTTTCGGACCATAAACCCTGAACGCAACCTTATCATTCTCCCACGTGTAATCATCCACCCTTTCCGGAACCAGTCTGGAATACGTTGTCACCGGACTTTCAGGAATTGGTATATTTGCATCGGCAATGATTGTGTACGAATTTGTTTTTTTCGCATCCAGTTTCGCCTGAAAAAGAAGTTCATCCTTTTCTCCGTCGCCGTCATTATCGATCCACTGAATCGGCAGATATTGGTTTTGGGCATCTTTTATTCTTAAATCTTCTGCTTTATTTTTCCCTAAAAATGCTTTCAACTGCTTGATTGAAACAGAAACGACTTCATTTCTTGCAAAATCCTGAGTATTTTTAACCTGAACTGAAGTCTGCGCATTCATAAAATCCGCAGCAATGCAAACGATTGCACAACTTAAACCCAGTTTCCATATTTTTTGTTTGAACATAAAATGTAGTTTTATCAAAAGTAAAAATATTCTGAGTATTTATTAGATTTAAAACCTTAAATGTTTCTTAAAAACGGTTTTGAGGTAAAAATGGTTAATCGCTAGGACGCAATTTTAATTTTACAATCTCAAACTCTAAGGCGCAAGGATTTTATCTTCGATAAAATTTAAAAACTTTTTGCTGATTTTGTTGATGACTTAGGAAATGGAGGCGTGAAGAAATTTTAAATTATTTTCGTTAAAAAATTTCCACTGTTTGAGTGGCGGAAACAATATTCCTTTGAAATTTCAAGTCGTTCTTTCCGCCCGAGTTTGGAAATTTTAGAAAATCATTTGAAATTTTAGCCGGAATTTCCAGTCTTGATTTTTTGTTTCTTTTGCAGCAAGGCAAAAGAAAAATATTTACCTTTATAATAAAATTAATCCAATGACCGAGAAAGCCGAATTCTACGAAATACAGCGCTTCAGACAATGGTGGCTTTGGCTGATTATCCTATTTGTCGTAGGTTTTTCTTTCTATAATTTAATCGAAAATGCAGCGTATTTTTCCACAACAGAATTGATCATCACTTCATCAGTATCTGTATTCATTTTCCTGCTCTTTTTCTTCACTAAATTAGAAACAGAAATCGACGAATTGGGGATCAGAGTCCGCTTATTTCCGTTCCATTTACAGTTCAAATATTTCCCGTGGAAAAATATTGATAAAGCTTACATAAGAGAATATTCTCCTTTAATGGATTACGGAGGTTGGGGCTTAAGATTTGGATTTTTCGGACGCGGTAGAGCCTATAATATTTCAGGAAATTTAGGACTTCAACTCGTTTTTAAAGATGGTAAAAAACTGTTGATTGGTACGCAGAAATCTAATGAAATAAAGCAATTTTTAGAGCAGCTTAATAAGGTTTAAATTGAAATACTTAAATGAAATACTTACAAAAATACTTTCATGTTTGGTGGATTCCAATTGTTGCTTATTTAATTCCTTACACGATTTTCGAATTGGGAATGATTCTGAAAAAAGACAACGTCGTTGATCTTTCATTAGCCATTTTCTATCTCAATGTTTTGGGTAACATAATTTCTGCAATTGTTCAAATCGTTATTAAAAATGGTATCTGCTGTTTCCTCAGATTATTGTTTCGGCTTTTTTGTTTTTTTCCGTTTCAGTGTATTTTATACTTTCAGAACCAGATTTCTACGGTGCATACAAAACAATTCCAAAAAATATAAAATTTGAGATACCTGTTGACAGAGAATTAAAAGAAGAAGATTTAAAGCAAAACGATTTTAGACTAGCGCAAATTTGGCAACCAGGAATTTATCATTTTTACACAAATTATCATCCAAAAGAGGCAGGATATTTTTACATTAAAGCATTTGAAACAACTTCAAACGATAGGTTGTCAGCAGAACAGATAAACGAACGTTCGAAAATTGTTGTGGAAAAGCCAAAATCACAAATGTATTCTGGAGATTTTACAATTTATGAAGGTTCGTGGGGAGATAAATATGGAGCAAGAATTGAACTTTGGTATAAACCTAATAACAAAACTGAATACAAAATAATTGAGAAAAATTATATTGTTGAAGGCTGGATGAGATAAGGTTTGAGTTTAATTCCAAATTCCCAACTCTTTCCAGAATCATTCTCTACATTTGTTGCATGAAAATCCTTGTTGTTGAAGACGAAAAAGAGCTTTTAAAATCAATTTGTGATTCGCTGGTTCAGGAGCAGTATCTTATTGAAACTGCCGAAGATTTTGATGCCGCAAGTGAAAAAATTGGTTTGTATAATTACGACTGTATCCTTCTAGACATTATGCTTCCCGGCGGAAACGGACTTCAGCTTTTACAACAGTTGAAAGATTTGGGGAAATCTGAAAACGTCATTATTATTTCTGCAAAAGATTCTTTGGATGATAAATTGAAAGGTCTTGAACTCGGAGCTGATGATTATTTAACCAAACCTTTCCATAATGCCGAGCTCAACGCCAGAATAAAAGCCGTTCTGCGCAGAAAAAACCTCGATGGAAAAGATTCAATCGTAATTTCCAATCTTGAAATGGATCTTACAGAACGGACGTTGACGGTAAATGGAGAAAATCTTGCGCTCAACAGAAAAGAATTTGATATTCTGAATTATTTCCTGCTCAATAAAAACCGTTTGGTAACGAAAACTGCTTTGGCAGAGCACGTTTGGGGCGACAATATCGATCAGGCAGATAATTTTGATTTTATTTATTATCAGATTAAAAATTTAAGAAAAAAACTTCAGCAAAGCGACGCTGAAATCGAAATCGAAGCCATCTACGGAATCGGCTACAAACTGAAAGAAAAATGAAACTCCTTAACCGATCTCTTCTCCACCTCATGTCTTGGCTATTGCTTATCGTAAGTCTTTGGTCGGTCGTGTTTTATTTTAATATGCTCGACGAAATTAAAGACAGTGTTGATGAAGAGCTAGAAAATTACAAACGACAGATTGTTTCCAGAGCCGAAAAAGACTCCACGATTTTGCAGCAGAAAACGTTTGATGAAGGTTTTTTTTCGGTAAATCCTATCAGTAAAAAAGAAGCGCTGAATTTTAAAGATACCTACGAAGACACCGAAATTTACGCCCAGGATGCCGATGACGAAGCTCCCGAACTGGAACCTGTACGGGTTTTAACGACCGTTTTTGAACAGAATGGAAATTTTTATGAGCTGAAAATTTTCAACAATATGGTTGAAGAAGATGACCTTGTGAAAGAGCTGCTTTGGGATGCCGCAGGTTTGTATGTACTTTTGATTTTCAGCATTTTAGTCATCAACAATTTAGTGCTTCAAAAATTGTGGAAGCCATTCTACGATTTGCTTCATGACTTAAAAAATTACCGCCTCGGAGCTGGAAAAAATTTCCCGAAAGCAGAGACTAAAACCAAAGAATTTTCAGATTTGCAGGATGCTGTGACCACACTTTTGGATTACAGCGAAAAGACTTATGAGCAACAAAAAGAATTCATCGGAAACGCTTCTCACGAACTTCAAACACCTTTGGCAATTGCCATCAGTAAGCTCGAACTGTTGATGGAAAGAGAAAATTTCACCGACAATCAGGCAGAAAAAATTGCGGAAATTTTAGAAATTATAGAAAGACTGGTTCGTCTTAATAAATCACTTTTATTATTAACCAAAATTGAAAACAAGCAGTTTTTTGATAACAAAGAAGTTTCAGTAAACGAAATCGTCACTACAAACATTAATGATCTTGAAGACATTGCCGATTTTAAAGAGGTTAAAATTTCATCTAAAGAAAATGCAAAACTTTCAGTAAATGCCGATTCAGCTTTGATGAATATCATCGTTTCCAATCTTCTGCGAAACGCTATTTTCCACAACATCAAAAACGGAAAAGTTGAAGTTATAATTTCTGAACATTATTTAATAGTAAGAAACACAGGAGTTCCGAAAACTTTAGAGCAGGAAAAAATCTTTACGAGATTTCAGAAAAATAAAGAAAATCAGTCAGGAACCGGTTTGGGATTGGCGATTGTAAAAGCGATTGCTGAGTTGTATGGATTTTCTGTTTCATATGAATTTAAAGAAGAGATTCATGAGTTTAAAGTGAAGTTTTAGAAGCTAGAAGCTAGAAGCTAGAAGCTAGAAGCTAGAAGCTAGAAGCTAGAAGCTAGAAGCTAGAAGCTAGAAGCTAGGCAAAATTACTTTTTACTTTTTACTTTTTACTTTTTACTTTTTACCAAAAAATCCAAATTCCCATTTCTTTCCAGATTTCTTCCCAAAATTTTCCCGATTCGTGCTGTTGATTTGCAGTATGAAAACACTGAAACAGATTTTAATACTAGGAAATATTCAATTTTTGGGATGCTTTTTAGCAATGTCACAAACTTCATCTAAACCCGTAAAAGTTTCTCATGCAGAACCCATTTTTCAGGATTTGGTGAGAGATCTCGGAGCCAGAAAAGGCGAAAAAGAATTCAACATCGGAGCCGATTTTTCAAGCACTAAAAATTACAGAGAAAACGGATATTTGGCAGAATATGAATTTGCTCCCATCAACCGATTAGGTCTTGAAGTGGAAACCGATTTTTCATTTTTCAGTCCAAAAAACGGGACATCGAAAGAACAAATCCCAGGAAACCGTTTGGATGGAATCCGGTTTTCTGCGCAGTATTCTTTTTTTGTTTCAGAAAAGGCTAAAACTTCTCTAGCAATTGGTTATACACAGGTTTTAGAATTTCATGATTTTAAAAATTATAGTAAAGGAAAATTCATTACTGGATTAACGTACAGTCCGTTTTTTGTGGCGGCGAAAAGATGGGGTTCAAGTATTCATACTTTGGTTTATACTTATCCCGCAATTCAGCATGAGTTTGGAGAAAATGGAACTACGGTAGATTGGGAAATCAACAGTTCTGTGATGTACACCCTTCCGAATACAAGTCATTTTATTGGCGTGGAAGTGAATAAGGAAATCAGTCATGGGAAAATGGCTGTGACTTTAAGACCGCAGGTTAAAATCAAGCTGGATTCTCATTTTGCGGTGGGCGTTGTCACAGGAATTCCTTTGAATCATGATCATGAGAACAATTCTTCTTTTTTTAGATTGGTGTATGAGCCTTGATTTTTTTGATACATTTTTGGTTAGACGCAAGGGCGCAAGTGTTTTTTTATCACATCAAAATTTAAGTCGCAAGGATTTTATCAGAGATAACATTAAAGCTCTCGCATATTTTGCTGATAAAGCTGATCTAAAAATTTGCTAAATCTGTTTTATGATTGTCAGAATGTAAAATAAGCAGCCACTTTGTCATTCCGTAGGAATCTATACGGTTTTATTCTCAGTGTGTTGAGATTCCTACGGAATGACAAACAAACTGTAAAACTAGGTTATTTTAAGTAAGGAAATTCATTAATTGTTTAATCAGTATGAAAAATTACTTTAAGTCTTTTTTTATCACCAAATATTTCAAATCAGTAGTTCCGGCATTGCTGATTCCGTGCTCTGAGTTGGGCGGACAATACAAACTTGTATTCGGACCGACTGTTTTTGTTTTTCCGTCCAAATAGAATGTTGCTTTTCCTTCCAGAATATAAAAAAATTCTTCTTCAGGATGACGGTGTGGAGCGTGTGTAGATTTTCCGGGTTCTACAATACTCATCTTCAAGGTATTTTCTTCTGTGAAATTTTTATCTCCAAAATAATATTGATACCCAACTTTGGTCTTTGTGGCTTTTGAAACATCAAATTCATTGACACAATTTTCAATGGTGTAATTGATGGGTTCTTTGGTTTTCTGTGCATTTATAGTCTGTTGAAACAAAATGCACATTAATATTGCTGTGATATATTTTAGTCTTTCCATACTTTGTAATGATATGAAAAATATTGGTTAAACGCAATGGCGCAAGATTTTTCTTTATCACTTCAAACTGTAAGACGCAAGGATTTTATCAGAGATAAAACTTATACTCTCGCTTATTTTGCGAATCAAGCTGATTTTATTAATCTGCTAAATCTTTCTAATCAGCGAGAGACAAATTCTGAAGAAATTTATTTCTCTTAATTAAACTTCACAACTTAATAGATCTTAATGGTTTAAAAATACAAATGCTCGATTTAAAATCCTGTTCCCAAATGTTTCCAGAATCGTGTCGGAAATTAGCTGTATAAAATTTACGTTATGAAAAATTTAATTGTAGCAATCAGCATTTTAGGTTTAAGTTTTAACCAGCTTTCAGCACAGGATATTCATCAGAATGAAGTTCCGTCGGTCATTTTAAACCATTTTCAAAAGTCCTTCCCAAAAGCTTCAGACATTGATTGGGAAATTAAAGGCAATCTTTATGAAGTGGAATTTGAAACCGGATTTTTAGGAGATGATCATAAAATTCTTTATTCAAGAGATGGGAAAATGGTCTTTCATGAAGAAGAGATTGCCAAAAACAATCTTCCGAAATCGGTTTTAGCCACCATCAATAAGTATTATTCAGAATACAGAGTGGATGATGTAAAACGAATTTCCGACAATGGAAAAATAATGTACAAAGCCGAGCTGAAAAATTATTCCACCGAATGGAAAGTTGTTTTTGACGCTCAGGGAAGAATTCTGCAGAAAAAAGAAGATTAAGATGAAGAATTTAATGAGCACGTTCATCGTCTTATTTTTTGCAACAAAGTTGCCTGCACAGATCAGTCCGCCGGGTTTGGGACATTCTAAAACGGCGAGCTGGTTTGCTGCGGGATTTAAACAAAAACTGAATAAAAAATGGCAGTCGATGACATATTTCGGAATGGGAAGAACGAGCGGAACCTCTTTAAACCCAATTGAAAAACCTGCAATTTTTGTTCTCAATCAGGAATTTTACCATCAGTTGAAGAACAATCTGAAATATTCTTTTGCTTTAAGTTTGAGAGATCAAAAAGAAATAATTCCTTCCAACGGAAAAACTGTTGATCAACAGGAAATCAGGTTTTACGGAAGATTATCTTATGCTTTTAAAAGTAAAAAATTCAAAATAACACCGACTTTCAGACAGGAATTCAGGAAATTTTTTGCGCCAAAAAGCTTGGAGGACGCAGAATCTTTTGCCTTAAGAACCCGACTTCGGTTGCAGTTAAGTATCGGTTTAAACCAAGATGCTTCCAAAAAACTGATTTTAAGTTCGGAACAATTATTTTCAACTGAAAAAGACGCGCTTTCAAAAGAATGGACTGATTTACAATATCATGAAAGCCGGTTTTTAGCCTATTATTCTGTCACTCCAAAAAATTCTTCGGTGACTTTTGATATTGGTTATATGAATAATCTTGTGGGAGGAAATCATCCGTATAATGTGAGCTATCTCGCGCTGGATTTGGTTTTTAATGGAAAGAAAAGGGATTGAGAAATTTAGGAAAGTTTGTATATTTGAGAGAAGTAAACTACCTTAAAATTACACAGATGAACAATTACAAAATTACCTTTTTCTGTCTTATGCTAGCAATGTCAAGTTGCGAAGGCCAAAAATCAAACAGTGAAAAATCCATTACAGAAATACAGCAAAACGAAGCTGCACAGCTTGATAAAATTTATAATGAAACAGGAGAATTGATTTCTGAAATCAGTTTCGAACTTTCTGCAACCGAGGAGCAGAAAGCAGATTGGCCGGAAGGCATAATTCCTTGGATTAGTATTGAAAATACTCAGGCTGAAATCGGACAATTGCTTAATCCAGATGAAATTGTTATCCAGGAAAATAAAGTTAATTTAATTATTGACTATCCATTAAAAAAACCTGCAACAATTGAATTATCTAGCCCCAAAGGTTTTACACGAAAAGATTTAGTTCTTGAAATCAGTAAAAATTATCATAAAATTTATGCTGAAGAAGAGGCAACCGCTAAAACAAAAACAATTCCTTCAGATAAAAGAACAGGATTAATCAACAGAAACGAAACCGATGGCAAATACGGAATTTGGGGACATGATTTATCTGATTTAGATTTAAGTGGAATTGAAATTCATAAATCAAAAGATGGAAAAACAAACTTAATTTTGATTGTAGAATCTTAATAATTAAAAGTTCTTCGTTACTGCATTCTCAGTCCCTTTCCGGAAAACCATTTTGTCAATATCTGTTTTATTTCTAAATTGCATTATCTCCCAAAAAAGAGAGTGACAATCACAAAAAACATTTATGAATCAGATTATTCCGTTTGACTTACAGATACATCACAGCCCTTATTTCAACTATACTTTTTGCTTAAACCAATATCCTTTTCTGCAGAGCATTGCTTTCAGAGACGTGACTGAAGATTTTGAAAATCTCAATCTTCAGATCACTTCATCTTTAGGTTTATTTCAAAAATACGATGTTTATATCGATAAAATCAAGGCAAATGCACTGTACAAAATCTCGCTTTTCAATTTTGTCTTTGATAATGCTTTGCTGAAAAGACTGACGGAAAAAGATTTAGATCAGATAAAAATTCAGGTTTTTAAAGACGGCGAATCGATTTATGAGAAAACTTTTAGCATCGAAGTGCTGCCGATGGATTATTTCGGTGGATTGCAGTCGTATCCGCAACTTTTGGCTTCGTATGTTCTTTCCAATACCACTTCGCTGTATAAACTCAAAGCCGATGCGATTAATATTTTGGCGAGAAATAAACTCACGCCGTCGTTTGAAGGGTATCAGCAGAAAAGCAAGGAAAGAGTTTTGCAGATGGTTTCGGCGGTTTACAAAGCCATTCAGAATCTGGATTTAATTTACAGTTCGATGCCTCCAAGTTTTGAAAAGAACGGACAAAGAATCAGACTTGTGGACACTGTTTTAGAAACAAAATTCGGAAACTGCATCGATATTTCACTTTTGTTTGCAGCTTGTCTGGAAGCAATTGATTTAAATCCAATTATCGTGGTAACGGAAGGTCATGCTTTTGTCGGAGTCTGGCTGGATGATCAGCGATTCGATGGAATGGTTAATTTTGATCAGGCGGCAATCTCCAAAAGAATAGCTTCGGGAATTAAAGAAATTGGTTTAATTGAATCGACCAGCCTTTGCCGAGGAACTCAAATTTCATTTAAAGATGCGATGAATTCTGCTGAAACCCAACTGATGGATTCGTCACGATTTCTGTTGTCATTAGACATTAAAAATGCACGGTCGGCGGGAATTTCACCTCTCCCACTTCTGAAAAATGAAACGGTAAAAACTCAGGATTTCAGTTCCGTTCAACATTCAACGAAACTCGATCAGGATTTTGATTTGGGAACCCAGTACCATGACCTCGAACTGACGGATTTTTCAAATTTAACCAAACAAAAAGTCTGGGAAAGAAAACTGCTCGATCTTTCGCTCAGAAACAACCTTCTGAATCTGCGCTTTACCAAAAGCATGCTCCAGCTGATTGACACGAAAATCAATGTGCTCGAAGACAGCCTCGCCGACGGAAAATCTTTCACCATTCATCCCGATAACAATCAGGCGGTTCTCAGAAAATACAGTCTGTATGGCGAACCTTTGCATCAGTCGCAGCCGCTTTTTAAAATGGCTCAGGATGAGTTTAAATACAACCGACTTCTCACCTATTACCATCAGGACGACCTCGACAATATTCTCACCAACCTGTACCGAAGTGCAAAACTTGCCGAAGAAGAGAACGGAAAAAGTACTTTGTATTTGGGAATTGGTTTATTGAAATGGTTTGAACCTAAAAATAAAGACATCCCAAGGCTCGCTCCTATTTTGCTGATTCCTGTCGAACTGTCGCGGAAGTCGGTGAATTCTAAATTTACGCTTCGAAGCCGCGAGGAGGAAACCATGATCAACATTACGTTGCTTGAATATTTAAAACAGGAATTCAAACTCAATATTAACAGCCTCGAAAATCTTCCGATGGACGAATCGGGCGTTGATGTTCCGAAAGTTCTGGCGATTATCAGAAATGCCGTCTTGAATCTTGAAGGCTGGGATGTTCTGGAGCAGTTGGTTTTGGGAATTTTCTCATTTAATAAATTAATTCTCTGGCAGGATATTTCAAAATATTCAGAAGAAATTCAAAAATCTTCGATTGTAAAAAGTCTGATTGACGGACGCTTGACAGGAACTTTGGAAAGCGTGGAAAATGACGCAGAAAGTCTTGAAAATATATCAGCATCTGAATTGGTTTTACCGATTTCGACCGATAATTCTCAGCTGAACGCCGTAAAAAATGCCAACCTCAACAAAAGTTTCATCCTACACGGTCCGCCCGGAACGGGAAAATCGCAGACGATTACCAACATCATCGCCGATGCTTTGTCGAATGATAAAAAAGTGCTTTTTGTTGCTGCTAAAAAAGCCGCTTTGGATGTCGTTCACAACCGTCTGGAAAACATCGGTCTGGGAGCATTTTGCCTTGAACTGCATTCCAACAAATCTAAAAAATCGGATGTTCTGAAACAGTTTGAAAGAACTTTGGAAGTTCCGAAATATAAAATCAATGCCGATTATCACGAGGAGGCAAAACGACTTGATGAACGTAGAAAAGAACTTGGAAAATATGTGAATGATCTGCATCAGAAATTCCCGATTGGCTGGAGTTTATTTGATACGATTGCCTTTCTGGAAAAAAATCACGTACAGGCCGATGAGCGTTTCCACATCAATTTTCCTTTGGAAAGTGCTGATGTGTTCAACTGGAATCAGTGGAAAGACTGGCTCATTCCGTTTGCATCGATTGTGCAGAAAATCGGGCAGCCTTCGCTTCATGCTTTACGGCCGATAAAAACTTCAAGTCATCAGTTTGAAAATAAAAATCTGATTCTCTCGGCGATTTCTCAGTTTAATGAAAAGAAAAATGAAGCCGAACAGATTAAAAAGCAGTTTCAGCTCGAGGAAGTTTCCAATGCGGACAGTGTGGAAATTCTTGAATTCTTAAAAGACAATCCTGTAAAATCCGGTTTGGTTGATTTGGTTTTTAATGAGAGTCAACTGAATTTATTTAAAAACTGGATGTCACAGCAGACACAGTTTCAGCAAATAGAAAGTCAGATTACTGCAAATTTTAATTCTTCCATTTTAAATATTGATTTTGCCTCACTAAAATTAATCTGGAATCAGGCGAAATACACTTGGTTTATTCCGAAATGGTTTAAACAGAGGAAAGTAAAGCAGCAACTCAACGGTTACGCCAAATCGGGAATTGAATCTGATGTGCAGATTGACGGACTTTTTGAGAAGCTTGAAAATTATCAGCAGCTTAAAAATCAACTTTCAAATCTTCATTATAAGGCAGTTTCACCGGTGACGAATCTTTATTTTAACGGAAATTCGTTTGACGTTTCTGCGATTGAGAAAGATTTAAAAACTATTGAAAATGCGAAAGATTTAGCCCAGAAAATTGCCATCAGAAATTTCCCTGAATGGCTGAAAGATTTTTCATTAAAACAAAACAACAGTCTGAATATTTCTGACCATGTTGAAAAGCTTAAAGAACTTTACGGTGCAGAAAACAATTTATTGAAATATGTAGACGAAATCCCTAATGAAGCCGATTTGCAGACAGTCGTACAGAATATTCATCAGCTGGAAGACTGGATTAATTTTAATGGTTTAAGAGAAAAAGCACAGGATTTAAACTTAAACTGGTTCATCAATTTCCTTGAAAAAGGCTGGCTTGACACAGAATCTTTGGAGCTAGAATTTGAAAAAATCATTCATCTGAATTTATTTATAAAAACCATTTACAGTTCGGGAACGTTGAATGGTTTTGATGCCAATATTTACGAATCTCAGATTCAGCAGTATAAAAATCTGCACAAAGAATTTACCGAACTGACCAAAAATCAGCTGACGATGAAACTCAGCGACCGGATCCCGAATTTTTCTCAGGAAGCTGTACAAAGCTCAGAAATTGGGATTTTGCAGAAAGCGATTCGCAATAAAGGCAGGGGTTTGTCCATCAGAAAACTGTTTGACCAAATTCCTACTTTAATTCCGAGGCTGAAACCGTGTATGTTGATGAGTCCGATTTCGGTGGCGCAGTATTTTGATGTGAACGAAGAGCATTTTGACTTGGTAATTTTCGATGAAGCTTCGCAGCTGCCGACTTCTGAGGCGGTCAGTGCTTTGGCGAGGGCAAAGCAGGCGATTATCGTGGGTGATCCGAAACAGATGCCACCGACAAGTTTCTTTGCTTCTCAAAAAGTGGATGAAGAAAATTTTGAGCTGGAAGATTTGGAAAGTATTCTTGATGATTGTTTAGCGCTTTCAATTCCTTCGAATTATTTGTTGAGGCATTACCGAAGCAAGCATGAAAGTCTGATTTCGTTCTCGAACGCTCATTTTTATGATAATAAATTGCTCACATTTCCGTCTCCGGATGATTTAAACCGAAAAGTGACGTTTGAATTTATCGCCGGATTTTACGACAAGGGAAAAACGAGAACGAACAAAAATGAGGCGGAAGCAATCATTGAATATATCAGAATTCATCTCGAAAATCAGAATAAAAAATCGATTGGTGTGGTGACTTTCAGCCAGACTCAGCAAAGTTTAATTGAAGATTTGCTGCAGAAATTATTTCAGGAAAATCCGCATCTGGAAGAATTTGTAATCAATTCTGAGGAACCGATTTTCATTAAAAATCTTGAAAATGTACAGGGTGACGAACGCGATATTATTCTGTTTTCGATTGGCTACGGACCCGATGAAGATGGCAAGGTTTCCATGAATTTTGGTCCGTTGAACCGTGACGGAGGCTGGAGACGACTGAATGTTGCCGTGACGAGAGCGCGTTATGAAATGAAAGTATTTTCTTCGTTGAAAGGCGACCAGATCGACATGAACAGAACCAGCTCGGAAGGCGTCTTAGGCTTAAAAAACTTCCTGAATTTCTCTGAAAAAGGTTTGGTGTATCAGAACTCAAATCAAACCGTCAGTCAGCAGAAACTGATGGTAAATGCTGTTGCGAAAACGCTTGAAGAGCATGGACTGAAAATCAAAACCAACATCGGAACTTCTGAATATAAAATCGATATTGGAATTATTGATCCTGAAAATGAAAGCGAATATCTTCTGGCGATTTTGCTGGACAGTGAAAATTATTTTAACATCCACACGACCAATGACCGTGAACTGCTCGTTCCGAATGTTCTGAAAGGTCTCGGCTGGAATGTTTTCAGGATCTGGACGTTGGACTGGATTAAAAATAAAGAGAAAATTGTTGAAAAAATTAAGGTCGAATTAGAAAAAATCAAAACTCAGGTTAAAGAAAAAAGGGAAGAGATTACCGAACTGAAAACTTCAGAAAAAATCTATCTGAGTGAGGTTGCAGAGGAAGAAAAACCTTCGAAAATGATTTCTTACGTTGCGGCAGATTTGAGTCCTGAAGTTAATGCCAACTCAGAATCGATTTATCATTTTGAAAACAGGCAGGCACTTTTAAGTCAGCTAAAAACCATCATTGATACAGAATCGCCGATCAGCCAGAATGCTTTGTTCAGGAAGATTCTCAAGCTTTGGAATACTTCGCGAGCCGGTGGAAAACTGAACACCTACCTTTTGGAAACTTTGGCTTCTATTCCGAATATTCAAACGACAGAAAGTTATCAAAAATTTTACTGGAGCGAAAATTTACAACCTCAAAATCTTGATTTTTACAGAGATAATTCTGCAGAAAAAAGGCTGATTGACGAGATTCCTCCGGAAGAAATTTCGGTAGCAATGATGGAATTGATGCATTCTAATTTAAGCCTGAATAAAGAGGAACTGGTTCGTGCCGTTTGCAAGACTTTTGGTTTTTCAAAAGTGGGCTCGCAGATTGATGCGGTGGTGAAGTTTTGTGTGGAGGATTTGATTGGGAAAGGGATGCTGAAGGAGGTTGATGGGAGGATTGGTTTGGGGTGAAAAACTCAAATTTACTAATATGGAAATTGATGACAAACTAAAAAACCTACGCGTCCAATTAAGACGTAATTCAAAGAAAATTATCGATGATGTTGTAAATCGTAATGTTTTGGGAAGTCAGAGTAAAACTAAATTTGAAAAAGAAATATGTGCTTTTTGTGCGAACACATCAAATTTAACCAAAGAACATGTAATTCCACGTTGGGTATTTGAAAACTGTACAAAGAAATTTTTTATAACCAATGTGAATGGCATTGAACAAACTTACAATAAAACAACTATTCCAGCTTGTGCAAATTGCAATAATAATTTGCTCGCCAATATATAAAGTGAAATCAATTCAATCCTGACAAGTACGAACTTAGCTGACTCTTTTTATAATTTAGAAGAAATACAAAACATAATCCGATGGCTGGAAATTATTGAATATAAATTTCAACTATTAGAATTTAGACGAAGTTTCAGGAAAGCAAGATCATCTGAATTTATTGAATACTTAAAAGATATTCCTCTTTCAGTTATGAGAGAAGAAATAGAATTTTCTCCTGAAAAGGCAATTAGTCAGCTAAGAAATGCGCAAAAAAGAGTTACTGTGAAATCCAAAATTAAGAACTTGAATTCTCTTGTAATTTTTAAAACGAAAAATAAAAGCTTCCACTTCTTTCATGGCATAAATGATTATATTTTTATTGAGTTACCAAAATTTCATGTTGCGCTATTTTATTTTTACTCACGTACTTTTGAAAATATTGAAAATGCAAAGGATGAAGCAATAAAAATAATTACGAAAGTTTATCATTAATAATTTAATAAAATCAAATGCCAGACAAAAACGAGAAAGAAAGACGCAGACAAATTCACAGAGAATTACAGGAAAAGGCCAAAATAGAATTTGAAAAAAATCTTCCGGTTTCCAGAGAAATTTTTCAAAATCTGTTTGATTTTCTGGATGAAAAACTTGAAGAGCATGACTGTGATGACAGTCTGAAACTATCGAAGCATTTTTTAGAAACAAATCACATCACAAACATCGAAGAGATTACAAATTGGTTAAAAGAAAACGGCGGTTTTTGCGATTGCGAAGTGCTTTATAACGTAGAAGAAAAATTTGAAAATTAGAATCGCAAGCATTCACAATTTGTATATTTGATAAAAACTATAATAAATCTAACCATGATGAAAACAAAATTTCCGGTTATTCTATTCATGCTGTGTTTCAGCTTTTCTTTTTCGCAAAGATTACTCACCTCGTGGAGTCAGCAAAATATTGAGAACTATACGAAGGAAATGTATGATGAAGCACAAAAACTATCATCATCTCAGCTTCTGGAAAAAAATCTACGCGATCAATACTGGAGCGAAGTATTTTTAACATTAAACGCTTCGGTAAATCATCATCTCACTGATACCGATTATCAAAAATCTTTAGTTCAGCAATTGACGGATACTTCAGAAACAAAACTGAAAGGAACAAGCCGGTTAATTATCTGGGACAGAATTTCAAACGGTGATATCACTTTTGAAGGGAAAGGATTGGAATTTCAAAACGATCTGTTTACCGTGGCAGGAAGAGCAAACCAGATTCTGCAAAGTCTTACCAAAAAAAACTATGGTTTTGTAAGTATGAATTCAGGTAAAAAAGAACTTGAAGAACTTAAAAATAAATGGCAAGCTTATTTTGATAAAAAAACGGTTGATGAATTTAAAACAACTATGCTGGAGAACTCTAAAATTCCGGAAATAAGCAGTTTATCTGCTGTAAAAGCATTGATCATTTCACTACAACCAAATGCTCAGAAAGATCAGATCACAAAAAGCTGTCTCAAAAGAATCTATAAATTGGATGAAATGCCAAAAGAAAAAGACTCTCCTGCGGCACTTTGTAATCCCGACAGGTATACATTTTCTTATCTGGCAATGCTTTTTGGTGACGAAAAGTCTGATGAATCAAAAAATGCGGAATGGTGGATGAAGTTTTGGAAGGAAAATCAAAACAGACTTACATGGAATTCAGCGAAAGGTCATTACGAGGTTAAAAAATAACTCCAATGAAAAACTACGATGACTTTGCAGATGCTGAACTTCAGAAGTTAATTCCGGTTCAGGAAAGATTTAAACAAGAATATGACCTTGACTCTTTTGCCAACTGGTTCTATGAAAGTGACGCTTCTATACTCAGATTGTACAATGAGGATGAGGATGAAATATTTTTCAGATATATTCCGATAGGAACTTTTTCATCAAATTCTCAAACGTGGATGTGGAGCTGGTTTAATAATTCATCTTTTGAACCCAATAAAAATGAAACGTTAAAAATCAAACAGTTTGGCGAGGAACATAACTACCAAAAACTGGTCGACGGAACTTTTGCGGGTGACAAATACGATGGTTGGCAATTTTTAGCTATTGGTATATCGATTCTTGGTGGAATTGGGGTTTATAAAGTCAATTCCGATAATCTTGATAAATATATGCTTCTAACAGAGATTATAGAAGATAAAAATTTATCGGAAATTAAAAAAATGAAACAAAAAACTGTGGATTGCGATAATCATGGATTCGGAAGACAAGCTTTTGTTTGCCAACATCTAAATACAAAAACTCCCAATGGTTTTGAAGAGGCATTTGAAACATATCATGGAATGGAACTTGACGAAGACGACGATTTTCAGGCATGGTGCGATGAATGCGAAAAAGTGAGATCAGAAAATAACGGCTGGGATGATGAAACAATGGAATTTGCAAAGATCAAATTGATTTGTGAAGATTGTTACTTCAGTTTAAAAGAGTTTAACAAAAAACAATAACTATGAAAAAAGCACTATCACTTTTAGCCCTCTCAATATTCTCCATCAGTTTTTCACAAAAAATCGCAGACCGTTACCAATCTTCCCAACCGCAGGATCAGTCTATACCGCCACCGCCAAGAGTAGCTTTTCCGGCTCAGTTTCCCAATGGAAATAAAGCGTTTTTGAAAATGATTGACCAAAACATCAACAAAAATAATTTGAAAAATTTGGGAAGCACTTTGAATACTGAAATCATTTTAAAGATAGACCAACAGGGAAATGTTCTCAATATTTCTACTTACGGAAAAAATGAAATTTTCAACAAAGAAATAAGAGCCGCCGCCACAAAATCAACTCAGGATGTAAAATGGACTGCCGGAAAAAATAACAAGGGAGAGAAAGTAATTGATATTGTGAAGATTCCGTATCGATTTAAGAACCTCTAATTTATTTTAAATTCAAGTCATCATTGTTTGCATCCATGTCTAAGAACATCATGAAAAATACGATTATCCTAATTTTAGTTTTTCTTTCAATTTCTGTTTTTTCTCAGAGCAAAAATCAACAAGAAAACTTTATAGATGCCGCAGAATCAAAATGTCTCGATAAAAAAGATATTTCTAATGCTGAAATACGAAACTGCACCATAAAAGCAACCCAATCCTGGGATAACGAACTGAATAAATATTATAATCTTTTAAAAAGTAAACTCCCTAAAGAAACTTTTGAAGCCTTAAAAGAATCTCAAAAACAATGGATGATTTACAGAGATAAAGAATATTTGTTGATTTCTAAATTTTACTTTGAATTGAAAGAAGGAACTATGTGGTACACGATTGCAGAAAATAAGAAAAAAGAAATCGTAAAAAGCAGAGCTTTGGAACTGCAAATGTATTTTGAAAATTTAGAATATTAATTTTCAAATTTATTTAGCAAAAGCTATCAATTCTATAATCTCATGAAAAAAGCAGCAACTATAGTTCTCATTATTCTGATTCTTCTGCCCATGTTATTTTATTTGAATCCTTTTACATGGGGAATGCGAAGAGTTCCTCATTACGAAGCATCACGAAAAACTAACAGTTTGCTTTATGATTTAAATAAAAAATACAAATATCAAATAGAAATTGGTGACGTAACCGATACACTTTGGTATTTCAGGGATTTAAAACATAAAAAAGTTACAAAACTTGAAAATTTTGAGCTTATGCTGAATATAGACAATGACTCTCTTCCTGATTTGAAGAATCTCAAAAATTATGTGACGGATTTCAATTTAAATTTTGAACATAAAAAGTATTTTGATTCTTTAAATGTTGTTGTCAATTACGATTCAATTATCTATAAAACTAAAATACAATGAGATTAAAAAAGATCTATAAATATCAGCTGATCCTGTTAATCTTCATTATTGTTTTTGGAATTCAGCACTATTATTTTCAAAATTTTAATTTTGAATGGATGTATTATGAAAAAATATTGAATTCGGTTTTTCTTCTTTCGATTTTCACGGTTCTCTTTTCTTTAATTTTTTTGATTTTTGGAAGCATAAAAACCATCAACAGAAAAAAGACAATCGAAATTGAGAAAACGTATCTGATTACCAATATTATTCTTTACTATTTTGCTGTCTGGATAAGTTTGTATCTTTTAAGTCAGATAAGAGGTTAAAATTATTTTTTAGTTTATGAAAACAAAATCGTTGCTATTTTTATTATCACTTTTATTTCTCTTAATAGCTTGTGAATCTGCCTTCATTGTTACTTCAAAAAACGTCAAGCATGGCGGAGCAAATAAAAACATTAATCTCTATGCTTTTGTTGGGAAGAAAATCTCTGTAACAGAATTTGATCCAAATGAAAATCAAGAAGATGTACCGACGAACAATTATGAAATTGATGAAGAAACGGGAGACACTCTTAAAATAGTAAAGAAAAGTTATGTAATGGACAGAGCTTTTAAATGCAGATACAAAGTAGTTAGACAAATGTTTAACTATCTTAAAACCGATACTGTAGAATTTATTGCCTACGATCATTATGGAACTCCGGGATTTGCAGAAAGAGATACTGTTATTCTCTACTTATCAAAAAGTAAAGATGGAAGTCATTATTTTCATCAGAAATATCAGTACGATAACGTTTACATAAACAAGAAAGGACATTATTACAGTTATCCAAAATTTAATGGAAGCGAAAGTCCTGAGACACTTGAAAATATGACAGGTTTTGATAAAACGTTCAGTGAAGAAAAGTATCATGTTTCACAACTGAATCTTGATGCCATAAAAAAGTATTATCCGCCAAAATTTTATAAGATTGAAAATAATTTTGCGATTCCTATAAAAGGTATTTATCTCTATCAACTGATCAATTATAGATTGGTTACAACTTTTAAAGACCTTTAAAAATGATTATCTGAATTAAATTTTCAGTCTAAATTTCTATAACCATGAACAATATTTACGAACCAAAATTTGTAAAACAACTATTCAATCAGATGTCTGGTTCGTACGAAAGAATGAATTACATTACTTCGTTTGGTTTCTCGATTCGCTGGAGAAGACAGTTTCTCAACAAATTGGGGAAATCTGAGCAAAATTTAAATGTAATCGATTTGCTTTCAGGATTAGGTGAAAACTGGACTTACCTCAAACAAAACTTTCCCAACTCTACTTTTTCAGCATTAGATTTTTCTGAGGAAATGATTTTACAATCAAAAAACAAAGGAAATAAAGTTTTTAAAAATCAGCTGAATCTGCTTTGTGAAGACATTCTTCAGAGTAATTTAGAATCAGATTCTTTTGATATTATTTCCTGTGCTTATGGTTTGAAAACATTTAATAATGAACAATTGGAAATTCTCGCCAAACAAATTTCAAGAATTCTAAAACCCAATGGAAAATTCAGTTTTGTGGAAGTTTCAAAACCTAAAAACAAGATTTTGTATTTTCCATACAAATTGTATTTAAGCAAAATAATTCCTGTTTTGGGTAAATTATTTTTAGGAAACCCAAACGATTATAAAATGCTTTGGATTTACACCGAAAATTTTGAAAACTGCGAGAGAGTAAAGGAAATATTTCAGAAAAATAATCTCAATGTGCAATCAGAAAGTTATTTCTACGGTTGTGCAACCGGAATTTATGGTACAAAATCATAATCATTCAAGTTAAAAAATCACAAACAAGAGACCAATAAAACTAAATTTTACTTACCTTAGTTTTCACAAATAATTAACGATGAAATCATTTCTACAAATCATTCTTTTACTTGGCTGCCACTTCGTTTTTGCTCAAAACCTGCAGACAACATCAGAAAATCAACTCAAATCAGACTCTGTTAAAACGTCTTTAAATAAAAGTATTGTAAAAGCAGAATCAAAAAATATTGAAAATGATAAAGTTCCAAATGATAAAAAATCAGATTCTAACAAATCTCTTGCTGAGCAGGATTTTGACAAAGAAATCAGAGCTATTTTAGACTATCGCGTGAACCGTGTTTTGCGTGAAGATTTGTTTTGCCTGATTTGCGAAGTCGGCTTTGATAAAGGGCAACTTGCTTAAAATATTCAATTATGAAAATTTTCACATTTTGTTTCCTGCTATTATTTTTACAGAACTGCACGAAAAAGCAAACAAAGAGAATAAATTTTAATCAGTTTACTATTGAAATACCAAACGGTTGGAAAGAAATAAAAATTTCTGGAATAGACAGTGAAATCGGAGCTATTGTTACAGAAGAAAATGACACTATTCATTTCGATTACGGTTCTTACTCAAATTCTTTGGAAGAAAAAATTGTCATATATGACAGGAAATTTTTGAAAACGATTTTAGCAGAACATCCTGATACCGATACTTCTGAGATGATAATTGTTTCAGACATAAGTAAGGTAAATCAGGAAGATTTTAAAATCAATAAAAACCATTTCGAAAGCATATCGGGATATAATGCCAAAATTGTTAGTCCTAAAAAATCAGGGAACGGTCTTACTGGAATTTACATCGATAGTTTAGGTACATCTTCAATTGGAAAAAGCAAGTTTAATCTTTACGGTTTAGATCTAAATACAAAAAGTCATAAAGAACTATTGACCGCTATTAAAACGATAAAATTTAAAAAATAATTACTTCAATTTCACAATTTCACCTTTGTCAAAATCAATCTCAAAATGGTTAGAAGTATCTCCAGAAGAAAGTTTTTCTAAAATCTTAAAAAAAGTTTTAAGCTGATTTAAAAATTGATCTTTTGTCTGCAATTTCTTAAAATTATCCTGTAAAATTTTATATTGTGAAAGTCTTTTTTCTGAAATATCTTTCCTTGCTAATTCATCCGCAGACTGAAGTTGATATAAATTGATTAAAACCTCATCAAACGTCCATTTTCTAAACTTTTTTGACTGAATTTTTTCCGATTTTTTTTGATTTCCTAAGCTTAAATTCAGCAAATCTTCGCCATTTAATTTTGATGCTTTTTCAATAAAATCTTTTGGCCATTCCGAAGGAACAAATCTCAATCGAACCAATTCTTTCAAATGAAAAGCTGTAAAATCTTTATAATTTTTAGTTTTTAAAATTTCCTTATTCCAAATTTCCTTTGAGTTTTTCTTTTTCAAAAATTCATACTCTTTCTCATACAAAGGAAAAAGCTCATCAAATCTCGCAACTTTATCAATGGTAACCGTTTCTACATCGAACTGAGTTTTGGAATTCACCGTCAGAATTTTATATCCCGGAATATACGCCGCCAAAGAAGGAACCTGAATATTCACCAACATTTTCCCGTCTTCAAACTTTTTTATTCCGGTGTCATTGATGTGCATGTGACCGGCAAAATGAAGCCTCAAACCTGCTTTTGCAAACAATTCTGCTACTTCATCTTTCGGAACTCTGTCCATTTGCCACTCATTTTTTCCCAACAGATTCTGAATATCTTCAGAAGCACCATCATTGTAATCCAAAATCGGATAATGGGTAAATGCAATCAGGGTTTTTCCATTTTTTTCTGCTTGTTCAGAAATCTTTTTCACCCATGAAAACAAATGCTTTTTGTGGGTTAAAACATTATTATAACCGATAGAAGCTCCTTTGTAATTGCTTTCATCAGTAGGATTTCCGTTTAGATTTTTGGGAATGTAAGTGTTTCCATCAATAACCAAAAGCCAGATTCCTTTTACCGGTTCGACAACATAAGAAAAATCGGGAACCGAAAAACCAGGACTCACTTCATACATTCTCTGCGAATATTCAGCGTCTTTCTGAACATTCTTAAACGAATAATTCTGATAATCATCTTTACTGAAAGGTGTTTGCCAAAACAAATCTCTTGCTGATGGTGCAAAGCCAAAATTCTTCAGTTCATTCAGAATTTCCAAATAACCCGACATCGCAATATCTTCGGTTACAATCGCTTCTGAATTTTTGTTTTTAATTAAATCTTTCGAACTTACAATGGTTAATTCATCGCCATTTTCATTCATAAAATCAGTCTTTCCGCCTTCTTTCAAAAACGGACCGACCGGATCATGATTTCCTGTTGTGATTAAAAAACGAATGCCATATTTTTTCTCATAATCGTCTAAAATCTTTTTTAAACCTCGCAGATTATAGGCTTGTCCGTCATCTGTATAATCTCCCGGAAGTGCAACAATTTTAATATTTCTTTTGGCAATATCATCTAAAGCTGCAAGAAATGCAAAGTAATTTTCATTAAAAATCCTTGTAGAATGCAATTGAGAATCCATCGTTCTGAGAATGGTTTTCTTACCTGTTTTTGGGTTTGCAATTCCTTTAAAATCTAAATCTGAAAATTCACCATACAAATCCTGAAAATGTACGTCAGCCAAAAATGCTATCTGCACAGGTTTTTGTTGTGCATAAATCTTAAAACAACTTAAAAATAAAACTGAGAACAGATATTTTAAAAATATTTTCAAACCGACAATTTTTTTAATTTTTAATGAAAAGAAATCTCACGCAGATTTTATAGATAAAGCAAATTAAAAAATCTGCGTGAGTAAACTTATTTCAGTTTCAATGCTGAAAGAATTTTATGGAAAATTTCATTGTTTTGATAAACTCCCGTGAAAGTTTCAGATTTCGGACCATATGAAAACACAGGAATTAAAGTGGCTGAGTGATCGTCTGTTGTAAAATCTCCTTCAATCGTGCTTGTCGCCATATCCCCATGCGGAATACTGAAACCGCCCGTTTCGTGATCAGCTGTAATAACAACCAGCGTTCCCGGATTCTGGTCTGCAAACTGAATTGCTTTCGTTATTGCTCTGTCGAAATCAATTCCTTCTGTTACGATGGTTCCAACGTTATTGGCGTGACCACCACTGTCGATTTGTGCAGCTTCAACCATCATAAAGAATGGTTTTTTCTTGTTATTTAAAAATTGCAAACCACTTTCTACTGTTTCTGCCAGAAGATTTCCACGACCTTTCAAAACTTGTGGAACACCATTTTCTGATATATAAAAAGCTGCTTTTTCAGCTTTACTTTCTGCTAATTCCTTAGGATTATTTGCCAGCTTAAAATCATGTAAACCCGAAACTTTAGATTTTCCTCCAGCTGCAAAAAAAGTGAGTTTTGATTTCGTTAAATCCTGTGCAATTTCTTTTTCCATACCGCGGTCTTTTTGGTGGGCATAAAATGCGGAAGGTGTGGCACCAACGATTTCGTCTGTTGTTATAATTCCTGTATTGAAGCCTTTTTCAGATAAAACTTCGGTCATATTTGGAATCGGTTTTCCATCCGAGTCTACGCCGATAAATCTGTTTTTGGTTTTCTTTCCGGTGGCAAAAGCACTTGCTCCAGCTGCAGAATCTGTGGTAAAATTATCGGTTGCTGTGGTTTTAATTAAACCAATATTTTTAAGCTGCGTTAAAGTAAGCTGACCTTTATTTGCCAAAACCGAAGATGAAATTTGAGATAAACCATTTCCGTCGCCAATTAATAAAATCACATTTTTTACGGGAACATTTTTATTTTCATACAAAAATTTAGGCTGATAAACTTCGCTGTACAATGTATTTTTGAATGTTCTTAAATCTAATTTTGCAATATATTCTGCGCATTCTTTCGGGTGATCTGTGTTGATAAAATCTACACCGGCATGTGCAAAAAACTCCCATGAAGTTTTCCCATCGGGAATCGCCCAAAAACGGAATGGTTTGTTGAAAGACTTTGCTTTTTTAATCACTTCATTTACTTTCGGTAAATCATCTTCCGTTAAACCTCCTTTTCCGTTCCAGACTGAATAGGCTTTAAAATTCAGGCTTAAAAGAGCGACCTTTTTCCATTGTTCCGGAGTGAGATTTTCTAAAGACTGATAATCAAACCGGATAAAATCTGGATATGAAGTAAATTTTTCCGTTGCAGGTTTGTTTCCGGAAATCACGAAACTGATATTTTTCT
This sequence comes from Chryseobacterium sp. HNCC26DJ240, assembly GCF_057180485.1. Taxonomy (NCBI): domain Bacteria; kingdom Pseudomonadati; phylum Bacteroidota; class Flavobacteriia; order Flavobacteriales; family Weeksellaceae; genus Chryseobacterium; species Chryseobacterium sp. HNCC26DJ240. Next base: position 63,711 of record NZ_JBXUGK010000009.1, read on the forward strand.
GAGCCGTAATCTTGGGATATTTTGAAATTTCAGCAACTACTTTCTTCAAAGTTGATTCGCCATCTGTTTTTAAATCGATTAAAATCTGAATAGGTTGATCTTTAATAATTCCTAAATCAAGTGCTTTTTCGATAGATTTAAGATACAGGTTGTCGAAAGTTCTTTCTTTTTGAATATTTTTCTGTTCGTGAGATACAAACAGTTCATTATTTACAAGATAGACATCAGCTTCAATGGAAGTTGCGCCCGCTCCCAAGGCATACCAGAACGGAACTTTCTGTTCGTAATCGTTATGAGAATGCGCCATCGGTTTCTGTGCAAAAGCCAGACTTGCTGCAGAAAAAGCGATGGCAAAACTTATTTTTTTTATTGTGGAAATCATTTTTGAGGTTGAGGTTAAGGTTGAGGTTGATGTAAAAAAAATTAAACAGTTTCAAAATTTTAAAGATTATATCTAATATATCGCTGTATCATCGCTCTATGATCGCTCTATGATCGCTGTATGCTCAGCAAACCGCTACATTTTAGAGAAAAAAATTAAACAGGTGTATTTATTTTACTTTTTCAGCTGGGAAAAATCCTGTCTGGGTTATTTTTAAAACTGCTGATTAATCTTGAGAAAGTTTCTCGTTTCTTACAGTTACTTTAGAGAGACACCCGATTTCTTCAGGGCTTCTACCAATTTATGGTAAATGGTATTGTTGGGATAAACTCCTGAAAACAGTTCTTCTCCTTTTCCCATTGAAAAAACAGGAACTAATGCCGCAGTGTGCTGACTGTCAATAAAATTAACCTGTACTTTATCTTTTACTTCTTTCATTTTCCCGGTTGCGGAATCTTTTTCCATGAACTTTCCGATGCTTGCGCCGCCAGTTTCGTGATCGGCAGTTACTACCAATAAAGTATTGGGATTCTTTTTAATAAATTCCATCACGACACCAATGGTTTTATCGAAATCAAGCACTTCTTTTACCATCATTTCAGCGTTGGTTGCATGACCACCCCAATCGATGAAAGAACCTTCTACCATTAAAAAAAATGGCTTATTTTCCTGAGTAAAATAATCTAATGCTATTTGAGTCGCTTCCGGAAGAAAATCTTTTCTACCCTGAATTTTATTGGGTAATTCATCCTGAGCCATTAAATATAGATTTCTCTTTCCAGAAACCGGTTTTGAAAGCGAAACTGTATCGATTCTATAATTCTTTTTCAGTAAATCTTTCAGAAGATTTTTTTTATCTTTTCTTTTATTAAAAAACTTTAAACCACCTCCTGCAGCAAAATCAACATCAGATTTAATAAAATCCAGAGCGATATCTTCATGCCAATCACGGTCTTTGATATGGGCATAATACGAAGCTGGTGTTGCGTGCGTAATACTCGTTAAACTCACCAAGCCTGTTTTGTAGCCTTTATCCTGAAGCTGTTCCAGAATTGTAGGAATTGCCAGAGAATCTTTATCGACTCCAATGGCTCTTTTATAGGTTTTCTGTCCTGTTGACAAAGCTGTGGCTCCTGCTGCAGAATCTGTAATCCTATCGCTTGTAGATGAAGTTTCAGAAAGACCTACATATTTAAATTGTTGAAAATTGGGTTCACCTTCTCCAAAATAGAATGCAGAAGTGACTTGTGAAACTCCCATTCCGTCACCAATCATAAAAATGACATTGATGGGTTTCTGAGTTTGAGCATTTGTAAGTGATTCAAAAAGAAGCATAAAAACAACTGCGAACACCCTTACATTGAGACTTTTACATAGATAATTCATAATGATTATTTTTTTGATAATTATTTATTGTCAAAAACAACGGGCAAAATTAAGGAGAATAGAGACACAAAAAAGCAGAGTTAATATTAACAAATTCAATGTTAATGGCACATTGATTCATTTACAATTATTTAAGTCAATGTTAATAATATTAAGTTTACGTAAATTTAATTTTTCGCAACATAATTCACATTTTATTAATTTTTAAAAAGGGTTAGTTAACGGTAAATTAACGGAAGTCGGTGTTTTTTGAGGCTAATTTTGCACGAAAATAAAAAGGAATGAAGCGTATTTATCTCGTGCCAACTGTTTTGATGGGCTGTGTAAGCTTAACATTTGCACAAAAAAAAGAATCCGACACCATAAAGGGTGATAAACTTACAGATATTGAAGAAGTCGTAATGGTAGGTTATGGTTCTCAGAAAAAATCTGATGTAACCGGAGCTGTAGGTTCTGTAAAGAGTGAAGACTTCAACAAAGGTTTGGTTGCGAATGCAGGGCAGTTACTTCAAGGTAAAGTTGCCGGGGTGAACGTAGCAAATGTAAGTGGAGAGCCTGGAGCTAATCAAAATATCGTGATTCGTGGGGTTGGAAGTTTGCGTTCCGGAACTACTCCATTGTATGTAATTGATGGTTTTGTAATCGACAACAGCAATACAGGAGTTGCCAACAACCCTATGAATTTCATCAATCCACAAGATATTGAATCAATGGATGTATTGAAAGATGCTTCCGCAGCAGCAATCTACGGAGCAAGAGGAGCAAATGGAGTTATTGTAATCACTACTAAAAAGGGTAAAAAAGGAAGAACTCAGATGAATCTTTCGTCTAATCTTACCATTTCAAACCTTGCCAACAAGATGGATGTCTTCAGTGCAGACGAATTCAGAAGACAGGTTGCTGCCATGGGAGCAAAAGTTGACGACATGGGCGGAAATACCGATTGGCAGGACGAGCTTACCAGAACAGCAGTTTCTAAAACAGTAAATTTCTCAGCTGCAGGAGCTACAGATACTTCCAACTATTTTGCCGCTTTAGGATACGAAGATCAGGAAGGTATTTTGTACAACAGTAATCTGAGAAGATATACAGGACGTGTAAATGTTTCTCAAAAAGCATTTGATGGCAGAGTAAATATCGACTTCAACCTAAACGGAACCAGAACAGAAAACAACAGACCGAGTGTTTCAAGTATGGTTTCTACAATGCTTACATTGAATCCTACATATCCTGCTTTTACAAACGGTTCGCCAACGACAGTCTTCAATAACGGAGCGTTCAACCCATTGATCCGTCAGCAGATTTATAAAGACTTTACAAGCAACAACAGAATTTTAGCCAACATCTCTCCTTCGGTGGAAATCATTAAAGGTTTAACTTATAAAATGAACTTAGGGATTGATTACTCTTCGGCAGACAGAGTGGTACAAAATACGCCACATGCAATTCCTTTAGAAGTTGGAACTTTAAATTTAAATTATTTCACCAACAACAATACCCTTATTGAGAATACTTTAACGTACAAATTTGGTTTAGACCGTCACGATTTTAATGTAATGGCGGGACACTCTTATCAAAAACTGTATTTGGTAGCCAGAAGCTGGGATTATTCGGTATTCCCGAACAATGGGATTGAGCCACAGCACCAAATTGGTGCTGCCAATAAAAACAATACCACTTCTTCATCTATCGCCAACAGAAACGAACTACAGTCTTGGTTTGGTAGAGTAAACTATGGTTTTGACAATAAATATTTATTAACGGCAACGTTGAGAGCCGATGGTTCTTCGAAATTTGGTGAAAACAACCGTTACGGAATTTTCCCATCGGTAGCTGCAGGTTGGAATATCAGCAAAGAATCTTTCCTTCAAGATGTAGATGCCATCAGTAATTTGAAACTGAGAGCAAGCTGGGGTAAAACAGGAAATCAGGAAATCCCAAGTAAAATCACGAAAAAAAGCTATAAATCTGCTTCAGATGGAACCGGACAGGCAACCTACCCGATGGACGACAGTGGAAACTATCCTGTGGGAATTTATTTGGTAAGAGCTAACAACCCGGATCTTCAGTGGGAAGTTACAACGCAGACCAACATTGGTTTGGATTTCGGATTCTTCAACAACAGATTGACGGGAGCTGTAGATTTCTTTAAAAAAGTTTCAAACGATATTCTATTAGAAATCAGTCCTGAAGATCCAATCGAACCGGCAGAAACCATGTGGAAAAACATTCCCGACATGAGCATCAACAACACAGGTCTTGAATTTGCCATCAACTACGACAGCAAGAGAAACAGTGATTTCACTTACAGCATCGGCGGTAACATGTCTTTCATTAAAAATGAAGTAAAAGACTCTCCATACAAAGTGATTTCAACCGGGGAAGCCCAAGGGCCTGGAACTACCAACGCTGTAATCAACGGATATCTAAACGGACAGCCTATCGGAACTTTCTACGTACGAGATTTCCAGGGATTGAATGCTAACGGAACTAACATTTTCAGAGATGTAGACGGTGACGGACAAATCACAGACAACGACAGAATTGCTGCGGGAAGTGCTTTGCCAGATTTCACTTATAACATTAACCTTAAGGCTGCTTACAAAAATTTTGATTTAGGATTAAACTTCAATGGTGTTGCAGGAAACATGATTTATAACAACACCGCTTCTACTCTATTTACAAGAGGTAGATTAGGACTTTCTCAGAACACAACCAATGCAGCAACTCAATTTGCCAATGAAAGTGCAAACAATACGAACGTTATTTCTACAAGATATTTAGAAAAAGGAGATTTCTTCAGGTTAAACAACGCAACGTTAGGCTATAATTTAGACCCAAAAATTATCGGAATCGGTGAGCACATCAGAAACATCAGATTTACGGTAACGGCTCAAAATTTATTTGTGATTACCAAATATTCCGGGTTTGATCCGGAAATCAACACCGGTATTTCTCAGGGTGGAATTCAGTCTTTCGGAATCGATTATGCAACTTATCCAAAAGCAAGAAGCTTTGTATTCGGTGTAAACGTAGCATTTTAATTAATTATTCTAAAAAAATTACCAATGAAAAATAAATTCTTTATCACGATATTAGGTTTAAGCGCACTTGTAGCGACAGGATGTACAGACCTTTCAGAAGAAATCATCGACGAATCGATGGATGCAACTACAGAAAATCTTACTATTGGTGTAATGGCACCGGCCTACGGGCCACTTACTGATGCATTTACCCATACTAAAAATTATGGTTTACAGTTAATCAGTTCAGATCAGGGAATTTTACCTCCAAGAGGAAGCGGAAACGACTGGTACGATGGTGGAAAATACATCGAGCTAAAACAGCACAACACCACAACCACCAACGTTGTCGTAAGAGACACATGGAATGCTTTTACATTAATGCTTTCGAGAACCGTTACTGCAATCGAGAGATTACAGCCATTGGCAGCCACAAATCCTGAAGCAGCAAAAGGTTTATCTGAAATGAGAGCCCTGAGAGCTTATTACAACATGTTGATGCTTGACAACTGGGGGATTGCCTTTAAAAAAGATGCAGCAAGTACCCCTTCAATAATTTTAAGAAGACAGGAAGCTATTTCATACATTGAAAGTGAATTTTTAGCTGTTGTAAATGATTTAGACAATACAAAAGGTCCGGGAAGAGTTTCTCAGGCTGCCGTAAACGGATTTTTAGCACAGCTTTATCTTAATGCAGCAGTTTACAGAGATCCTTACGGAACTCCAACATTTGCTTCAGCAGATATGGATAAAGTAATTGAATACACCAACAAAGTAATCAATACAGGTGCATTCACTTTATCACCGGAATATTTTGCGATTTTTGATGACAACAACCACTCCAACAAGGAGTTGATTTTTGCGATTGATCAGCGTCAGGATTTAACAACGTCTCACAACAGATTAGGCTATTGGTCACTTTCAGGAAGCCAGTATCCTTTGGCAGCTTTCCCGAAAGCAAACGGAACAGATGGTCCTGCAATCACACCAGAATTTTACCAAACTTGGGTTCAGGCAAATGGAAGTATAGATCCTGCTCAGGCAGATGCAAGATTTTATAAAGAAAACTTTACTGTACCAGCAGATAAAAAGGATTTAACTGGAATTTCTCCGGCTAATGATAATGATCATTATTTTTTAGTAAATGGTTCTACGTACGAAATCAACAGAGGAATTCAGAGAGGAATTCAATGGGGATTGAGAAATTCTGCCAACGGACAGCCTTTCAAAACCGATAATGGACTATATAAAATTTATCCGATGATTGAGCAGAGAGACGGTTTCACAAAATATGTAAATCACGTTTTGGAAGTTGATTTGGAAGATCCAACGCACAAAGATTATGCAGACGGATACAGAGTTTCAAAATATCAGTTTTCAAGAACTTCAGATACCGGTAGAAACAGAGGAAATGCTGACATCGTACTACTCCGTTTAGCTGATATTTATCTGATGAGAGCAGAAGCTCAATTAAGAAAAGGAAATACCGGAGCAGCTTTGGCTGATGTTAATTTGGTAAGAGCGTCAAGAACAGCTAGACCTGCCGTTACTCCAGCACCTTTAGCTTCAATTACTTTGAATACATTGTACAGAGAAAGAGGTTTTGAGTTTTACTGGGAATATTCCAGAAGAACAGACATGATCAGATTTGGTCATTACGAAGACACCTACACCTCAAAAACCAACACTGATGTAAGAAAAAGACTGTTCCCAATTCCTCAGTCAGCAATCGACGGAGCATCCAGTTCACCAGGCTATCTTGTTCAGAACGAAGGGTACTAAACTTTATTTTTACTAATTTCTATACTTCAGAAACAGCTCGCGGATTTATTCTGCGGGCTGTTTTGTTGGTGAGGTTAAGTTTAAGGTTAAGGCTGAGGATTAATATTCAAAATTTTACATTTAAGATTCTTGTGGGTGTAAATGATTTAAAATATGAGGTTGCCTTAATGAATATCTTCAGATATTTCCTCAAGGAAACTTAATAACTTATATATCTTAATGGTTTAAAAAGTTTGGGGTAAATCTTTTGCTTTTTTATCACTAAGGGCACAAATATTTTTCACAAGGGACACTAAAACTTGTGTTCATTGTGAAATTCCTTGTGTCCCTGGTGGTTAAGAATATGCTAACGAAATAGTGGATTTTCAATTTTTAAAACCCTGAAACATTTAATCTTTATTCTTTCGATTTAAAATCAGGAAAATTGCTCCTGCAGCCAATGCTCCCACAGCAATCAGTTTTGTTTTTTTGGTGATTTTCGGGAGGGCAGATTCTCCGTAAATTCTCATCGGACCGGACGAAGGAGAGAAAAGATTCCCTATGGTTTCTTTATTTTTATCCGGCTTCATCATCATTCGCAATACACCGAAACTTAGAGAATTGAAGATACCCGGGAAAAACTTATAAAATTTAGTCATGGCGAAAGGCGAAAAGCCAGGGTACACATGTACTTTAGGGTTTTTAGCGGTCTTTACCATATAGCCAGCCAGCTCCCTCGGATCCTGAGCTCCGGGTGGCGCTTTAAAATCCAACCCTGAAAATTTTGCTGAATGTGAATTTCCCGTCGATTGCTGCATTCCCGGATAGAGAGCACAAACATGAATATCTGGGAATTCTGAAGTTTCACCCTGTAAGGTTTCCACCATACCCCGAATTCCGTATTTTGATGCAGAATAGGCCGTTCCGTAAGGTGTAGGCATCCACCCTCCGATGGAAATATTGTTGATGAGAATTCCGTCTGTCTGTTTTTTAAATATCGGCAAAACAGCATGAGCTCCGTGTAAATAACCAAGCAAATTGGTTTTGATGATTTGATCTACAGCATCTGCAGGCATATCTTCAAATTTACCTGTAGCCATAACTCCGGCATTATTTACCCAAATATCAATTCTTCCATTAAATTGAAGGGCTTTTTCGGCTAAGTTTTTCACTTCTTCTGCAACAGTAACATCTGTTTTTACTGCTAAAGCTACAACTCCCAAATCATGAAGCAGCGAGACAGTATCGTCCAAACCTTTTTCACCTCGTGCAGCGATGACTACGTTGCAACCTTCTAAAGCAAAAGCTTCGGCTGCGGCACGTCCTACTCCACTCGATCCACCGGTGATGACAACGGTTTTTCCTTTTAAACTTTTATCGTTTAATATCTGATTTTCCATAATAAATAATTGTGATGTTGGTTTTAAACTAAACAAATAACATGCAAAAGGAGGCTTGGGAAAAATTACTTTTTGAAAGTGATTTTACAGAAAAGCAAAACCATGTTTAAAACTGCAGCAAATGCATTAGACAGAATGATTGGCAACTCATCTTTTTTGACACCGTACCAAACCCAAAGCGAAAGCCCGGAAATTAAAATAATGAGCATCAAAGCGGAAAGATCATCCGTGTTTTTAGTTTTAAAAACCTTGATAACCTGCGGAACTGAAGCGATGCTTGTGAGCGCTCCTGCGATAAGACCTAAAGTATTTTCATCCACTTTACGAAATTTTGAATAAAATTATTTTTGATTCTTTAGCCTACATGCGTCTGCATTGCAATTTTATTCAGTTCACATTTAAGACAACCTAAAAGAAATTCAGTGTAATACAACTGTGCATTTACAGATTCGGTTCGTGGATGTAATTCTAAAATTTTGGTTAAGATAATCTCGCCTTTGTAAGCAAAACTGAAATAGGCAAAAGTTTTAAAATCAGAAACTTCCGAAGGTTGAGAATATCCTGTAATACCTACTCCCCAATCTGTTCCGAAAACTTCAGCGATTTTGAGAGCCATCTCCTCGGCAATTTTCTCAGAGACTAATTCTTTATAAGTCATACGATCAATAGCAACTTTCAAAAGATCTTTTTTCTGGGTTTTATCATAAACCGTCAAGCCACCTTTGAAAACTTTAGACGCATCATGAATCTGGGAGAAAGAAAACTGTAAAAATCCGGCGGTAACGCTTTCTGCAACGGCAATTGTTTCACCTGCTTCCGAAAGACACTGCCCGATATTCTGTAAAAGGCTTTTCTGGAGTTCCATGCTATATTATTTTGTGATTTGGTAAAGTCACAAAATCAAAAAGAATGCCCGAAGAAGTAATTTGTGGGTGATGTGGTATTTAAAGATGAATTAAATTTAAACTAAAGCAAAAAACGCTCTAAAGAAAAGGTTTGGCTTTTGTTTTTTGTGAAGAAGCTTCTGCAATCTGAGCAATTCTGTTGTGCCTCGTTTCGGGGCGTTTTGCACTGATGACCCAATACAACATCATTTTTCTGACTGATTTGCTTAAACTGAAAAAATATTCCCTGGCACCATCAAATTGATCCAAAGCTGATTCCAGATCATCGGGAATAATAAGCTCTTCCACCTCATCAAGACTCGTCCATGAGCCATTTTCCTTTGCAATTTCTATAGATTTAAATCCTGCGGGAGTCATCAGGTTCTGCTCAATCAGCTTTTCAATTTTTTCTTTATTGATTTTAGACCATGTACTTTTAGCTTTTCTCTTGCTGAAAAACTGATGGGAAGTATGTTCATCCACTTTAATTTTCTTACTGTCAATCCACCCAAAACACAGCGCAACATCTACAGATTCGCTCCACGTAATCGATTTTTTGTCTGATGATTTTTTATGAAAAACCATCCACACAGAATCTTCCGAAACATGATTTTTCTCTAACCAATTTCGCCATTCTGAAACTGTTTCAGCGTAAAAAACTTGTGGCTTGTTTTCTGACATTGTTTTTAAGTTTAAATCTGAATTTTGTTTTAAAATTAAAGTAATTTAAATTAAAAAAATCCATCCTTTTAAAATTGATTTATTTCAAAAACAAAAAACCCTAACACATTATTAATAAATGAATTAGGGTTTTATTGCGAGGTGCCTAGCGGATTCGAACCGCTGTAGATGGTGTTGCAGACCACTGCCTAGCCGCTCGGCCAAAGCACCATTTTTACCATTTTCAGGTGTGCAAATATAGAAAAATAAGATTGTCTGCCAAAATTTTCAGGCAATTTCTTTTGTTCCGATGGCGTCAATCTCGTCTTTTATCTGTCTATCAGCAAGATATTTTTTAATATCGATTACTCTTGTCTCGCTCAAAGTATCATGCCAGCCATTTGTTCCGAGAAAAGAAAAGGCATTGAACGGGATAAGCCTGCACAAACTTCTGTATAAAATCTGTGAGATTGAGGCATCTTCGCCGTCAATACTTATGGCACGGGTTCCGGTTACCAGTTTGCCTACAGTTTTACCATTACTGTAGTATTCCCACATAAAATAGTAGACCGTTGAAATAAAATATCCGCTCGCAAATTCCCAAACGAATCCGCCATTATTATAAAAATAAAAGAAATTGATACTCGTCATTTCGTAAATAAACATAGCTGCCAGCGAGAGAACAAAATTAACCGCAAAAAGTACCAAAAGGTCAATCAGATAATTTGCAAACCTCTGTCCGCCAGTTGCTTTATTATTCTCTATAATTTTAAAATGTTTTCTCTTCATTTATATTTAAAAAGCATTTAACATCAATCTCAAACCTGCCTGAATATCGATGACCGCAGTAAGTCCTGAGTTATTGATCAATATTTTTGAAGGCTCTAACTTAAAAACTCTCCCGTTCATTTTCAAACCTTTGTAATATTCTTTATTGAAGGCTTCTTCAATACTTTTCTGTGAAGAAATCTCAAGTTCAGAAGTCGGAATTCCGTATTCATCTTCAATCATTTTCACAATCTTTCCTTGGAACAGTAAAGACGCTGTTTTTTGAAGAATATTGTTTGTTTTCAGTTTAAATTTCGTTTGGGAAAGAACAATTTTCTTTTTCGTTTTGTCATAGACAGGAATTCCAGAGATGAAGGATTTTCCATTGACATAACCTTCTGTTTGAGCTTCGATGATAATTCTGTCCGCTTCGCCGTAGACTTTAATATCGGTAATTTTCACTTTAGAATTCCGAACATCAAACTCTTTATTTAAAAATGTTTTTTCTGCAATCTCAGTAGCTTCAGAATACGGAATATTTGCAGTGTTCTGAAGCAGAAAACCTTCGTTCATCAAAGGCACAAAGCTGAAATTCATTGCTGTTCTGATCGGTTGTGACGATTCAGGTTTCATTCCCGTAAAAGTTTCGGTAAAAACATCGATCCCGATTGTGGTATCAATCGCATCGCCATAGAATTTTAGTGGTGAAATGTTTACATTGATCGGCGTAACTTTTAGCCATGTATCGTATTCATCAGAGATTTTAAAAGGCTGCGAAAAAGAATTCCAAGCCAAAACCGCATACTGTTGGAAATTGAGTTGTGATGCCATCTGACTGTCAATTGTTTTACAAAATTCCGCCTGTTGTTCTTTCAGACTTTTTTCCACAAGACCTGTAATCGGAATTTTAATTTTCCCGAATTCTAAAACAGGTTTCACTACCCATTTAAAACCATTCGGCTTGGTGCTGGTGGAAACAGTCCAGTTGTTTTTAAACTCCATTGAAGTAACAAAGTACATCACTGTTTCAAAAGTTGTATCCTGATAAGTATAAACGCCGAGCGTTCCGATTCCTTTTTCAGCCCAGATTTTTAACGGAACTTCTATGAAAATTTTATTGTTCACATCTCCTACCAGACGGATCGGTTTCGTTTTCCAGACTTTTACTTTAAACTGATCATTGTTGTTGTCTGTGTAAGAATTGTCTTCAAAGATGAGATCTTTCACAGAAGAATTGACCATTTTACTGACCTCAGCCAAAGGAATTCTCACCGGCATTGTGATGCTGGATTTTATTTTCGGAAAAGAATAGATTGGTTCCGCCTCCTGACTGAATGTCAAGCTGAAAATCGACGCAAAAATTATAATAAAAATCTGTTTCAATTTTTAAAATTTAAATTAAACTTTTTCCGCAGATCCGCCTAATAAAAAACTTTTCTCCAGCTCAATACTCGCACCTTTCAATTCGCCTTTCATGGGCGGACTGGTTTTGGTAATTCTTAATTTAATATAAGAAATCTGATTGAATTGCTCGTTGATTTTAGCGATGATTCTTCCGGCAACATGTTCTAACAATTTAGATTTAATCTTCATTTCATTATGAATGATCTCATTGATATCTGCATAACTGATTGTGTCATTCAAATCGTCGGAAACCGCAGCATCCCACAAATCGGTATGAATTTCTGCATTTAAAATATAATAAGTCCCGATAATGTTTTCTTCGGGAAGGACGCCGTGGTAAGCGTAGATTTTTACGTCTTCTAAAAATATTTTGCTCATGAGTTGTTATTAAAATGGTGGATTGCAATTTTACTTGCCACGAATGCACGAATTTGCTTTAAAACAAGATACAAACTTATTCGTGCATTCTTCTTTGCAATTGAAATTTAAAAAAGCGAGTAAAAAACCCGCTTTAAAATTTATTTGATGCTTTTCGAAAGATCAAGCATCGCCTCGATAGGCTTCAATGCTCTCAGTCGAAGTTCTTCTTCAATAATGATTTCCGGAAGTTCATATTTCATGCACAGATACAGCTTTTCCATTGTATTTCTCTTCATGTAAAAACATTCTGAGCAGTTACAGCTTTCGTCGAAAACCAAAGCAGGAATCAGTTCTTTGTGTGGTGCACGCTTTCTCATTTCGTGAAGAATTCCTTCTTCAGTGGCGATGATGAATTTCTGACAGTCTTCTTTTTCAACATAATTCAAAAGTGCCGAAGTAGATCCGATAAAATGAGCCAGTTTTAAAACAGATTCTTCACTTTCAGGGTGCGCGATCAGTTTTGCATCTGGATTGTCTGCCAATTGTTGTGCGATTCTTTCCATAGAGAAAGCTTCATGTACAATGCAGCTTCCGTCCCAAAGAATCATATCGCGACCCGTTTTTTGAGATAAATATCTTCCTAAATTTTTATCCGGAGCGAAAATAATCGGTCTGTCAGTCGGAAGATTTTCAATAATCGTTTCAGCGTTTGAACTTGTTACAATGATGTCGCTTTCTGCCTTTGTTTCAGCGTTACAGTTGATGTAAGTCGCAATCAAAGCGTTTGGATGTTGCTCACGCATTTTTCTCAAACCTTCTCCTGAACATCCGTCTGCCAAAGAGCAGCCAGCCATAGTATCAGGAAGGACAACTTTCTTCGTTGGATTCAAAATTTTTGCAGCTTCAGCCATGAAATGCACTCCGCAGAATACGATCATATCGGCATCGGTATCTTTCGCCTGTCTTGCCAATTGAAGAGAATCCCCAAGGAAATCAGCGATATCCTGAATTGCTGCCGGTTGATAATAATGCGCCAGAATAACGGCGTTTTTTTCTTCTTTTAATTCTAAAATCGCCTTTACCAGTTCGTCTCCTTCCGGAATAATAAGGTCTTTAATATCTAAAAATCCTCTTACAGGAATGGCAGATTTTGCTCTTTCTAATGTTTCGGTACTCATATCGACCTGTGTTTTTGTCTATCAAAAATTAATTTAGAATTAAAAATACTAAAATGAATTTATTTTGAATCATGTCAAACTTCCATCATCCAGCTTTCCGTTTCTAACTTTCAATAAAACTTTTTATTAAACTTTCTATTTTTTCTTTTGCTTTGCTGAGATCATCGTTGATGACGATTTCATCAAATTCTATTGCGTAGGTAAGCTCTTCTTCGGCTTTCTCCACGCGTGTTTTTATGGTTTCAGCGTCATCCGTTCCTCTTGAATTCAATCTCCGTTCCAACTCGGCAATCGAAGGTGGTTCTATGAAAATGGATAATGCTTTTTCGCCAAAATATTTTTTTAATGAAATTCCGCCTTTCACGTCTACATCAAAAATAACAACTTTTCCCTGATTCCAGATCTTTTCGACCTCAGATTTTAATGTTCCGTAATATTTATCGGTGTAGACTTCTTCAAATTCCACAAAAGCGTCTTCAGCAATTTTCTGTCTGAACTCATCAGGGCTTAAAAAATGGTAATCCACAGCATGAATTTCACTTCCTCTCGGTTGTCTTGTTGTACATGAAATCGAAAACTCAAGCTCAGGAATGGCTTCCAGAGAATGTTTTACTAATGTTGTTTTTCCACTCCCTGACGGTGCTGAAAATATGATTACTCTTTGATTCAAAATTTATAATTTAAAATTTAAAATTCATCTCAAACTGCTAAATCCAAAGTTGGTAACCTTGAATTTAAAACCTTAAACCTTGAATTTAAAGTACGTTTAACGTTTGCTCTTTAATTTTTTCCAAATCATCTTTCATCATCACGACCAGTTTCTGAATTTCGGCGTGATTGGCTTTCGATCCTAAAGTATTGATCTCTCTTCCGATTTCCTGTGAAATAAAACCTAATTTTTTTCCATTGAAATCTTCATTTTCCATCACTTCAGAATAATATTTCAAATGCTGGGAAAGTCTCACTTTTTCTTCCTGAATGTCTAATTTTTCAGTAAAATAAGCCATTTCCTGATAGAATCTTGTTTCGTCAACGTTCTCAAACTCTTTTAAAGTCTTCATATAACGTTCTTTCACAGCATCAATTCTCACTTGCTCGTAAGGAATTACTTCTCCCAAAGACTTATCAATATTTCTGATGTTTCTTTCCAATTCTTCGTGTAGGATTTTACCTTCCGTTTTTCTGAATTCCTGGAATTTATCTACGGCGTTATTTACAATTTTAGCCAAAGATTCCCACTCGCCTTCAGTCAGTTCGTCTGGTCTCGAAGTGATGGCATCCGGAAGTCTTACCGCCATTTTCAGGTACTCAAAATCCGGTCCGTCAGAAGCGATATTTTTAAGCTCATTCATGTAAGAATCAATTAAACTTCTGTTGATTTTCACATCATTGGTTTCTTCAAGATTCTCGATGTTGATGTAGCAATCTACCTTTCCGCGGATGATCCTATCGTTGAGAATTTTTCTTACTTCAAATTCTTTTTCTTTGTAACGTAAAGGAATTTTGATGTTTAAATCAAAGCTCTTGCTGTTCAGTGATTTAATATCTATCGAAATTTTCTTTCCTTCAAAAACACCTTCGGCTCTACCGAAGCCGGTCATTGATAAAATCATAGTTTTTTATTGTCGTACAAAGATAAACATTTAATTTAGCACATTTAAAAATTGATTCGAAATTTGAGGTTTGAAATTTGAGATTCATGCTGCAAATTATTCATCATACTCAGACATCCATTATCAAACATCCATCATTCCATGAAAACCCTGATTTCAGTTGTAGGCACCACCGGAATTGGCAAAACCAAACTTGCTATTGAGCTTGCCAGGCATTTTAATACAGAAATTATTTCCTGTGATTCCCGACAGTTTTTCAGTGAAATGAAAATCGGAACGGCTGCACCTTCGGAAGATGAACTTTCGCAGGCAAAACATCATTTTATCGGTCAGCTTTCTGTAAAAGATTATTATTCTATCGGTCAGTTTGAGCATGATTCTCTGGAATTACTCGATCAGCTTTTTAAAAAATATGACATCGTTATTATGGTTGGCGGAAGCATGATGTACGAAAAAGCAGTGATTGAAGGATTAAATGATTTGCCTGAAGCGAATGATGAAAATCAGGAAAAACTGGAAAACATTTGGAAAACTGAAGGAATTGAAAAACTTCAGGAAATGCTGAAAGATTTAGATCCGGAATATTACGAAAATGTAGATATTCACAATCAGAGAAGGTTGCTGCGGGCGATTGATGTTATTTGGCAAACCGGTAAAACCTATTCTGAAAATATTTCTCATGACAAAAATCCAAGAAATTTCCAGACGATAAGAATCGGTATTGAGGCACCTCGGGAAACGATTTACGAAAGAATCAATCTGCGTGTTGATAAAATGATGGAAAACGGTTTGCTCGATGAGGCAAAAAATCTTGATGATTTAAGAAAATCTCAGGAAGGAAGAAATCTGGCGTCACTGAATACGGTTGGATATTCGGAGCTTTTTAAATATTTTGATGGTGAATGGGATTTGGATTTTGCGGTTTCTGAAATTAAAAAAAATTCAAGAAGATTTGCAAAACGCCAACTGACTTGGTATAGGAAGGAAGAAAATATACATTATATAAAGGTGGGATATTCGGAGAAAGATTTTAACTGTTTGATTGAATATATAAATGAGAAAACTCATAAGTAATTTTTTATCGCAAAGATTTACCTAAAAACTGTATAATTTTTAAGGAGCAAAGAATAGCAACAAAGTCGCCTAAGGCGGTAGCTTCGTCAGAATCAATTTTATTGATTCCAATCTTTGCTCCTTAATAATATTCAGAATAAAAATAAAACTTTGCGTTTAAAAGAATTAGCGCACACTTTGTCTTTCCAAAGGAATCTCAACAACGCAATTACAGAACTCTACAAACAAAACTTAGATTCCACGCTTCACTTCAGAACTTCGTTCGTAGACCTTCAGTCTATGCTCTGAATGACAAAAACGAAAGTTTAGGCTAAAGTTTTAAATAAAAAAATGCGATCCCTTAAGACCGCACTTCAAACAATATAATTAATTTACTACTTCCATCCGCCACCTAAAGCTCTGTACAAATCTACAATGCTGCTCAATCTCTGTCTTTTTACGGACGCTAAATTCAGTTCAGCCTGTAAAGAATTACCCTGAGCTGTAATCACTTCTAAGTAATTTGCCATTCCGCCTTTGTAAAGCATTTCGGCACTTTTGATTCCGTTTTTCAATGTTGTTACCTGCTCGCTGGCTTTCTGTTCCTGAACTTTTAAACTTTCGTTGGAAACCAGTGCGTCAGAAACTTCGCCTACTGCATTCAGAACAGACTGACGGAATGCCAGAACGTTTTTCTCTCTCTGAATTTTAGCAACATTTAAATCTGTTTTTAACTGTCTTTTCTGGAAAATCGGCTGAGTCAATCCACCTAAAACAGAACCGAACAGTGAAGCCGGAATTGAAAACCAGTTGTCAATTTTAAAAGAATTTACACCACCGGCAGCCGTGATTTTCAATGAAGGATACATATTTGCCTGAGCAATTCCTACGATTGAATTGGATTCCAATAAAACCAATTCCTGCTGACGGACATCCGGACGGCGACTCACCATCGCTGCAGGAAGTCCAGCTGAAATGTCCTGTGGTAACGAAGTGTCAGACATTTCAATGGTTCTGTCTACTTTATCTGGATTTTCACCAACCAAAATACTCAGTGCATTTTCCTGAATCGCAATGTTCTGTTCCAGTTGAGTAATCAAAAGTTCTGTCGATTGTTTCTGAGCAGTTGCCTGCTGAACTCCCAAAGAAGTCGTATCACCGCTCTGCCATAATTTTTCTGTGAGAGAAAGTGTGTTGGTGCTTAATTCTAAATTTGATTTTGCAATCTGCAACTGTTTGTCGAGCATCAACAGATTGTAATAACCCTGAGCAATTGCTGCAACAACCTGTGTCTGAATTGCTTTAGTCGCTTCATACGTCTGCAGATACTGCATTTTTGAAACTTCCTGCTGATTTTTAATTTTGCCCCAAATGTCTGCTTCCCAAGATAGATTAAATGCTGCATTATAATCTTCAACGTGACTCTGACCTAAAAATAAATTTAAACTCTGCCCGTTCATACTGTTTTTCGAAGGCTTTGAAATCTGCGCAGAAACTCCGAAACCAATATCAGGATACTGAAGATATTTTGCCTGCTTCAGCCTTTCCTGTGAAGAAGCGACCTGTTTTAAGGCAATCTGTAAATCATAATTATTTTTAATTCCTTTTTCAATCAAATCCTGTAAAATCGGATCATTGAAAAACTGTTTCCACTGAAGGTTGGCAACACTTGCTGTATCGGCGGTTGCGGTGTATTTGAAAGTTTCGGGAAGTTCGGGTTTGGCTTCCTGATAGGCCAGTTTCGGCACACAGGAAACGGCACCTAATGCAATCCCAAAAGCGATGATTATATTTTTTACTCGTTTCATAAATAGGATATTTAAATTGATCACAAAACTTTGAGTGGTAAGCAAAACTGTCTTTAGTAGGAGAAAATATTTTGCTTGTTAAATTTCCCAAAGATCTCACAGATTTCAGAGACGTTTATGTATTAAAAAAACTTATATGTTCTTTTATTTTCAAACATTTTAACTTAAATTAAAGGTGTGTAAATCTTTTGTGACTTTTGTGGTGAAAAAAATCTCAAAGTTTTGTTAATCATTTATTATTAATGTGCTGATGCTAAAAGTTCTTCCTCAAGTTTTTGTCTTTGAAGTCTTTTAGTCTTTCTGCTCGGCATTTTTTCATGTAAATACTGGAAGATGACGTACATCACCGGAATAATGAAAATCCCGAAGACAACTCCTGTAAACATTCCGCCAACGGTACTGATTCCGATGGAGTGATTTCCTTTTGCTGCGGCACCCTGCGTCCAAACCAATGGTAACATACCGATGATGAAAGCAAATGAAGTCATCAGGATTGGTCTCAAACGTAATCTTGAAGCCTGTAGAGCAGATTCAATCAATGATTTTCCTGCTTTTCTTCTTTGAACGGCAAACTCGACGATTAGAATTGCATTTTTCGCTAACAATCCGACGAGCATGATTAAACCAACCTGTACATAAATGTTGTTATCAATTCCAGCCAATCCTGTGAAAGCAAATACTCCGAAAATCCCAGTAGGAATGGTCAAAATGACAGCAAAAGGAAGGATGTAACTTTCGTACTGAGCTGCCAATAGGAAATACACAAACAAAATACTTAGCATAAATACAAAAGCAGTCTGTCCACCGGTTTTGATTTCTTCACGGGTAATTCCTGTCCATTCATAACCGTATCCACGAGGAAGTGATTTTTGGGCAACTTCTTCTACCGCTTTGATCGCGTCTCCGGTACTGTAACCAGGTTTCGGAGTTCCGTTGATAGTCACAGCGTTGAATAAGTTGTTTCTTGAAACCGTTTCCGGTCCGAAAGTCCTTTTTAATGTCACCAAAGTCTTTACAGGAACCATTTCTCCGGTTTTATTTTTAACATAAATTCCTTCCATGGAATCGGCATCGTTACGGTAAGCAATATCTGCCTGAGCCATTACTCTGTAGTATTTCCCGAATCTGTTGAAATCTGAAACGAAACTACTTCCATAATAAATCTGCATCGTCTGCATCAATTCAGTCACTGAAACTCCGAGCTGATTGGCTTTGTCGGTATCCACATCAATCGTGTACTGAGGATTTCCTGCTGCGTACGTCGTGAACGCAAAAGCAATTTCCGGACGTTTCATTAATTCTCCGATAAAAGTCTGAGTGGTGGTTCCCAACTGTTCAAAAGAACCGTTCGTTTTATCCTGAAGCATAAATTCAAATCCTGAAACGTTACCAAAACCCTGTACCGTCGGGAAGTTGAAGAAGAATGCGTTGGCATCTTTTACCTGAGCTACTTTTCCTGTCAAGGCTGCTGCAATCTGATCAGGATCTTTCACTTCGCCACGGTCTTCAAAGTCTTTAAGTTTAATAAAACCTGCAGCATACGGTGATGCGTTTGAATTACTGATGAAATTCATTCCGTCGGCCACCCAAAGGTGATTTTTGGCTTTCTCACCGTTGATAATTTTGTCAATCTGTTCAGTCGCTCTGTGGGTTCTGTCCAATGAACTTCCGGGAGGCGTATTCACGGCATACAGAACAAATCCCTGATCTTCGGTAGGAATAAATCCTGTCGGAGCTTTATTGATTAAGAAAACACTTGCCGCTGTGATCAACGCTAAACCTGTAACGGCAACCCATTTATTTTTAATCAAAAATTTAAGGCTGTAAATGTATTTTTTGGTCATGTTGTTGAAGCTTTTGTTGAAAGCGTTGAAAAACTTCGCTCCAAAACCTTTTTTCTGACCGTGTTCGCCATGTTCTCCTTGAGGATCATTCAATAATAAAGCACATAAGGCCGGACTTAAAGTCAGTGCATTAATTGCTGAAATCAAAATCGCAATCACCAAAGTAAAGGCAAACTGTCTGTAGAAAACTCCCGCCGGACCCTGCATAAAACCAACCGGAATAAACACAGCACACATCACCAAAGTAATGGAAATAATCGCTCCCGAAATTTCACTCATTGAGTTGGTTGTCGCCTGTTCAACCGGCATTCCGGTCTGTTCCATTTTTGAATGGACGGCTTCTACAACAACGATCGCATCATCCACCACAATTCCGATGGCTAAAACTAACGCAAATAAGGTCAACATATTGATGCTGAAACCAAACATCTGAAGGAAGAAAAATGTTCCGACAATCGCTACAGGAACGGCTATCGCAGGAATTAATGTAGATCTGAAATCCTGAAGGAAAATATACACTACAATAAATACCAGGATAAATGCGATCACTAAAGTTTCTACAACCTGATGAATCGACGCATCCAAAAAGTCTTTGGAATTGTACATGATGATCGGCTCAACTCCCTTTGGAAGGGTCGTTTTCATTTGCTCAATCTGCTTTTCAATATCAGTTAAGATTTCGTTTGCATTAGAACCTGCTGTCTGTAAAATGGCAAAACCTGCGACAGGCTTACCGTCCATTCTGTTGGCTGCGGTGTACGTGTAAGAACCGAATTCTACTCTCGCAACATCCTTTAATCTTAAAAATGAACCGTCACTGTTTGATTTGATGGCGATGTTTTCGTAGTCTGCATTTTTGTTTAATTTACCTTTATACTTTAAAATATATTCGTAAGTTTCCTTGCTTCCCTGTCCCAAACGTCCCGGTGCGGCTTCAAGATTGTGATCTTTTACTGCGGCCAAAACTTCCTGTGGAGAAAGATTATTGGCTGCTAATCGATCCGGCTTTAGCCAAAGTCTCATCGAATAATCTCTCGTTCCGAAAACCTGTGCCTGTGCAACTCCCGGAACACGTTGGATCTGCGGAATGACGTTAATTTTCAAATAATTCTGTAAGAAAAGTTCATCGTATTGTTTCGGATCATTACTCGAAAGTCCCATAAACATGATCATACTGTTCTGAACTTTCTGAGTAGAAATTCCTGCCTGCACAACTTCCTGCGGAAGCTGGCTCATCGCTTTTGAAACACGGTTTTGAACGTTTACCGCAGCGTTATCAGGATCTGAACCTTGCTTGAAAAACACGCTCAAAGTCATTGATCCGTCGTTACTTGAGTTGGAGGTCATGTACGTCATGTTCTCAACACCGTTCACTGCTTCTTCGATAGGAACAGCCACGGAACGGGCAACAACTTCAGCGTTTGCACCCGGATAAAATGCCGTTACCTGAACACTCGGAGGTGCAATATCGGGAAACAGCGTAATCGGAAGGTTGAAAACCGACATTGCTCCCAACAGCAACAATATGATGGAGATCACCGTAGAAAGTACCGGTCGATCTATGAATTTTTTTAACATAAGAAGTTTAATTTTAAGTTGCTAATAGCGATTAGCTTTTGGCTAGATAATGCTTCAGAAATAATATTTTAAATATTGCATTCAAAGAAAAAAGCCAGAAGCAAAAAGCTGTTTTACAATGGTTTTGCTTTAAGTAAACTGTCAGAAGAAATCGCTTTAGGCTGAATCGTAACACCATCTTTCAACGCTCCAATTCCTGTGTAGACAATTTTATCACCAGCAGAAAGTCCTTCAGAAATAAAGTAATAGCTCTCTGTTTTTCCTGAAATCGTGATCGGTTTTGAGGTCACCTTACTATCCTTTCCAACAACATAAACGTAAGTTTTATCCTGAATTTCAAAAGTTGATTCCTGAGGAATGACGAGCGTGTTGGCAAATAACTGTGGCATACGAACTCTTCCTGTATTTCCAGTTCTCAAAGCTCCGTTGGCATTTGGAAAAACCGCACGAACGCTGATTGCACCTGTGGTTTTATCAAACTGTCCGTCAACAATGCTCATTTTTCCTTTTTCAGGATATGTGCTGTTATCGGCGATTACCAATTCTACCATCGGCATGTTTTTTAGTTTTTCATTCAAAGTTGCTCCCGGATATTTTTTCTGGAAACCGATAAAATCCAGTTCACTTAAAGAAAAGTACGCATAAATTTCGCTGATGTCTGATAACATCGTCAAGGGATTGGCATCAGTTCTTGAAATTAAACTCCCTTTTTTGAAAGGAATTCTTCCGATGTAACCGCTAACGGGAGCTGTAATGGTTGTAAATCCGACATTAATTCTTGCTCCGCCAACAGAAGCTTTGGCCTGTGAACCAGCAGCAACAGCAGCAGCATAATTGGCTTTTGCAGTTCTTAATTGTACATCAGAAACTACTTTTGCAGCAACTAACGGCTGAAGTCTGTCAACTTCCACTTTTGCTTTTTGAATATTGGCATTGGCAACCTGTAAATTAGCGTTTGCCATATTCATCTGCTCTCCGTAGGCTCTTGAATCTATTTTGAATAAAGCCTGTCCGGCTCTCACGTAAGCGCCTTCTTCCACATAAATTCTATCTAAATATCCGTCGACCTGAGATCTGATTTCCACATTGTTTTTTCCTTCCAAAGCCGTTGGAAATTCCTGATAAATAGTAGCCGGAGAAGTGGTAACGGTAAATACAGGCAATGCCGGAGCGGGTGGAGCCGCGTTGGTGCCTTCAGCCGCCTTTGTGCAACTTTGTAAAAAAATGATACTCGATATAAGTACTATCAATTTTGCTCTTGCAGTTGTTTTCATTGTAAGTTTTATTTTTTAATGATGTGTTAAATTAAATAATGATGTTTTTATTTTAAACCACGTTATATTTTCTAACGGTGTTAATCGATGAGTTAAAAAAAATATTTGATTTTGATATGGTTTAGATCGTCATTTCCATGATTACAGTTTTTGAGTTAATTATTGCTTGAGTGGTTTCGAGTGTTATTATTCTTAACAGTGTTAATGATAAGGGAAAAAAATTGCAAGAAATAATGTGAAGAAATCGTATTTCATTTTTAAAGTTTTAGTTTGTTAATTTAAATTATGTTAATTATTGTGTGTTAATTTTGCTAACAGTGTTAATTTTTGGTTCAAAAAAATTTTACAAAGATTTAATAAACGCCGAAACAGTCTCGTCCAAAGTCGTTTTGTTCATTGTAGAAGGAATATCATCATTTCTCATCATCATAATAGAGATTAATCCGTGAACTGCAGAAAACAAAGCATGAGAAGAGTGACAGGCACCGTCTTCATTTGATCCTTTTTTCTTAATAATTTCATAGGTACAGTCAAAAATCATATCCTGAAAAGATGAAAATTCTTCCTTCATCATTCCTTTTCCGCTGCACTGCATTCCCAGGCCGAACATCAGTTGGTAGTATTCTTTATTCTTAAAGGCGAAATTCCAGTAAGCGTCTACAATTGCGGTCAATTGATCTTCCGGAGTCTCGTGTTTTTTCTGAGCTTTCAATAAATCTATTTGTAAACAATGAAAACCGTTGATAGAAATTTCATACAGAATCGCTTCTTTGTTTTCAAAATGATCATATACCACCGGAGCACTGTACTCAATTGCATCTGCTATCTTACGGATAGAAAGTGATGCCCAACCGTCAGTTTTAGCCAAAGTGAATGCAGCCTGCAAAATATTTGCACGGATAGATTCTTTTTCTCTTTGACGACGTTCATGTAAACCCATGATTTTATTTTACTAACAGTGTTAGCAAAACTACAAACTTTTAAGTATAAGTTCCAAAATAATTTTAGGATTTAACTTTAAAGGATCAAATCAGAATCATTCTCAAATTAACTGATTACTGAAAAGATGGGCGTTTGAGGGGAGAATTTTTCTATTATTGTAAAATCGTATTCATTTTATAGTCTCCCTCAATTGAAGGTAGAGTTTAATAAATATGCAATAAACTTCCCTCATCCATCTTCAATCTCCCTTCTTAATAATAAAAGAAATCTCTATCTTTGTCAACAAATAAACAAGATATGAACACTCCTTCAAATATGTTGGCTATTGGTACAAAAGCACCGTTTTTTGAACTTCCAAATCCTTCAAAAACCAATGAAATACAGTCATTAGATGATTTGAAAGGTGAAAAAGGTACGCTGGTAGTTTTCATGTGCAACCACTGCCCTTTTGTGCTTCACATCATCGACAAGTTAAATGAACTGTACGAAGATTACAATGAACACGGGATCGAATTCATTGCCATCAATTCAAACAACGTAGAAAAATACCCTGATGATTCTCCGGAGAAGATGATTGAATTTCAGATTGACAGAAAATTTGATTTCCCATATTTATACGACGAAAGCCAGGCGATTGCCAAAGCTTACGACGCAGCCTGCACACCTGATTTTTTCTTCTTTGATGACAAATTAGACCTTATTTACAGAGGACAAATGGATGATTCAAGACCTGGAAATAACAAAGATATTACTGGCGAAGATTTGATTATTGCTTTTGAAAATCTTCTTTCTGGCGAGCCTCAGGAAGAAATTCAAAGACCTAGTATGGGATGTAATATTAAATGGAAGTAAATTTTCATTCAGAAATAAAACAAAAACCGTCAGATTATTCCGGCGGTTTTTTTTGAATTAAAAGCTTAAAGTATATCTTGAATAAATTCTCTATCTTTGGATAAATCATGATTTAACATACAAATGTTCACCAAATTAATCGGCACTCTGCTCTTTCTTTTCTTCTCTTTGAATATCAATGCTCAGTTAAAAACAAAACCATTTCGGGAACTGAAAAGCATAGATTCTATCAACTCTCAAATCAATTTTGCGTCTACAAATACATGGCATTTCATACTTTCCGACATATCAGGTGACAGTCTAACTTTAAGCAAAAAGATCAAAAATTTTAAATCTGACCAATTTGAAATTTCAGCAATTACAGAATTTGATGAATCATCTCCTGAGTATCAGGGAAAATATTATGTGACGTTTAGTGAAGAAAAAAAAATCAACTTACAAGAACTTGAAAGAGAGTATAATCATGTATCAAAATTAGCAGAGTCACTAGAACTCCCTCTTTTAGGATTTGAAGTTGAAATTTATGAACGAAACTACTTTCGTATTCCACTCACTCTCAATCGAAATTCTAACGATAGAATTATTACAGTCCAGGTATTTGATGATATAGGTAAGTCGCTGCCCTATGCAGAAGTTGGAATCTCAAGTCTGGATTTGCGCACATTAACAAATCGGTTTGGTGTAGCAGTTTTGAGTGTGGATGTCAGTAATTTGGATAGTGAAATTACCGTATTCAATTATGGTTTTCAGACAGAAAAAATCCGCCTTACAAAAGAATCTAATTTTATTGCAAAGCTCAAAAAGGATAATATTTCACATCGTAATATTGATGAAATTACCTTACAGGCTAAAAAAGTAAAATACCTGGAGAGCGGCGTAACAAGACCCAGAAAAAATGTAATGGGCTTTGTAAAATTCAGCAGTAATGAAGGAGCGGAAGTAGGCAAGATTTTTAAGAATAATAAAACTTTAAGAGTAAAATCTTTCTCTGTCTACATTGGTGCAAACTCCAGCAAACTTTTTGAGATGAAAGGACGAATTTACAGTGCACGAAACAATGCTCCGCAACACTTAATTTATGAAAAACTGGTGAGCTCTGAAATAAAATCTGGCTGGCTGAATGTAGTTTTAGAAAAACCAATTGTGCTTGAAAGTGATTTCCTTATCACTTTTCAATGGGTTGGCGAACAAATCAGCAATCCGGTTTTCTCTTTGGGAAGTGGAAAAAGCCCTTTAAACATCATCCGAAACCGAAGCCGAACAAGCTGGATAAGCACAGAGTTAAATTGGGCAATAAAAATCAAATCGATTAAAAAGTAAATCTAAATCAAATAAGGTTTTTTTTACTAATGATATCTATTATTCAGATGAGCATTTCACTCAAAGCCAAAATCCCTTCCTCCAGATCTTTTTCAGATAGCGAACCGTAGCTCAGCCTTATTCCATTGATGGTTTCCCCGAAACTGAAATGATCTGGTGTAATTATTTTAATGCCTTTTTTATCTAAATTTTGATCTGTTTCATACCAATCAATCTGCTTTTTAGGAACAATCCAGAATGCCAGTCCGCCTTCTGGAATTTCAAAATCAGCTTTGTCTTTTAAATGCTCATTCAGTAATTTTGCTGTGAAATCTCTTTTGTTTTTATAAAAATTTGTTGCTTTTTTAATGTGTCTTTTTACAGTACCATCTTTGATGAGTTGCAGAACTGCCTGCTCCATAATACTGTCACCCTGCACATCGATTATTTTTCTTAAATCAGCCACTTTCTCAATAAATGAAATATCATTGCGAACCAGATATCCAATTCGTAAAGCCGGAGCTACCACTTTACTCAAAGTTCCTATGTACACGTAGTTTTTCAGTTCAGTCAAGCTTGATAAAGGCAAAATCGGTCGGTAACCAAAACAGAATTCATTGTCATAATCATCTTCTATAATTGTGAAATTATATTCATTGGATAGCTTTACCAATTCAAGTCTCCTTTTCAGGCTTAGTGTCACTGTCGTAGGATATTGACGGTGAGGTGTTGCATAAATGGCTTTTATCTTCTTGTATTTCTTTAAATACTGAACAACCTCATCAGTTATTAATCCTTCGTGATCAACATTTACAGGCAATAATTTTGCTCCCGCAGCCTCAAAAGCTTTCCACGCAGGTTGATAACCGGGATTTTCGACCATTACAAAATCTCCATCTTTTACCAGACATTGAGCTGTAAGATACATCGCCATCTGGCTTCCACGCGTGATGCAGATTTCATTTTCGTTGGTTTGCATTGCCCGTTGATGGTTCAGCATTTGGGCAATGGTTTTCCTGAATTCTACATCTCCCAAAGGATCACCGTAGCCCATCATCTGCCATTTTCCTTTCCTGCTGAAAATTTGCCTGTAAGCCCTCGCCAACTCATCAATAGGTGCTATTTTACTGTCAGGATAGCCGTCATCAAACTGAATTCTGAATTTATTTTTCACTTTAGATTCAGAAACATCATCTTTTTTTTCATTTAAAGAATTCTGATTTTGAGAAGGTAAAATATCTGCCACAAAAGTTCCCTGTCGCTCTTTGGAAACCAGCCAGCCTTCATTTAAAAGAACATTTAAAGCTTCCACGACTGTATTTCTGTTGACTTTCAAAAGCTGAGCTAAATTTCTGCTTCCGGGCAAGGCGTCTCCGGCTTTTAACCTTCCCGAATTGATATCTTTCAGAATCGCATCGGCAATCTGGAGATAAATGGCTTTCCCGGTGTGGCTGTTCAGTTCGATTTCAAATTTCCAATCCCGCAGCATCTGGACTATCTTTTTTTATGATTTCTGTATCAGTTTGATAGTCCAAATATACAATACTTTTGTCATGCAATTAAGCAAATAACATTTAAAATTTAGAGATATGTCAGATTTAAAAACAAATCAAAACACTGGACAGAACGAACAGAAACAATTCAGTTCCAAAGATTTCCACCAAACCTTTGCAAGACCTAATTTTGTAATGCCAAGTCATTTGGTTCATAAAAATGTGGAAGATGCCGGAGTTCACAACCAGTTTTCTGAAGAGAGAAAACATCCCGTTTTTTTCGTCGATCTACCGAGCAAAAATGTGAGCATGACCATCGGCGGATTATTACCTTCCCAAAAAACCAACCGCCACCGCCACACCTACGAAACGATTTTATATGTTTTGGAAGGCAAAGGCTGGACGATGATTGAAGATCAAAAAGTAGAATGGGAAGCGGGCGACGCTGTTTACATTCCGTCATGGGCATGGCATCAGCATAAAAATTTAAGCGAAACTGAATCCGCAAGATATATTGCCTGCGAAAACGCTCCCCAACTGCAGAATCTGGGTGTTGCTCTGAGAGAAGAAGAAGGTAGAGATTAAATAATTTTTTATCTGAAATTTAATTCATTAAAAATCAAAAAATATGAATAAAGTGCCATTTAAAGGTATCATCGCCTATCCCATTACGCCATTTGATCAGCAGGAAAAAGTAGATATTCTTCTTTTTAAAAAACTGGTGGAAAGACTCGTTGTTTCAGGTTCACACGGAATTGCTCCACTCGGAAGCACGGGAGTTTTGCCTTATCTGAATGACGAAGAAAAAGAAGCTATTACAGAAGCCACCATTCAGCAGGTTGCCGGAAGAGTGCCGACTTTAGTGGGTGTTTCCAATCTTACGACTGATAAAACCATTCATCATGCAAAATTTGCAGAAAAAGCCGGAGCAGATGCCGTCATGATTATTCCGATGAGCTACTGGAAACTGACGGATGATGAAATTGTGGCTCATTACGCTGCCGTAGCTTCAAAAATTTCAATTCCAATTATGGCGTACAATAATCCTGCGACAGGCGGAATCGATATGTCTCCCGCTCTTTTAAAAAGACTGCTGGAGATTCCAAATGTCACGATGATCAAGGAAAGCACAGGCGATATTCAGCGGATGCATGAGCTCAGAAACAAATTGGGTGAGGAAGTGGCTTTTTACAACGGTTCAAATCCTTTGGCACTGGCGGCTTTTGCCGCAGGAGCTGCGGGTTGGTGTACCGCCGCACCGAATCTAATTCCGGAACTCAATATTGATCTTTACAATGCGGTTCAGAATAATGATCTGAAAACGGCTCAAGATCTATTTTATCAACAGGTAGAATTATTGAAATTCATTGTCGCTAAAGGTTTGCCGAGAGCCATCAAAGCCGGTCTGAATATTCTGGGCGAGGATAGCGGACAGTTAAGAAGTCCGTTAAAGCCTTTAACTACAGAGGAAACATCACATTTAGAAAAGATTCTTTCTGTCATCAATAACAAAGTGTATCAATCATAATTCATTTAATTTTTAAAACAAAACAACATGTCAAAAGCAGTTTTTTATCATGCCGGATGTCCGGTTTGCGTGAGTGCAGAACAGGATTTATTAAATTTAATCCCTGAAAGCAAAGTAAAAGTCGTTCATTTGGGAGACGAAAAATCAAAAGTGGCAGCAGCCGAAAAAGCCGGTGTAAAATCTGTTCCCGCCTTGGTTTTACCCAATGGAAATGTGCTTCACATCAACTTTGGAGCTTCCATTGAAGATTTGAAATAATCTTTAATAATCCCGAAACTGAGACGGTTTCGGGATTTATTTTTAATCTTTAAAGTTTATCAAATTTAATCCATCATTTTTGTATTTTTCTGATAAATCTAAGCCTCTGTAGCTCTTAAATTATTCTTCACAAACTTTTTAGTCTTCTTTGTCTGACTTTGTGTTTAAAAAAGTTTACCTCTTTCAATTTTACCACAAAATTTCTCCGTCCTCAATTTGACTACATAATTTCTTGCTTAGGCTACAATTGAAAATTGCTGATTATCCAACTTTGTATCAGTAAATATTTAAAAATAAAAATATGCAGTTACAAAAATTAACAGCACTCGTTACGGGTGCCAATACAGGAGTAGGATTTCAAATCGCCAAAGCCTTAGTAGAAGATGATTATCTTGTTTTCGTTGCCTCAAGAAGTCTTGAAAGAGCGACTACCGCTGCTGAAAGTCTTGGAGAAAACGCCGTCGCCATTGAGCTTGATGTTACAAAACAGAACACCATCGATGCTGCAGCAGAAAAGATTCGCGAGCGATATGGCAAGCTGGATCTTTTGGTGAACAATGCAGGAATTTCACATGCAGGAAAACCGGGACGCACAATGCAGGAAGTATTGGCAGCCAACAAACCGAGCATCGCACCAATGGAAGAAATGCGTACCGTCTGGGATACCAATGTTTTCGGTGTAGTATCGGTTACTCAGGCATTTTTACCACTGCTGAAAAATGCTGAAACAGCGAGAATTGTCAATGTTTCAAGCGGTTTGGGTTCACTTACTTTAAATATGAATCCTGAAAATCCTTACAGATCAGCTTATGATGTTGTGTATGGTGCTTCAAAAGCAGCGATGAATGCCATCACAGTGGCTTTTGCACTTGAGCTTGAAAACACGAATATTAAAATCAGTGCTGTGAGTCCGGGCTTTACAGCAACAGCACTCAACAATTTTGAAGGAACAGATACGGTGGAAGAAGGTTCAAAAGAACCCGTACGTGTTGCTTTGGAAAAAGACGGTGTTTCAGGATTGTTTACCGGTCCCGGACAGGAAGTTTTTCCTTGGTAATAGTATAAATCTATGACCTGCATTGCCTCATGGTTTTGCAGTTTTTTTTGCTAAATTTAAATTATGAAAAAAGAGAAGAATCTGATCAGATTTCAGTCGATTAATGAAATTCACGATGCCTGCGGTATTCCTAAACCAAAGCATCCGCTCATCAGTCTTACGCATATCGAGAAAGAAAGTTGCTACGATGTTTCGCAGTTTCCCGTTTACGACTTGCTGAATTTTTACAAGATCACACTCGTCATTAAAAATAAAGGCAGAATGCGGTACGGACAGGATTATTATGATTTTGACGAAGGCAGCATGATGTTTCTCGCACCCAATCAGCTTGTGGGAGGCACAGAATATTCAGGCAACGCAGAATATTACGTACTTCTCATTCATCCGGATTATTTACTGGGATCGCCTTTAGCCAAAAAGATAAAGCAATACGCCTATTTTTCTTACTCTGTAAATGAAGCGCTGCATCTTTCCGAAACTGAAAAAGAGACGGTAATCTCGGTTTTTAATTTTATAACAAATGAGCTTGAAAACCGAATTGACGAGTTCAGTCAGGATGTTGTTCTTGCACAGATCGAATTGCTTTTGCAGTATGCCAACCGTTTTTATAAACGACAGTTTATTACACGCAAGACCGTCAACAATGATGTTCTGGAAAAAACAGAAGAAATTCTTGAAGAGTATTTTGAAAACAGCAAAGCGCTGGAGTTGGGCGTTCCCACCGTTCAGTACATTTCAGAAAAGCTCAATATTTCTGCGGGATATTTGAGTGATCTGCTTCGAGCTTTAATTGGAAAAAACGCCAAACAGTACATTCATTACAAATTAATAGAAAAGGCTAAGGAAAAACTGTCCGCAACAGATCTTTCAGTAAGTGAAATTGCCTATGAACTGGGCTTTGAGCATTCTCAATCCTTTAGTAAATTATTTAAAACCAAAACTCAGCAGAGTCCGCTGGAATTCAGGCAGTCTTTTAATTGATCTCACAATTTCATCTTTTTTTTAAAGCCAAAAAACTAAGATATTTTATAATCAAAGCGTCCTTCAAATTCATTTTTGAAGGACTTTTTAATTTTGAGAAAATATAGATCTGAGCAATTTTACAAAGGTGTTACTGCTCCAGATAGGTTAAAAACCCATCTGATGAGGTTCTATATCATTACGAAGAGGTCGATTTCCAGTTTTTATAAGTCTAAGTTAGGTTTGGGGAAGTCATTGATGTATCCGAACATTTATTTTATCTGTCCAGTGGGGCTCCCCAATCTCTCTTTTGAGGTAAAAAACCTATACTTTGAGGAAAAAAACGTGGTAGGAGATTTCGATAACATGTCGCAACAGGTTAACCAGCGCATCCGGAGGGATAAATGACATATCAAAACCTTACCGGAATGTATCGGGATAGGTTGGCGACGTGTCGGTTGGGGCATATCAACCTCTCCTTTTAGGTAAAGAACATTGGCGGAGACGTTAGCAACGTGTCGTAACAGGTTAACCCACATATCAGAAAGGCTAATAGACATATCAAAACCTTACCAGAACGTAACCGGATAGTTTGGCGACGTGTCGGTTGGGGTTCAGAACGTCAAATCTTGCGTCAAACACGTGTCGGAGTACTTGAATGTTTAAGTTTTTTCTGAAGAATTATTCTTCATCGGTTTTTACGCAATGGTTAAAATCCGTACAAATACTTAAAAAAATCATACACAGAATTTTTAGTTTTGAATATCAAAATTCAATTATAAAAAGATGAATTTTGATAAAACATTTCTAAAAAAACTAAATCACATTAAACTAAAAACCATGAAAAATTTTGACACACCTGCTTATCAGGCAGAATCTGATTTCAAAAATCAACCCGAACTGATGGCTCAGATGCAGACTGCTTGGAGCAATTATGTGAAATACTGTACCGTAAATTCACAAATGGGAAACCCTTGGTCAAGCATCTACGATCATCCCAGAAGCTGGTATTACAATCCTTTGGAAACTCCGGTAGAGCCGTCCGGTGACAATACAGTTCCAATTCAGTGGAATGCTTTTCCCAACAGAATCAATCATTATTTCAGTTCACTTTTTGCACAGACTTTCGGACAGGCGAATGCTTCAGACAAACTTCATGAGCTTGCAGACATTGGCCCTGTGGAATTCAGCAAAAAATACAATATCGCTTTATCCGTTCCCAAAACCCCATGCGACCCTACAAGTACTGCGACAAAAGGTTTTGGCCCATCTGGTCCGAGAGGCTGGCAGGATGAATATTGCGAGTGGGCAGTGACGAGAGATGCAGCTGGTGACATTATCGCCGTAGATTTCACCCATGAAAATCCTGAATATTGGTTTCACATGTGGAAAGTTTCGCCTGATACGGTAGTTTCTCTCTACAAAGAAATTCTCAATAATGAAAATGTAAAGCTGGAAGATCTGTATCTTTTAGATTCAAAAGGAAATCCCGTGATTGTTCGTGAAACCGGACTTCCTGCTTATAATCCCATCAATAAATGGAACAGCGGTTCTTCTGCTAATGAAAACGCAGGTGGTGCTGTGCACCTTACCAGTCCGCCAAATTCTTTGGGTGCAGAGATTTATCTTGGGGCAGCAGCAACGATTTTAAGAGAAGTCAACGGAAAGATTATTACAGATGCCAACGCCTTGATTTGCGCTGCACAGTACGGTCAGATCTACAGAAACAGCGATCCCCGAATCGGGCAGAATGTGAATGCTTTGGTTTATCGTAATCAGTTGAAAATCTCGCTTACCAATCCTATCGCATTATACGGTCAGACTCCGAATTTTAATGAAATAGCAATGCCTGCTTCTGCAGATGGAATTACAGCGAAAGACTGCTACAAAATAATAAGAGGAAGCGAATCAACCACAGGATCAAGCTATTATCCCAACGGAATGATTCTTCATTCAAGATTTGAAGTTCCTGCAGATGCAAATTTTAAACTCAGCGATATTACAGTTCAGGGAAAACCTCTGAAATGGGGTTCACAGCTTGCCGATATATTTAATGTTCAGCTTGCAGGTACAGGAATAAAAGACACCCAGTCTAAACCCGAACAGTTCCCAAAAGTGGGCAGCCCGGAAACTAATTTACCAAGTGTACAGTATCTTTTAGATAATAATCTTTTGCAGGCGAGTCTTTATAATCAATTGAATACATTTTCAAATCTCACATCCTGCATCACACAGGTAGAAGCCGGAACAACAACAGGAGGAATTGCTGTATTGGCAAGTGATTCCAATCAAAATACAGGGTTTGATTTTGGCGTAGGAATTCATGTTTCAGTTATCAATTTTCAGGATCTGGGAAATGACAATCAGTTGTTTTTGGTTGAAATTTCTGTTGACGCTGATGTTTCTTTAAGCGAAAAACCACTTGCTTTATTTAATAATTCTACAGACCTGAAATTTGCGGTCTCGGGAGTTCTTGAAGTGGTCGCAAACGGTTCTCTTCCTAAAGCAAATGTTGAAGAAAATTTAAATTTACTCTCTGAAAAACAGGTTCAACAAGTTCAAAAACTACTGAAATGAAAACGAATACACTATTTTTAATGGTACTCTTTTTCATTTTATCCTCATGCGAAAAAGGAAAAAAGGGTAAACCAATGACTTCAGCTGTAGGATTTTCTTCCCCAACAGCGAACAAAATCAACTGTGGTGCGTTCTGCGATCCGCCTTCTGTGACTTACAAACTTGCAGATGATGATTGCGTACACAGCGATCAAAATGTAATGAACTGTTTTGCATGGAAAAACTTTCTTGCCTTAAACTGGAAAGCATCCGGACAGCGTGGCATTCCTGATTCCACGGCATTGGCATCAGATTACGGAATGCCGGGAGATTACAGTCCTACAGTTTGGGAAAGTTTCATGAGCAGTGATGAGGTTTTTAGTTCTCAACCGCCTGCAGCATTTAACCTTAAATCCAAAAACGGTTATGTAAAATACATCAACGAAATCAATAAATTTACAGATATTCATCCTCAGGCATCAGATCCCAAAATGAGATCAATGCTTGGCGATAATGTGAATGAGATTATGCAGGCAAAAGGAAAATGGCTGACCGATCAGGAAGGAAATATCGTTTGGTACGAGATCAGAATGAACACTATTGAAAGTGATTTTATCCGAAAAAACAAACTGTACAACACGGATAATTTAAATGCTTATGCCGCAAAAAACCAAGGCGTCTGGCTTCCCATGGAATCTATTGAGATCAAGGCAGCCTGGCGTGTGATTCCCGACAATCAGCTGGATTCTCTGAAGAACTTTTATAAAATATCTAAAGCAATGGTTCCCGAAATCAAAGGTTTCGATAAAAACCAGCAACCAATTTACGGGAAATATACTCAGAAATATCTGGGACTGGTAGGTCTTCATATCATCAGAAAAACCGATCAGTCGCCTCAGTTTTCATGGATGACTTTTGAGCACGTGAACAATGCCCCAACGGAAGGAAAAGTAGATCCGAAAATGAAATATACTTTCTACAATCAAAACAGTAAATCTACGCCAAATCAGTCGCCGGAGCCGGGTAAGGATAGTCTGAATACTCCTGTTCAAGTGGTAAGAATTGCTCAGAATGAAATTTCTGCAGATATACAGAATCTGAATGCTCAGGTTCAGGACATGATACGGGCCAGCAACCCGAAGTCGGTGTGGCAATATTATCAACTGGTGAATGTACAGTGGCCTCAAAATCCGGTTGACGACTCGGCTAACAATAAAAAAGCACCTTTATCTGATGGCGGAATCATTCCTCACAACATCGCCAATGTAACCATGGAAACTTACATTCAGGGAACTCAATGTATGGATTGCCACAAAGGCGCATCAACAGGAGCTCAAAAATACCCTACCGATTATAGTTTTATGTTTTTAAAAGCCAAATCGGGAAAGTAATTTACGCAAAAGGAGAATATTCCATCCATAAATAGTTGTTTTATTAATGATGCGGGCAGATATCAAATGGTATCTGCCCGTTTTTTCATTTTTAGTCTAAAACTAACCTCCTTTCTTAAAATTAAAATGATTGATCAAAATTCTGATTTCATTAAACTCAAAATCCGACGGCAGCGCAGATTTCCATTCGTTGAGGGTTTCGTGCGGGTTTTTGTAAAATTCATCTTCAAATTTTTTAATTTTATCTGAAGTAATCACTCTCGTAATATCCAAAAGACCATTTTCTGCATATTTTGCGAGATGGCCGATCACGGTTTCTTTTACCAGACCTCTTTCCATGGCAATCTGAGAAATGGTTTTTCCCTGCTCGAATAACTGGAAAGTTAAAACCTGAGAAGGAACTTTCGCAATCTGCATCGTCACTTCCTTATCATTTTTTTCATCTAAAAGTTTGGTTTCCAGTAAATGAATTTCCCTTAAACTGTTGAGGTATTCTTCTATATCTTCGAGCCAGTTTCTGAGGTCGTCGTTGTATTGTTTTAAGCCTTTTGCACCTTTAATTTCAGAATAAAAATCCTTCATCGGATCAAAAATTTTATTCCTAGTTTCAGTAAAAAAGAAATTAACAGCGCCTTTGGTTTTGCTTTCAATTTCAGTCCATTCTTCTTCTCCTGAAATAAAACTGGCGATTTTTTGGTTTAAAATACGGTCAAGTTTCTCAAAAATTTTGATGAGGTTCAGAGTATCGTGCTTCAGTTCCTGATACAGTTTTTTTGCCTTGAGATGGTCAATACTTTTTGTAACAATAGAACGGTTGTTCCAGTCTTCAACTTCTTTTAAAAACCAATGGCAATCTAATGTTCTGAGTACTTTTTTGATGCTGTAATCGTATTTTTCCTTGTGAATAATGGTTTCCACATGATCGTTGGCGTGCGTATCTCCCTGAAATTTGAGGATTCTGTTGTCTTTAAAAATAACTTCAGGCGTAATTTTAGATTTTAAAACTATTCCTTCCAAAGTACGGCAACGCGAAAGAGCAACGTAAACCTGTCCTGCTGTAAAACTTTTTCCGGCATCAATAATCACTTTGTCAAACGTCAAACCCTGACTTTTATGAATGGTAACCGCCCAAGCCAGTTTTATTGGAAACTGTTCGAAGCTCCCCAAAACTTCTTCTTTGATATTTTTTTCGCTGTCGAGAAAGTATTTTTTTTGTTCCCAGACTTCTCTTTTTACAGTAATTTCTCTTTCAGAACCTTCCAGAACAACCTTGATTTCCTTTTCATCCAAAGACGAAATTTCGCCTAACTTTCCGTTGTAATATTTTTTTTCACCAGAAATATCATTTCGGATAAACATGACCTGAGCGCCAATTTTTAAATCTAAAAACTGCTCATTCGGATATTGGTTTTCTTTGAATTCACCAAAAAGTTTGGCTTCATAAGTTGTGCCGTCGTGTTTCAGTTCCTGCAGTTTTTCCTGATTGATATCGTCTGCCATTTTGTTGTGTGAGCACAGATAAACATAGGGCTGGTCTCCGGAATCAAAAAGCGGATCGTATCTTTTATTTAATTCTTCAAAATTAATATTCGCAACATCGCCGTCGCGGATGGCATTTAAAATTTCAAGAAAATCTTCGTCGGTCTGTCTGTAAACCTTCGTCAGTTCAATCGTCAGTAACGGGATTTGTTTGATGGCCAAACTGTCAAAAAAGAATGGTGAATTATAGAACATTTTTAAGACATACTCGTCTCTCACAACAGGTGGAAGCTGATACAAATCTCCGATGAAAAGCATCTGTACACCTCCGAAAGGTGAGGCGTTTCTTCTGATAAAACGTAGTGAATGATCCATCATATCCAAAACATCGGCTCTCAGCATCGAAACCTCATCGATAATGATTACTTCTACTTCACGCAGGAGTTTTAATTTATCTTTTCTATATTTGAAATGTTGTTGAAGATCAAAAATATTATTGGCAAGATTGGTATCTATTCTGTCGGTGGTCGGCAAAAAAGTCCGCAGCGGAAGGCCGAACATAGAATGTACGGTTACTCCGCCGGCATTGATGGCGGCGATGCCTGTGGGTGCCACAACGATGTGTTTTTTTCGGGTGCGTTTTACAAAATCATTCAGGAAGGTAGTTTTTCCCGTTCCTGCTTTTCCTGTTAAAAATACGCTTCTGTTGGTATGCTCAATTAATTCAAAAAAATGATCTTTCATCGTGTTCAAAATTACAAAAATGTTGCGAAGGCATACACTTTGATTTCGTTTAAAAAAATGATATAATGAAAATAAGTTTAATAAAAATAATTTCAGTCTGCGTATTTTCTCTGACAATTACGGCTTGTAAAACTGCTGCTCCGGATCCGGAAACACTCCCAAAAGATATTGCTGAAAGACCTGCTGACGCTGAAAGCAGAAAATATGATCAGGCACAGCTTGATATTTTAAAATCAGCCATAGACGCAGAAATTGAAAAAGAAAAATGTACAGATCCAAAAGAATGGGCATTTGCTCCAATAGGTGCCAAAGCCTGTGGCGGACCGTATTCTTACATTGCCTATCCTAAGAAAAATGAGGAATCTATTTTGGCAAAACTTGAAAATTTCAAAAACAGAATGATCGCTCACAATAAAAAATACGAACTCGTTTCTGACTGTATGCTGCCGGCAGAGCCGGTTTCCATCAGATGTGAGGCGGGGAAAGCTGTTTTGGTCTATCCTTAGGGAAGAGCCAAGGAAAAAGTAAAAAGAGCCAAGTGTGAGAGCTCGGAAAATTAAAAAAAGAAAGGTGAAAGACTTGAAGATAAAGCTAAAAAAGAGATTAAAAAATTTAATTTTAGAATAATCATTTTAAAAATTTTCCGAAAATCAAAACCACGAAGTGGTTTAATACTAATAGCCGTGGGTGAAATCGAGGGACGAGATTCGGCGAAGCCAAACCCATGGAAATATAAAACGATATTCACAAGGACCACGAAGTGGTTCAACTAACCGAGCTTTACAACAAAAAACGACTCTGAAAACATTTCCAAAGTCGTTTTTGATTTTAAATTTTAATTATCAGAAATCAACGGAACCCTAAAACTCTCCATCCCATCATTCCTCCTTATACCACGACGAATATTTCACATAATTATCTGCAATTCTGTTTACTTCGCCTTCTAAAAGCTGAGAATTAATATCTTTTAACTTCCTTGCCGGAACACCGCCCCAGACTTCTCCGGATTTGATGTGCGTTCCCTGCGTTACCACAGATCCTGCACCAACGATCGAATTTTCTTCTACCACACAATTATCCATCACGATAGAACCCATTCCGATTAGAACGTTGTCTTTGATGATGCATCCGTGAACAATTGCGTTGTGACCTATGGATACGTTGTTTCCAATATTTAAGGGGTGTTTCTGATAGGTACAATGTAACATTACATTATCCTGAATATTGACTTTGTTACCCATTTTAATGTAATTTACATCCCCACGAATCACGGCGTTGTACCAAATGCTGCAGTCAGTTCCCATTGTAACATCTCCAATAATGGTTGCGGTTTCTGCCAGAAAAGTATTTTCTCCAATCTGAGGAGTTTTTCCTAAAAGTTCTTTTATTAAAGCCATATTTTAATTTTAATTTGATATTTTAAATTAATGATTTTTAAAACGCAGATTGTGTTTTTATTTGACTTAGGAGATTGAAGCGTTAAAAAATTTTAGAAAGATTTCGTTAAGAAATTTCCACTGTTTGATTGGCGGCAACAAGTGTCTTTAAGCTTTATAAATTTGTTTCCGCCCGAGTTTGGAAATTTTAGGAATCTTTCTAAAATTTTAGCGAAGACATCCAGGTCTTGAATTTTTGGTTCTTTTGTTTGACTGCGTCGAATCTTCGATTTCAAGACAAAAGAACAGAATGAAATTTTATATATAATAATCATCATAGCAAAAATCTAACTCCCAACTTCCAGCTTCTAACTTCTAAATCCGTATTTTTGTACATTCAAATTTAATTAAAAAATGCATACCATACTTATAGAACCAACCGAAAACCCGAAAGTGATGAAATTTGTAGCCGACTACAATTTGATTCCTGGGTCTTTGGAGTTGGACAGAAATTCTGATGTTTCAGAAATTCCCTTAGCGCAGGAGCTTTTCAACTATCCTTTTGTGGAAAGAATTTTCGTCACAGCCAATTTTATTGCAGTGGCAAAACAAGATACTGTTGAGTGGGAACACGTGGCAGAAAGTCTGAAAAATGTAATCGAAGACGAACTTTTGGCAAACCCAAGAATTTACCTTCAGAAGAAAAAAGAAATGTATCAGATCTATGCTGAAATGACACCTAATCCGAATGCTATGAAGTTTGTTTCAAGCAAAATACTGATGGATGGTTTTGTGGAAGTAAAATCAAGAAATGAAGCAGAAGGAGTTCCTTTGGCTGAGGCAATTTTCAAAGAATTTGATTTTGCAACGGAAGTGTTTATTTCAGATAATTTCGTAGCAGTAACGAGAGATCATTCTGTAGAATGGCACCAGGTAATGATGGCTGTGCGAGGCATGATTGCTGAATACCTTCAGAATGGTGGTGAGATTTCAAACATTGAAAGTCAGAAACATGAAAATCCTGTAGAAAAAATCA
The DNA here is from genome assembly GCF_057180485.1 of Chryseobacterium sp. HNCC26DJ240. Lineage (NCBI taxonomy): Bacteria > Pseudomonadati > Bacteroidota > Flavobacteriia > Flavobacteriales > Weeksellaceae > Chryseobacterium > Chryseobacterium sp. HNCC26DJ240. The sequence continues at coordinate 103,058 of NZ_JBXUGK010000009.1, forward strand.
TTAACAGAGATTACACCGATGACGAGCAGAAGATTTCTGATATTTTAAACGAATATGTTGCTCCGGCAGTAGAAAACGATGGTGGAAAAATTTCTTTAATGGAATATGATGCTCCAAATAAAACCGCTAAAATGCTTTTACAGGGCGCCTGTTCAGGATGCCCAAGTTCAACAGCGACTTTAAAAGGCGGAATTGAAAATATTTTAAAACAGTTCGTACCTGAATTAGTAGAAAAAGTAGAAGCCGTAAACGGATAAATAGATAAGTAATGAGCAATGAGTAATAAGCAATATGTTAAATTACTCATTACTGATTACCCATTACTCATAATTATGAAGGGAATTTTATTAGTCAACCTCGGTTCGCCAAGGTCAACATCTGTTCCGGATGTGAAAGAATATCTTGATGAATTTTTGATGGATGAAAAGGTAATTGATTACCGTTGGTTTTTCCGTGCACTTCTGGTAAAAGGAATCATCCTCAATACAAGACCTGCAAAATCTGCCGAAGCTTACAAAACAGTCTGGACAGACGAAGGCTCCCCCTTAATCGTCATCACGAAACAGCTTCAGGCAAAACTTCAGAAATTAGTGGATGTTCCGGTAGAAATCGGAATGAGATATGCTCAGCCCAGCATTGAAGCCGGAATTCAGAAACTCGTCGATCAGGGTGTTACAGATATTGTACTTTTCCCGCTGTACCCGCAATATGCGATGAGTACAACAGAAACGGTAATCGAAAAAGCTGAAGAAGTAAGAAAAAAAATTTTTCCACAGGTGAGGATTAATTACATTCAGCCTTTTTACAACAGAGACATATATATAGAATGTCTTGCAGAAAGCATTAAGGAAAAACTCCCGGAAAATTTCGATGCATTACAATTTTCCTATCACGGCGTTCCGGAAAGACATATATATAAGACAGATCCTACCAATACCTGCAATTTAAACGATTGCTGTTCCCGTGAAAACAATCCGAGTCATCAATTTTGCTACCGTCATCAGTGTTTTGATGTGACGAATTCGGTTATAAAAAAATTAGGTCTACCTAAAGAAAAAGTGATGGTAACATTCCAGTCCCGTTTGGGAAAAGACAAATGGATGGAGCCTTATACCGATGAAACATTGGAAAATGTTGGTAAAAAAGGGGTTAAAAATTTAGCAATCGTTTGTCCAGCCTTCGTTGCAGATTGCCTTGAGACTTTAGAAGAAATTTCCGTGGAAGGAAAACATCAGTTTGAACATGGTGGCGGTGAAAATTTCCACTACATCCCCTGTCTTAATGATGAAGACCGATGGGTAAATGTGGTAAAAACACTTTGTGAAGAAAAATTAAATGAATTTTATTTGGTTTAAATTGTAAAGACATGCAGTTCCGATACGCAAGACATACACAAAAACTTGAAAGTTTAATTTACTTTTATACTTCGGTTTTAAATTTTGAAATACTTGGAGAATTTAAAAATCACGACAATTACGACGGAGTTTTTCTTGGAGTAAAAGATCAAAACTGGCATCTGGAATTCACACAAAACGGAGAAGAACCCGTTTCTGAGTTTGATGAGGATGATGCTTTGGTTTTCTATCCTGAATCAAATGAAGAATACAACAGAATTCTGGATAATCTTAAAAAGTTCGAAGTTCCTGTTTTGCAACCCAAAAATCCATATTGGACAGAAAATGGAATCTGTTTTGAAGATTGCGACCATTACAAAGTCATTGTTTCTCCTCTTAAAATTAAATCATAGCAATACCTCTGTGAATCTTACAATATATTTTAGAAAAAACGATATTTAAATTTAAATATCGTTTTTTTTATTCCACCCCCCCCTCGTTTTTTAAGTTAATTTTGTTTAAAAATTAAAATATTTTAAAATAACCCTTAAAATATTAGGGGTAAAATTTTGTTTATTAATATTTTTCACTACCTTTACCTCATCAAAAACAAAATGACATTTAAAAATTTGAAATGATGGAGGCGACTATTGAAATTTTAAAAAAGAAAATCGAAGTTTTGAGTCCGGATCTTTTGGAAGCTCTTTCAAAGATTCTTGACAAGGTAGAAACACAGGTACTGGCAGATATTCCGCAGTTTCAGATGGATGAGGTTTCGTACAGAATTCAGTTTCATTCTGAAAATCCTGCCACAAAATTAGATTTCTTTGATAATTTAAAAGAATTGGAACAAATCTGTGCTTAGTACAATGAAAGTACTTCTGTCATCCATTGCAAAAAATGACATTCGCATGCTGATGCGTGTTTTCAACTCTGAAAAAGAACATCAAGATAAGCTGTTTTTGGACGTATTGAAAGATTCTGTACATCAGATTGTAGAAAATTCAGAGCATATCGATATTAAAAACAAGGAGATGCAGGTTTTCAAAACCCAAAAACTCCCGATCAATATCCATTATATATTTGAAAATGATGAAAACCTATTGATTACAGCGGTATTTAAAGAATAAAAGCCCTTAAAAAGAAACTTTGTTTATTTGACATATTATATTTTATTTTTCTGTGAGTCTTCAAAAGACAGTTGATCCCCAAAACCTTGCATTTTTTGTAAGGTTTTGGTTTTTTATTTCACAGGCGTTCTGAACTCCCCATAACCAATGAGCCCGTCGTAATTTCTCCCGAAAGGTCTGTAGTAAAGAAAAGCCTGATAGAGATTTTCTGTCTGCCAGAAATTTCCGTTTATTTCACCGAAATTCACACTTCCATTAGCTTCTTTCGTACCAAGAATATAATTATAGAAACCTTGTTTCAGAAATATTTTAGCAACATATTTTTTCTTTTCCGCATCGTAAGTCATGAGTGATTCTTTAGAAGGTTTAAAATCATTAAAACCTCCCAAAACATACAGTTCTTTATCCATCGGTTCGGAGTCTAAAGAAAAATGCACCACTGCATAATCCGCTTCTCGCTCAGCATTTCTCTCCTGCCCCATATCATTTCTTCTGAAATACCAAGCCCCATTTACATCAGGCTGATATTGATAATCTAAAGGATAAGCCCAAACCGGATGAAGATAAGTTTGATGCACATTTTCGATAATCTCAGTAGCCCTCACCATATCGGCCGGCATTCTGATGTTTTTATTATCAAAATAGTAAAACTCGTTATTTCCCGGGAAAGTAAGATTCATTTGCTGAAAAAGAAGCTGACTTCCCATCGTAGAACTTGGTTTCTGATTAAAAACAACCACGTTTGGATTGTTATTCTGAACCACATTCAGTGACATTGAATTCACATTGGAAGAGATATCTCCACCTTTGGAAATTGCCTGCACTTCAACTCTCTGATTGATGTTAGGTTTTCTTGCATCGGAAACTCTGGTAATATTTAAAGCTAAATTAACACCGTTTTCAGAAATACTGAATCTTCTTTTAAAAAGAGGTTTGTCTGCAGAATCTTTATAAACTATAATTTCAAAATTCCCGGAAATTTTCGGTCTGATTTTATCATTCGGAAAAGTAAGCTTGTAATGCGTGTACGGCTGAAGCGTGTTGAAAGAATATTCAAACTGATCAAGCAGGGCATTCATTGTTCCCGTAGCAATCTCTGTGAAAAATAAATTATCATCCTGCCAGTTTCTGTCGTAATGTTTCAAAGTGTAACGGTAGATTGTACTTCCATTGGTTAAATCATCAAAACTTAAAACCAACTGTTCGCCCATATTGATCACCGGTGTTTCGTCATTTGTCTGGGGATTAAAAAGCTGTACGCTCTGTATATTTTGACCGAAAGCCAAACTGCTAAGGCTTAATAAAAAAATCTTCAACGTTTTCATTATGACGAAGATAACGAATCTCTAAAGAATATCGTATTTTTGAGCGCTAAAAAATATTAAATATGCTTCAGATCCAAGGTTTCGTGTGCAATTTTGCAAGTGAAAACACTTACATTCTTTATAATGAAAACAAAAATGCGTGGCTCATCGATCCGGGCAATATGAACGAGCAGGAAACCCAAGCAATTGAAGGTTTTATTACTGAAAAGGATTTAAAGATTGAAAAAATCATCTTAACTCACGCTCACATCGATCATATTTTAGGTTTACAGTGGGCATTCGACACTTATAAGGTTCCGGTGACAATGCACCAGGATGACAAGGAAGTTTTGGATATGTTCCAGATTAGCGGAATGAGATTCGGATTTGAACTGAATCATATCAATGTTGATTTGGAATACATCAATGAAGGCGATGAACTTGATTTTGACGGAGAAAAATTTAAAATTTATCACGTTCCGGGTCATTCTCCAGGAAGCGTGGTTTATCATAATAAAGCGCAGAAATTCATGATTTCCGGTGATGTTTTATTTGAAGGAAGCATCGGAAGAACCGATTTGTTTAAAGGAAATTACGAACAGTTAATTGAAGGAATTAAATCCAAACTCCTCATTTTAGATGAAGAAACACAAGTATTCTCAGGCCATGGAAATCCGACTACAATTGGTTTTGAGAAACAGTATAATCCGTTTTTGAGGTAATTATTTCATCAAAACAATTCAAAACTTTTGTTATAAAATTAAAAACCCTTGAATATCAGCATATCCAAGGGTTTTATTGTGGTCCCACCTGGGCTCGAACCAGGGACCACCTGATTATGAGTCATTGCAGGATTTCCGTAATTTACTGTATATCAAGGGGACAGAAAAGGGGACATTTTATTTTGTTTGATGATTTATTATGTTCTATGACCATCTACTAAAAAAGTCTTGCAACAAATCTTGCAAGAACATCTGTTTCTCGCAAGATTTTGAACGGTAAATTCGCCTGAGCTTCATCAGTCAATTAATTATATTAATAATAAAATATAGTAAAAAAAATCTTCTAAATTACCCACGAAGTATTAAAATTAGAATCTTGACTTATATCTGTAAAGTCTGAGACAATGTTTTTCCAATCTTGTATCGGAGAAATATTGACATCTAAACCATAGTTAATTCCTACTGATATATAATGTTCTAGTGCAAACTTTGTTGCCTGAAATTCTTTAACATAATTTTCGACACCTTTTGATTCTATGTACTTTTTATTATTTTCTAAATAAGAAATAAAATAATCAACAACTTTTTTATTTATGGGAGATGAATTATATTTCTTCAGAGATTTTAAACCTATTGTATAAAAATCATGGAATGTTCCTAATCCATTTTCAACATCTAGATTTTTGTTTTTTAGTGCTTCAAAAAGATAATTTCCTAGATTTGTAATAATAATTCTAATATCCTTTTCATGAAGTATATCTTTTTGAATTATATTCTCAATTAAATAGTTGGGAACATCAAAACAATACATTGTAGATGGAAATAGTCCTTTTTCCAAGGCAAGAGAGGAACGGTAGTAATTACCTACTAAACTATGCCAAATCAAAAATCCTTTTTGATAATTTCCTAAATTATTAAACTTAGTTAAAATGTCTGAGCATATTGATTGTATTCTATAATTACATTCTCTAAAAATTTCTGCATCATCCAGATCCATTGCAATAGTTTGAATATCTCCTAAATAATCAGTAATACCAACTAAATGATCCCATGACAAATCCGATTTTAAATAAGAAGGATGAGTATCATCAATATTTTCATACAATTTCAAAAGACTCCAATTATCTCTTTCATTTGGGCAATTTTTAATTACATTTTCACGAAAAGAATTTTCAATGACATTTAATGCTGTTTCTAATGACAATGTATTATTAAATTTTTTGTATAGGTTTTTGACTTCCAAAAATATAAAAGATTCAAATTCTTGAAAATGTAAAAGATTTATTTTTTTTTCAGCTCCATATAAATAAATATCCTGAATAGAATACCAAACTAAATCAAAAAACTGAGGATCATCTGCCCTAATAGCAGTCTTACAATTTTCTGACCAAAGCCATCGTAATGCATTCAAAACTGTATCACATTTAAATCGATCGGTACCATCACCGATAAAACTTATTGATTTCTCCAATATTCTTTGATTTACAGCTTCATATGACGTGATTTTACTTTCTAAAATGTAGATATCAATTTCTCGTTTTAAAATTCTTAAATTGCTATTTTGATTAACGCTGTGTTGAGTGACTGAAATTTCTTTGAAATCATCAAAATTTAGTTTATCAACAAGTTTGAGAACTTCATTTATTTGACTGCTATTACTAATAATATCTCTAACTTGAACAAAAAGTAGATATAAGTAGATAATAAATAAAATTCCAATGAAATAACCAGTCGTTATAAATTTGGAAGAGTTAAAATTTGGAATGAAAATATATGATATAAATGATATTAAAATCAAATTAATTGAAAAGTAAATAGAACTTTTTAGAGCGGGATTTTCTAGGGGGTTTGTAAATTGATTCTTTTGAATTTTTTCTTTAAAAAATTCTATTGAGAGAATAACTACGGCCATCAAAATCCCAAAAATTGACACTACAGATCCAAGAATCATTCCAAAAAAATCTTGGGGCGATTCTAATTGTGATAGATTTAAAAGATCCGGTATAAAGTTAATTTTTTCAATAACGGGTGTAAATGCAAGTAATGCAAACGTTAGTAGAAATAAAAATTGTATAAATTTCCAAGATCTGATCATTTTCTTATAAGTTGCTTTATTTATGATAAAGTTATCCAAAAAAAACATTAAATTAGTTTCCAAAATTATATTAACGGTTTAGACATTTTGACATCTAGTTGTTGATGTATAATAAATGTATCGAAATTTAGTATATCAATTACTAATCTTCTTTTTCAACAATATATTCTCCAATATTTCCCTTTTCAGCTAGCACTTCAAGTGGATCTTTAACAAATATAGTTTTCTCAGTTTTCTCAATTTCTGGATCTATATTGATATAAACTTCCCCTGTTTGTTTAAAACTTCTTGAAATCAATTTCCATGATACTTTTATTTTACTTTTTTGGGGAAATGGTTTAACAAAAAAAGAATCAGTAGTATACATATCATCTCCAACTATAATATTTCGTTGTGGAACAATTAGTACAGAAAGATCATCGTTTATACGAATATCTGGAATGTATTTACTAATGATTGGAAAATAGAATTTGGGACGTAACTCATTACTTTCTTTTATACTTTCTATATTATTATCGAATTTTAATGATACTCTACATTCCTCAATAGGAGCGTCTCCAGTATTATGAATTTTTACTTCTATTTGACAATAACTAAGATTAATTTTGGTTTTATCATTACGAGCATTATATATTTGACCGTATTTTTTTTGTGATCCGTTAAATGCAGCAAAAATTGAATCTGTATACTGATAATTTAAAATAGTATCTTCTAATTTGTAAACGGTAATTTGTTGTTTAAATTTTGGAGTAATAGTTGTTTCAGTATTGTCATTATCAAATGTTATTTTTACTGAATTCTTTGTTTTAAAATTAACACTATTAACGTAGTAATGATAGGTGTTGGGATTTTCCTCAATCAAGTCAACAATATCCTCCCAACTAAAAATATGAACTTCAAAAAGGTTTTTCTGAATATTCTCAATGTTTTTAATTCTTACATATTCTTCAATTTTTACATCTTTGTTAGCTGTTGTCGCAAAATAAAATTTTTTCAATTTTGGTTTGAAAGTTAATGCGAGATTTATTTCTTTATCAATTTCACCCTGAGTTAGATTTTTCTGTGTATAATCATCTTTACCTTTACATTGAATAGCAAAAAAATCTTTTTCATTATGAGGGATACCATATATATCTACTCCATTTTGCAATTGTCCTGACCGACCATTTTTTTTTATCTCAGCACATTTCCATATCTCACCCCAAAGTTTTTTACAGAGATTTTCAAAATCTTGCCAATTTTCGGGCTTTCTTAATTGTTGTGACGCTTTCATTTATATAAAAAACTAGAATTTTAAACTAGGTAGTTGGAAGATTAAGTTTCTCAAATAATACTTTATTCCTTTTCTTTGAATCTCTTATAAGTTTGTCAAAACTAATGATTTCAATATAGAGAGAATAATTTCTGTTAAAATTAAAGTATCCGTCATTATCCGGTAAGACGGTGAAGTTTTGATCTTCTGCAAATTTTCTCATATTGAGAGTCAAATCACATACTATGTATGCGTAGATTGGTGTTTTATCCTTGATGTCAAAGGGTCTTCCGTCCTTATCTAATGCTTTGTTATTTATAATTTCTCTGACATATGTGTTTACTTGATTAATTGGATTTTCTTTATCTGTATAATCATTACGCATGGGTCTTTTAAATTCAACAATAACGATAGAGGAGTAAGGTTTTTTTTCATCACTTAAAAGATGAGACTTATTAAAAACTACAATATCAGTTTCTTTTGTTGAATTGGATTCAGTTCGTTCTATTGATTTAAAAGTTTTATCTGATGCCAAATAATCATGAAATGAGAGTTTATCGTCAATGACCCACAAATTATGTTCTTCTAAAGATATTTCATCTGAAGTTTTTCGTAAAGGAAAAATTAAACTATGGATTATTTCTTCTGTCGAATATCCCGAATCTTTCTTTTTTAAATGTAAATCTAAGAGATCTAAAATCTGTTTTCTGTGTAATATGTATTCAGACAATTTTGCGGTACCAACATCTAAAATTTTTTCGTGCAAAACATCATTAAATGAATCTTCTTTAGTTTGGATGTTTTCAATCTCTACTTTTGTTTCTTTTAGTACTTCTAACTCTAATTTTTGCTGAATTTTGAACAATTCAACTTCAAGTTTGGAATCGTCTGAAGAATTAGAAATTTCCAAAATCTCACTGCTTTTATATTTTAGTAAATGTCTATATCTTGGATGTGTAACGACAAAATCTTTTACCCTCGTAAGTTTTTTTTCAGAAAAATATGATAGTTCGTCTCTAAATTCACTCCGGATGATTTCTGAAACCTTAATTTTAAACTCGTCAAAAGAAATTGATTCCAAAAACATATTATTTTCTTCATCAAATATTATTTCGGTTCGTTCTTCATTAACATTTTCATCAAGATATTTCCCGGACACATATACACTTATTGAATATTTTTCTCCATTAATATCTGTGAAAAATATTGGAATCTCAGGAACTTTTTCTGTTAGAGAGAAACTAACTACTTCCCTTTTATTTGCAAGTAAGTGGACTTTATTATCCGACTTTGTATTTTTAGACTTAACTATATCAATCGAAAACTTATTTTTGTTAAATACCAAGGGTCTTTTTTCGACAGTTTTTTCTATGAACGTACTAAAATAGTCATTTACTACAATTTTTCGGTCACCGTCAACAATTACAATTATTGGACAGTTGGTCTCAAGAAAAAAAGAAAAACAATGTTCCAATATTTTAAAAACGATGTCCTCAGCATTATTGTTACACCACCTTCTGTATCGCTCTTTTAAATTTCTTAGAGTGATTGTCGTAGACCAAAATCCTTCTCTGTCACCAATCATCGTGACGGACTCTTTCTCAATACCTTTTCTGGTGGTTTCAAAATTAAAATTTCTTTTTAAATATTGTGAATTTTCTTTGAATTGACTTTCAATTATTGCTCTATCAAATGCACGTAACCAAGTAATTCTACCAATTCCTTTTCCACCTCTTTCATATTTGTATGAAGAATGAGCAAAATTAAAAGACTCATAGTTTTCTTCTGTAAAACCAATACCGTTATCTCTGATTATAAAATCTTTAATCGGAGGTAATTTGCTCAGATCCGCATATTCAATTTCTTCTTGATTTAAACGAACAAGTTCAACTTCAATCAATCCCTTTTCATCAAGTTTTAAATCTTCAATTGCATGTATCGAGTTTACTATAGCCTCGTAAAGGGGAAGAAGAACTTTGTTGTTAGGTAATTTTTTTTCTCTAACTTTTCCGGCAATATCTATTTGCATAGTTTATTAGTTTTTTTGTGTAATTTCAAATATACAAAAGATGACATGATCTTTGTGAAAACTTTTGAAAGTTGGTTAAAACCTTTTAAATTGATTTTATTGAAAATTTAAATTCTTCACCTTTCTCCTTTATTTTTCCATCCAAATTTATTAATGACATTTTTTTCTCATCCTTTAATTCTTCGTAAAGATCTAAAGGGGTCGGTAAAATGTGAGGATGTGGAAAAAAGGTTTCAAAATTCTCTGAAATGTGTAAAGGAAAGAAGGTTTGAAATGAAAAGTTTTTATAGCTTAAGGACATCAATGTTTTGGGAATATTTCTTGAAAAATTTACTTTTCTCTCAAGAACTATACATCGAATTTTATTTGTAGGTCTATCAAATGGAAAAAGAGAAAAAATCATAGATGACTCAGTAATGGTATCACTCGTCAAAGACATTAACCAAGCAATTTCTGATCTATAATTATTTATTTTATCATTTCCGATTACAGAAATTCCCATTTTAATTAACGACCTATAAACGTAATTAGGAATATAAGTCGGGGTCTCTAATTCAAATTCAATATTGTTAGGATCCCCGATTATATTGTCTGGAAGGTTTTTGATATTTATAATACTATTAACGTCTTCAAATATTTCCAATCCATTATTAAATTTTGGTGTTTTATTTTTTTTGTTTTTAGTACTTGAAAAAGTATTAAATGGCAAGAGTATTCTCGCAAATTCACTATCGAACATTGAGAAATAATTATTACAAACATCGCATTCATAATATGATAATAAACTTTTATTACTGAGAAATTCCGGAAACGTATGACTAACATTTTTAAATGAAGTCTGAGGATGTTTTTTTTGACAGAACCGGCAAGTCCTATTATCTTTTTCACCTAAATAAATTTTCTTGCTCGGATCGTTTTCATGAATTTCAACAGATTCGATAATTGTATATTCTTCGAGTATTTTTTTCAAATCATTAACCACTTCATCATTTATGGGATAAGTAGACTGAATTTTCATATTGTTGTATTTTTCATCTGATGCATATCTTGTAAAAAGTCCTCTGATTAGAACATAATGTAAATTGTCTTTTTTGCTATCTAGACAGGTAATTTATCTATCTCAAATTTATTAGTTACACACAAAGATAAGTTACTAAAGTACATTTTGTTTTATTTCACAGAAAGTTTGACTACTGAGCATTATCATTTCATTAAAACATCTAACAAAAGAGTCCGTTTCACCAATGTAAAACGAACTCTTTAATGTTATTTTTTTGACAATATTCATCAACGTAAAACGCGAATACAGTTGGTGCCATTTCTTCCGTTTTTCCGGTCTCTTTGTTTCTTTTTATAAAATCTTCAAATCTTTTATCTCTTGCCCGAACTTCGTCAATCAGTGAGAAATAATAACAATTAACCGTTGAATGAATGTTGAATATTTCTTTATTTTTCGCAAATAACAACCTGTACAGATACGGATGTTTTAATTTCAAAATTTCCAAATGCGTAACATCATGGAAATTAATATTATTATACATGTGATTGTAATTGACATTTATTGAGTTTATTATCTTCTTAATTTCACGAAAATTACTCAACCAATAGACAAACAAATCATTTTCTTCAAAACCTAAATCGTAAACTAAAGGATCTTTTTCATACGTTTTTTTAAAATAATCGATTTTATATTTTAAATCTTGTGGCACCACAACATCCAATTGTTTTAAGAAATAATCTTTTAATAGAAATTTATCAAAATAAGGAAGATTAATTTCCACGTTGATAATCTTATCAAGATATTTAACCGTAGTTTCAGAACTTTGATGTTTTATACTCTCGTTCACATAACTCCTATCATAGGCAACAATAAAAAACACATTATTAAAGTTTGCAGTATTCCTTATAAGTTTTAAAAGTTCAAAAATTTCGTCTCGATCTAATCTATCAACATCGTCAACAAAAACAATAATTTTTTTGTTTAAGAGTCTAATTTTTTCATTTATATTGGTGAATATTGAATGAATACTTTCATCTTTTATTACAAGAGATTTTATGAAATTTATTATTCCTGATTCTTCTCCATTATTTAGAATTTCGTGTACATATTTTGATATTTCTGATGATAAATCAGATCCTAATCCTTCGGAAAGGGAATTGAAAAAATCTCTTATTAACACCTTTTTATCGTAACCCATCCACGGATTAAAATCAATAACTACAACATCATCTTTTGTAAGATCTTTTTTCACGATATTAAAAACTGATGTTTTACCGTCGCCCCACTCACCATTCAAACCAATCGTATAAGAGTTTGTGAACTTGTTACCCCTTAATATAGTTAGAATTTTTTTCGAAGATATCTCTAGAAGTCCACCTAATCCATCTTCGTTACTATCATTAAGGGGAAGATCTTCCAAAAGTCCACCATTACTTTCATTATTATATTGAATCTGAAATATATTTTTTAAATAACCCGTAAGATGGAGAACCAACAACAAATATAATCCATCAAGATATGCAACGTCTGATAAGAATTTCCATTTGAAGTAAGTAAACGGAAATTCAGTGTTAAAAAATCTTTCATACGTATAAAAAACTAACAATAATACAAGTAAGAAAGTAACCTTTATGTTGGGAATCTCATATTCACACTCTCTAACCTTGATTGACACATAAAAAACACTAATCAGTAAAATCAAAAAGTCCAAATAACCGTTTGAGTCCACTGTGTAAAACCAACCAAAAATCTCACCTTTAAAAAAAGTTTCGATTTCCGACGTGAAGGCGATCAACACTGCAATTGATACTAGAATAAAAAAAATATTCTTTATACAAATCTGAATATTAAAATCTGATTTCTCCTCCATAAGTGATGAAATATTTCATAAAGTTGTACTTGCAAGATAGTAATTAAAAAAATGTATTGATAGTGGTCTCACAGATTCTTGCAACAATCTTGCAACAACATAAAAAAAGACACTCACATCTTTGTAAGTGTCTGATTTTCAGTGGTCCCACCTGGGCTCGAACCAGGGACCACCTGATTATGAGTCAGGTGCTCTAACCAACTGAGCTATAGGACCTCAAAATTTGGTTAAATTTTGTGTTTGCAAAAATAGTAAAATTTCTGTGCCTGCAAAACTTTTTATGGCTTTTCTTGACAAAGTTCTACCAAAACACCATTGGTTGATTTGGGATGAAGGAAGACAACTAATTTGTTATCAGCACCTTCTTTCGGTTCTTCTGAGATAAACAGAAAGCCTTCTTTTTTTAATCTCTCAATCTCATCGGCGATATTTTCTACGCCAAAAGCCAAATGATGAATCCCCTCCCCTTTTTTATCAATAAATTTTGAAACCGGACTTTCTTCTTTCGAAGCTTCTAATAGTTCTATTTTCGATTCTCCGGCATTGTAAAAAGAGGTAACAACACCCTCACGCTCTACAGATTCTTTTTTGTAAGATTTTTTGCTTAAAAGTTTTGTGAAAAGTTCGTCAGAAACTCCCAAAGATTTTACAGCGATACCGATATGTTCAAGTTTCATAAGTATATTCTAAGATAATTAATTCTTTGATCCATTTTAAAAAGATCAATTGAAACAAAAGTAGTAAATTTGCACAAATTATGGAAAGTAACAGACAAAGAAAAGTAGCACAGATTATACAGGAAGATTTCGCAGAACTTTTCCGCAAACAGGCATCGGAAAGTAAACAAAACTTTTTGGTTTCGGTTTCTGATGTGAAGGTAACACCGGATTTGGGGATTGCAAAAATTTATTTAAGCATTTTCCCGCAGGAATTCCGTTCTTCAATTATGAAAGAAATTGAGGAAAATAAAGCGCAGTACAGAAATTTCATTGGCCAGAAAATGGCTAAACAGGTTCGCATCATTCCGCAACTTAATTTTTACCTTGACACCACTCTTGATGATGTGGAAAAAATTGAGAAAGAACTTCGTGGTGAAGGAGAAAATCCTATTCTGTAAATCTTGAAAAACATTGCCTTTTACATAGCATCGCGCTACCTGATTTCAAAAAAAGGGAGTACAGCGGTCACTTTTATCACATGGCTTGCCGTGGGAGCTATGAGTGTTGCAGTAACGGCAATGTTTGTAATTATCTCTGTATTTTCGGGTCTTGAAGATTTTAATGAAAATCTTGTAAAAGACCTCCACGCCGATCTTACGATAAAAAGTTCTTCGGGAAAAACGATCAAAAACACTTCTGAAATAACAAAGGTTTTAAAGCAAAATCAGGAAATCTCTCAGTTTTCGAGGGTTATTGAGGAGAAGATTTACATTAATTTTAATGGAAAAGGCGACATTGCATACCTCCGTGGCGTAGATTCGGTTTACGCTCAGGTAAATCCTATTCACCGCAGCATCGTTTATGGAAGCTATCCGGATTTTAGATATAATGACGAAGTTTTGATCGAAAACTCCCTCGATTTAAGACTTTCCATACCTGTAAATTCTGAAAAGGATCAGGCAACTTTGTATATGCCAAAACCGGGTAAAGGTCTCATTAATAAAGAAGAAGATATTTACAACCGTAAAAACATTTTTGTTACAGGTGTTTTCCCCGGAAAAGAGCAACTCAACAATTATATTATCGCTCCGATTTCTTTAGCCGAGGAACTTTTAAATCTTCCCAAAAATTCGGCTTACAATATTGTTATCAAACTTAAAAATCCTGAGAAGGCAAATGAGGTGAGACTGGACCTTGAAAAAAGTTTAGGCAAGAATGTAATTTTAAGTACAAAGTCTGAGGAGAATGCAGCATTCTGGAAGATGATTAATACTGAAAAGCTTTTTATCTATCTCATATTTGGACTGGTCATTTTCATTACAACTTTTAATCTTGCGGGTGCTATCATTATTTTGCAGTTAGATAAACGCGAGCAGGCGAGATCTTTGGTTTCATTAGGTTTTCCTCTAAGCCACCTCAGAAAAACATACTTTTACACGGGAATTCTTATTGTTTTTGCAGGTATTTTGAGCGGACTGATTATCGGAACTTCTCTTTGTGTTTTCCAGGAGTACACAGGGTTATTTAAAGTTGTTGAAAATCTTCCCTTCCCTGTAAAAATAGAATGGAAAAATTACCTTATCGTCTCTGCCACTGCAGCAGTCTTTGGCGTGCTTGTTTCTTGGATTTTTTCCAAAATCAGCAAAGGCTATATTACTAAAAGTTAATATATCAGCGATTTAAATTTCGTACCTTTGTCGCCCAATTTTAAAAAAATGAAGCGATTTCTCTCTTTTTTAGCATTTAGTTTTGCTGTAATTTTCAGTAATGCGCAGGCTCCGGCAGGTTATTACGACAACGCCGCAGGTCTTACCGGAGCAAGTTTAAAGACAGCTCTGAAAACAATTATTACTGCCAATCACAACGCAGGAAGTTACAACGGCTTATGGACAGCTTATCAGACAACTGACCGTGATAACGCTCCGGGTGTGACAGGCCTTGAAAATGACGGAAGTATTTTAGATATTTATTCTGAAAACCCGAACGGTACAGATCCTTACAATTACTTCAGTACTGCTTCACAGTGCGGAAGTTATGGTGGAGAAGGCGATTGCTACAACAGAGAACATATTGTGCCTCAAAGTTTATTTAATGAAAATTCTCCAATGGTTTCTGATGTTCATTTCATCAGAGCAACTGATGGATCGGTAAATAACGCCAGAGGAAATTTACCTTTCGGAACTGTGGGCACAGCGAATTACACTTCACAAAATGGCTCTAAAAGAGGAAACTCTGTTTCACCGGGGTACACAGGAACTGTTTTCGAGCCTATTGATGCATTTAAAGGAGATGTAGCAAGAATGATTTTCTATTTCGTAACTAGATACGAAACACAACTTTCAGGATTTTCTTCAGGAAACATGCTAGGAAGCTCTGCATTTCCAGGACTTCAAACCTGGGAACTTAACCAGCTTTTAGCGTGGCACAATGCAGATCCGGTTTCACCTAACGAAGTCATTAGAAATAATGCTTCTTACACTTATCAGGGAAACAGAAATCCTTTTATTGACAATCCTGCTTATGCTAATCAAATCTGGGGAACTCCAAGCACCGATACAGAAGCTCCAACAACCCCTACCAATCTTATCGTGACAGGTACAACAACCAATTCAGTTTCTTTAAGCTGGACAGCTTCTACAGACAATGTGAGTGTTACAGGATATAATATTTTTGTAAACGGTGTATTCCATTCAACGGTTACGGGGACTACAGCCACCGCTTCTGGACTTGCTTCCGGAACAACTTATTCATTCTATGTAATTGCAAAAGATGCTGCTAATAACCTTTCACCTCAAAGCAATATTGTACAGGGAACTACAACTACAGATACACAGATTCCAACTACCCCAACAAACCTTGCCGTAACTGGAACTTCACACAACTCTGTATCATTAAGCTGGACCGCTTCAACTGATAATGTAGGCGTAACAGGATATAACATCTACGTAAACGGAACTTTTCATTCAACAGTGACAGGAACGACAGCAACAATTGCTGGTTTAAACGCTTCTACAACTTACACATTCTACGTGATTGCTACAGATGCGGCAAACAATCTTTCAGGCCAAAGCAATACTACTCAGGGAACAACAACAGCTACTCCACCAGCCGGCACAAACTGCGGAACAGAAACATTTGACGCAATGCCTGCAGATGATTCACAGTACACCAGCAGAACGTGGACGAGCAACGGTATTACATGGAGTGCAACCGCTGCAAGAACTGACCAGAACATTACCGGAAGAGCATTGATGATCAGAAACGGTAATCTTACAAGTTCAACCATTACAACCGGAATTAATACTTTGACTTTAACTACTCAGCTAAAATTCAACGACAGCGCGGGAAATCTTACCGTACAGATCAACGGAAATGTGGTGGGAACTATCCCTTACAGTTCTACAGTACAGACGACAACTATCAGCAACATCAATGTTTCTGGAAATGCAGTCATTTCAATTATTAATTCCAACAGCAATAGAATTGCAATTGATGATTTGAGCTGGACTTGCGGAACATTGAGCACAAAAGATCTTACCGTTGAAAAAGCACAGTACCAACTTTATCCAAACCCGGTTAAGAATCACCAGATTTTTGTTAAAGGTGAAAAACTGGATAAAATTAAAACTGCTGAAATTTATAACCTGAATGGTCAGCTTTTGAAGAAGATTGAAAAACCATTCATTCATTCGAATAAAATTGAAGTAAGAGAGCTTTCTAAAGGGATTTATATTTTAAAAACTGATGAGTTTTCGACAAAATTTATAATTGATTAATCTAAAACGATTTTCAAACCTAAAAGGCCGGCATTGTCCGGTCTTTTTTTTATTTTTGAACTATGGAAAGCAAGCATAAACTGGGGTTGATCGGGCAGAATATCTCCTACTCTTTTTCAAAAAAATATTTTGAGGATAAATTTCATAAACTGATGGTTAAAGATTATTCCTATGAAATTTTTGATTTGAAGAATATTAATGAGGTTGAAAATCTCTTCGCTGATACCGAAATTTTAGGTTTTAATGTAACCATTCCTTTTAAAGAAAAGATCATTGGTTATCTTGATGAACTCAGTGATGAAGCGAAAAAAATAGGCGCTGTAAATTGTGTAAAAATCGAAAACGGAATTAAAAAAGGCTACAATACCGATGCAACAGGTTTTGAGAAAACTTTACTTCTTCATATGAAACCGTATCACCAGTCTGCAATGATTTTAGGAAACGGAGGTGCAGCAAAAGCTGTAAAATATGTTTTAGATAAAATGCAGATTCCTAATATCACTGTTGCGAGAAGCTCTGAAGATTTTAATTTTAAAAATATTTCGGCAGAAACTGTACGAGATCATCAGTTGATTATCCAGACTACACCTGTTGGAACTTTCCCGAACGTGGACGACTGTCTGGATTTCCCCTTTGACGGAATCACCGACCAGCATTTGATTATTGACCTGATTTACAATCCAAACTACACTAAATTTATCATTAAAGCTTCCGAAAAAGGTGCAAAAACCGCCAACGGATTTTATATGCTTGAGCAACAAGCAGAAAAAGCATGGGAAATTTGGAATAATCAAAAAAAATAGTATAAATTAGTACTTTGTTATGTTTTTTACAAAATTTGAAAAACATAACACCAAAACACATAAAAGATTTGCTATGACTGCAGAAAATAACTTTTCTGAAAACGAAGAAAAGAACATCCAGGAAAACCAGGAAGAAACTACAAACCCAGTTCAGAATGAAGAAACTTCAACGAATGAAGAAAACGAACATCACGAAGAAGTGGAACATGAAGAACTCAATCTTGCAGATGCCCTGAAAGAAATGGAAAGCATCATCAACAGTCCGTCGGCAGGTGAGCAGCACAAAAGATTTAATTTCCTGAAAGAAAAAGCAAATCATTTTATCCACGACGAAGTGGAAGACAAAAGGCATGAACATACCGATGCCGGAAACCCTTCTGAGCATTTCAGCTACCATCACCCGCAGCAGTCGAGACTCAATGCTTTGGTACATATTTTCAAAGAAAAGCACGACGATTTCCAGAAACATCAGGACGAGGAGCAGCATAAAAATCTTGCTCACAGACAGGAAATTATTGAAAGGCTTAAAAATCTTTATACTAATTCCGAGCCTGGCGTAAATTTATTCAAATCAATCAGAGAGATCAAGGAGGATTGGTCAAATTCCGGTCAGGTAGCAAAGTCTGAATTTAAAATTTTAAACAACAATTATTTTCATCACCTGAATCAGTTTTATCAGATGCTTGATCTTAATAAAGAATATATGGAGCAGGAATATGCTCATAATCTTGAAAAAAGACAACACATCATCGACCGTGCAAAAGAGCTGGAAAATGAACCAATCATTCAGAAAGCACTGAACGAACTTCAGTATCTTCACAAACTTTGGAAAGAAGAAGCAGAGCCGGTTGCAGAGGAATTCCGTGAAAAAACATGGGAAGAATTTAAAGAAATTTCCAATAAAATTCACGAAAGAAAATCTGAACTTTCTGCTGCTATTGAATCTGAGCAGAATGAGAATCTTGATAAGAAAAACAAGATTATTGAAGAAATCAAAAAACTTTCTGAACCAGGCGAAAACCCCAACCATAATTTCTGGCAGAACGCCATCAGAAAAGTGGAAGACCTGCGTACGGAGTTTTTAAAAATCGGAAGTGTCCCAAGAAAACTTTCCAACCAAAACTGGAATGATTTTAAGGTAACTTTACGCACTTTCAATACCAGTAAAAACTCTTACTACAAATCTTTAAAAGGCTCACAGCAAAGCAATCTTGAAGAAAAGCTAAAGCTGATACAAACGGCTAAAGATAATATGAACAGTGAAGATTGGGATGTTATTGTTCCGCTTTTCAAAAAACTTCAGGAAGACTGGAAAAAAATTGGTCACGTACCAAAAAGTATGACCAATAAGATTTGGGAAGACTTCCGTGAGGCCTGTAATACTTTTTTCAATAATTACAGAGAAAAAAGCAATGTTTCTAACGATAACTGGAAAGAAAATTATAAGACCAAAAAAGCTTTGCTTGATGATTTGAAACTGGTTACCGACGAAGAAGGAAGCGTAGAAAAAATTGAAAGCATCAAAACAGCCTGGAACAATATCGGAAAAGTTCCAAGAGATAAAATCGGGATCAATTCTGAATTTAATAAAGCTTTAAGAGAAAAACTGAAGCTGAATAAAATGAACGAACTGGAGCTGAAAGAAGAAGGTCTTTCTGAAAATCAACTTACAGATAAAGCCAGAAAAATCAAAACTCAAATCTCTGAACTTGAAGCTGAAATTGTAAAATTAGAAAACAATCTTGCATTCTTCACAAAACCATCCAGAGAAAACCCTCTTTTGGCAGATACTTACAACACATTAGACAGTAAAAAAGCCCATTTGGAGACTTTAAAACAGAATCTTCACAGCATTATCAGTGGCGAATAATTACTAAAATACTTTATACAGGCGAAGCAAAGCAATTTGTCTTCGCCTTTTTTAATTTTAAAAATGAACGACGAATTTTATATTCAAAGATGTATTCAGCTTGCAAAAAAAGCTTCAGGGAAAACCTATCCTAACCCCATGGTTGGAAGTGTAATTGTGCACAACGACGTCATTATCGGTGAAGGTTACCACCAGAAAGCGGGCGAGCCGCACGCTGAAATCAATGCTGTCAATTCGGTAAAAAATAAAAACCTAATTCCGGAATCAACCATCTACGTTTCTCTTGAGCCATGCGCTCATTACGGAAAAACACCGCCTTGTGCTTTAAAAATCGTTGAACTCGGTTTCAAAAAAGTGGTCATTGGAGCAATGGATTCTCATGATAAAGTAAACGGTAAAGGCAAAAAAATCATTCAGGATGCAGGGATTGAAGTCGTTTCAGGTATTTTGGAAGAAGAATGTTTAGATTTAAATAAAAGGTTTTTTACCTATCATCAAAAAAAACGTCCGTATATCATCCTGAAATGGGCGGAATCTGCTGACTGTTTTATGGACAAGGATTTTAAACCCACCCAAATCAGTAATACATTGACCAAACAGTTTGTACATCAACTCAGAAGCGATGAACATAGCATTCTCATCGGCACCATGACAGCCATGAGAGACAACCCAAGTCTCACAACAAGAGAAATTATTGGCAGAAACCCGGTACGAATACTGATTGACATTGATTTAAAAGTTCCACAGCATTATAATATTTTCAACGATGAAGCTGAGACTCTGGTTTTCAATTCAATAAAAAATGACGAAAACGGAAATGTAAAATTCATTAAAACTTCAAGAGAAAACTTCATTCAAAATCTATTGATTAAATTATACGAACGCCAGATCCAGTCGGTGATTGTGGAAGGTGGCGGATTGGTTTTACAACAGTTTATTGATGCAGGTCTTTGGGATGAAGCGATCGTCATTAAAAACAGCAATCTCGTTTTAGAAAACGGCACAAAAGCTCCGAAATTTGAAAACGAAGCTTCCGAAATTCAGGATTTCAGAGATAATGTTATTGAATTTCACTTCAGAAAAAATTAAGCAGGCAATCAATGTTGTACGATTATAAAACCATTGCGAAACCTGTCGAAAACGTTCTTCTAAAAGAAAAAGGAAGCAAGTTTATCGGATTTGCCTTCCCTGTAAACAGTGAATCTGAGCTGAAAGCCGCTTTGGAAAAAATACGCAGTGAACATCCAAAAGCAACACACCACTGTTATGCTTTCAGAATGGGTTTGAATGGTGAAAACTATCGTGCAAATGATGATGGCGAACCATCCGGAAGTGCAGGTTTACCCATTTACAACCAGCTTTTAGCGCATGAGATTACCAATGTTCTTGTCATTTCGGTAAGATATTACGGCGGAACGAAACTGGGCGTTTCAGGTTTGGTAAAAGCTTATAAAGAATGTGCAAAAATCACTTTGGAAGAGGCCGAAATCATTACCAAAGAACTGGAAACTGAAATTACAGTTCAGTTTAATTTTGATCAGCAGAATGTTATTTTTACTTTACTTTCTAAGTTTGATGCCAAAATTTTAAGTTTTGAAACTCTTGAAAAGTGTGAAATAAAAGCATCATTAAAATTGGTGGAAAAAGAAAAAATTGGAGAAAAACTTTCGGAGATGCAGTATGTTTCTTTTGAGTTTGAAGAATAATTAACATGGCAGTTTCTCTTTTAAAAACAAAAAATCCTGAACAAAAATTCAGGATTTCATTATTGTAATTTTCAAAAGTCTTAATCTCTTCTTCCACTCATCAAAAGTGAAGCGAAATATAATAGTTGAGCCAAAGATCCTAAAGCCGCTACCAAATAGGTTCTCGCAGCCCATTTTAAACTGTCCTGAACGCCGACATATTCTTCAGTTGTCACAGTTCCGGTGTCTTTCAGCCATTTCATCGCTCTGTTGCTGGCGTCATATTCTACGGGAAGTGTGATGAAAGCAAATAGTGTAGTCAAAGCAAACATAATGACGCCAACAAACAGAAGAATTCTATTTCCACTCATCGCCATCAGAATAATCCCACCCATCAACACAAACTGCATCAGATTTGAACTGATGCTTACCACAGGAACCAGCTTTGATCTCAGTTGCAACATCGAATATCCAACTGCATGCTGTACTGCGTGACCGCACTCATGTGCTGCAACCGCTGCCGCCGCTGCATTTCTCTGCATATAAACCGCTTCTGATAAATTTACAGTTTTATTCTCAGGGTTGTAATGATCAGTAAGCTGTCCGGGAACAGAAATAACCTGCACATCATGAATTCCGTTATCGTAAAGCATTTTTTCTGCCACTTCCTTTCCTGAAAGTCCGTTACGAAGCCTTATTTGCGAATAATGTTCAAACTTTGATTTTAATCTTGAAGAAACCCACCAGCTGATGAGCATTGAGATTCCTATAATAATATAATAGGTATAATTCATCATTTTTACTTTAAATTTTAATCTGAAATTAGGATTAGAAGATGTAAAAATTGTGCCAAAGTTTACGCATTATTTAATTATATTTGTGGTTCTATTTACCCGAAAACTATGTCTGAAGTTTCCATTTTTGAAGTAAAAACATCTGAAGATTTAAAGAAATTTGTAAAGTTCCCGATGGAATTATACAAAAACAATCCTTACTATGTTCCTTCTTTTATCAAAGATGAAATCAATGTTTGGAATCCTAAAGAAAATCCTGCGTTAAGTTATTCGAAAGCGAAACAGTTTTTGGCTAAGAAAGACGGAAGAATAGTAGGCAGAATTGCGGCTATCATCAATCATAAGGAAGAAAAGGAACTGGGCATCAGAAAAGTTCGGTTTGGATGGATTGATTTTATAGACGACAAAGAAGTTTCAAAAGCTTTAATAGACACCGTAATTGATTATGCAAAATCAAATCAGGTCAACAAAATTGAAGGACCAATGGGCTTCACCAATCTCGACAAAGCAGGAATGCTGACTTTCGGGTTTGAAAAAATTGCCACGATGATTGGAATTTACAATCATGAATACTATCATCAGCATATTGAAGAACTTGGGTTGGCAAAAGAGAAAGAATGGGTAGAATTTGAAATGAATTTCCCAAAAGTACTTCCTCCGAAAGTTGAAAAATTCAGCTCACTGATTGCCGAAAAATACAACCTGCGGGTTTTGAATTTCCAAAGCAAAGAAGAGATTTTACCTTATGTAAAACCAATGTTTAAGCTACTTGACGAAACCTACAAACATCTTTCTACTTACACTCCTATTTCCGAAGAACAGATTAAAACTTACAAAGAAAAATTCTTCCCGATGATTGCCAAAAACTACGTTATCTGCGTGGTTGATGAGCATGACGAGCTGATTTCTTTTGCCGTGACAATGCCTTCTTATTCTAAAGCACTGCAAAAATCCAAAGGTAAACTTTTGCCGTTTGGCTGGTGGCATTTTATGCAGGCTCAAAAGAAAAACGACCGGGCAAATTTTTATCTGATCGGAATTCATCCCGAATATCAGAGACGTGGCGTAACTGCAATTATTTTTAAAGAAATTTTTGTACGTTTCAATAATATGGGAATTGATTTTGCAGAAACCAACCCTGAACTAGAAGAAAACAAAAGTGTGCAACTTCTTTGGCAGGATTACAACCCTGTGAACCATAAAAGAAGAAGAACTTATTCACTCCAATTTTAATATGAAACCACATCTTATCATATTCGGAATTCTGATTGCCGGTTTCATCGTTTACAACCTTTTCTTTGCATTCCCAGACGACCGGATGAATACCTTAATCAACATTGTTTACGCAAGTGTTCTTTTTGGCTACATTTCGTTTGTGGCATTTACAGTTTTGAAAAAAATGAAGAAATAACAACAGACTTTCAGGTTTTAATCATATTTTCGTGAAGTAAATCAAATCCCATGAAAATACTGATCAAATACATTCTGATACTTCCATTCTTTCTTACCACAACAGTTTTCTCGCAGGAATTTTACATCAATACATACGAGTTTATTCCACCTTTCAGCTACCCAAATAAGATACCTAAGTTTGATGTTTCAAATACAATTGAGATAGCTCAACCTTTCTGCTCTCCTACAGTTAATTCGTATGACATTTATTCTGATATCGCCATTGATTCCAACAATAATTTTTATTATGTAAGTAATGACGGCTCTCTTTACAGAAGAAATTCAGCCAATGCAACTTGTGATTTTTTAGGTACATTTCTCACTGGTAACATCAATGCTCTTACAGTAGACAATGGAAGTTTCATATATGCTGCAGGCTCTAACAACATGGAAAGATATGACATCACTTCAGGAACTTTCACAACTATGGGACAGCTTCCTTCCGGATATAGCTCTTCAGGAGATTTATTTTTTTATGAGAACAGACTTTTCTTAACAACCCTTATGGGACTTCTTGAGATCAACATGATAAATCCTTCTGAAAGTTGCCTTTTTATGAGCCTTAATGGTATCAGTTCATTTGCCGCATTTTCCACAAAAGATGAAACCAGCTCAAAAGCTTATATCATCAGCAATGCTTCACCAAAGTCTCTTCATGAAATCGATATGGTTAACAAACTGGTAGGCAGCCCTATCAGATCGTTCAATTATGATGTTTTAGGAGCTGCGGCACCTTATCCGTTAACGTCTACAAATTCTATCTGCGGAATCCTTAATACGGAAGAAAATCAGATTGATAAAGATTTTTTAACATTGACTAATCCTTCAAAAAATCACATTGTCTACAAAACAAATTTTAAAAGCAGGGATATCGTTTCAATACAGCTTTTTGACAATTCAGGACGGCTTGTGAAAAACTTCTTGAATCACAGCCCTAATGAAAAATTAGATATTTCAGAAATCAAAGCTGGAAATTATTTATTTGTACTGACAACTAAAAACGGAAAAACACTTACCAGAAAAATAATAATTTCAATCTAATTTTTATTGATTCTAAATTGTGGTTTTTCTCCTCATAAAACCGACTTTTAGCGTGATTAATTTCATGCTTTCTTGTTTATTGCCTAAATTTGCAACTTGAGATAATAATGTAAAAATGAATTTACCAGAAAATTACATTCCAATCCTTATTCAGGCGGGTGTAGCTGTCGGATTTGTGGCGATTTCACTTTTAGGCGCACACTTTTTAGGACCAAAACAGAAAAAAGGAAATTCTGTAAAAAACCAAAGTTGGGAATGCGGTGTACCTGTAGAAGGTAACGCAAGAACCCCGTTCTCCATTAAATATTTCTTAACGGCAGTACTTTTTGTACTTTTCGATATTGAAATCGTATTTTTTTATCCCTACGCAGTAAACTTCAGAGAATTTGGTTTTGAAGGATTCCTTGCTGTACTTACATTCGTTGCTATCTTCTTCCTCGCATTTTTCTATGTCTGGAAACGTGGCGCTTTAGACTGGGATAAATAAACCATTAATTTTTAAATAAGACTTTTAGATTAACTCTATCAAATCTAAGTTAACATAATAACAGATTTGAAATCTAAATTAAAATCTTAAAAATCAAAAAAATGTCAGATCAAAAACCAATTATAAGAACAGATGCACCAGCTCCGGAAGGATTTGAAGGAGAAGGATTTTTCGCAACGAAACTGAGCAGCGTCATCGGGATGGCAAGAAAGTTTTCACTTTGGCCTTTACCTTTCGCGACTTCTTGTTGTGGAATCGAGTTCATGGCTACGCTAAACCCAACCTATGATGCATCCAGATTTGGTATGGAAAGAAACTCTTTCTCACCAAGACAGGCAGATATGCTGATGGTGTGCGGAACTATTTCCAAAAAATTAGGTCCGGTTTTAAAAGAAGTTTATACTCAGATGGCAGAACCGAAATGGGTTGTTGCTGTGGGAGCATGTGCTTCCAGCGGTGGTATTTTTGATACGTATTCGGTTCTTCAGGGGATTGATAAAATTATTCCTGTGGACGTTTATGTTCCAGGTTGCCCTCCAAGACCGGAGCAGATTATTGAAGGTGTAATGCAGGTACAGGCTTTGGCAGAAAGCGAAAGCATCAGAAGAAGAGACACGCCTGAATATCAGCATTTATTAGACTCTTACAACATCGACAACTAAGGAAAAATGACGAACGAATTTGTATTAGAAGCACTCTCAAGAGAATTTCCGGAATCAATAATTTCCAGCTCAGAACCTTATGGGATGCTGACTGTGGAAGTAAACAAAGATGATATTAAAAAAATAATTCATTATCTTAAAGATTCATCACTGGAAATCAATTTTCTTACAGATGTTTGTGGAATCCATTACCCAGAATTTCCAGAGAAAGAAATTGGTGTGGTTTATCATTTACAAAACATGATGACCAACTTCAGACTGCGTTTGAAAATCTTCATGACAAGAGAAAACATCGAGGTTGATTCTTTAACAGAATTATATGCAGGAGCTAACTGGATGGAAAGAGAAACCTTTGATTTTTATGGAATTAAATTTAAAGGACATCCTGATCTTAGACCTATACTGAATATGGAAGATCTTGGTTATCATCCAATGCTGAAGGAATATCGTCTGGAAGACGGAACAAGAACAGATAAGAACGACAGCATGTTCGGAAGATAGGACAAATTTGAAATTGATTATTTGAAATTTGAAATTGTTCAAATCTCAAACTTCAAATCTCAAACCTCAAATGAATTTATTATGAAAGACAACTCATTATCTAATATACTTAACCAACACGACAGTAACGAGCAGATTGACGGGCAATTATACACCCTGAATCTGGGACCTACTCACCCTGCAACACACGGAATCTTTCAGAACGTTCTTACCATGGACGGTGAGAGAATTCTTCATGCAGAGCAGACGGTGGGTTATATCCACAGAGCTTTTGAAAAAATTTCTGAAAGAAGAAATTATGCTCAGATCACTACGCTTACTGACCGTATGAACTACTGTTCGGCTCCAATTAATAATATCGGATGGCACATGACGGTAGAAAAGCTGATCGGTGTAAAAGTTCCGAAACGTGTAGATTATATGCGTGTCATCTTAATGGAATTGGCAAGAATCGGTGATCACTTAATCTGTAACGGGGTAACCGGAATGGATGCAGGTGCAATTACAGGATTGACTTACATGTTCATCGAAAGAGAGCGTATTTACGATATGTACGAGCAGATCTGTGGAGCGAGAATGACTACAAATATGGGAAGAATCGGAGGTTTTGAAAGAGATTTCACTCCAAAATTCCATGAGTTGCTGAAAGATTTCCTTAAAACATTCCCTGCAAGATTTCAGGAATTCTGTAATTTATTAGAAAGAAACAGAATCTTTATGGACAGAACCATTGGTGCGGGTGCAATTTCAGCTGAAAGAGCTTTAAGCTATGGTTTTACAGGTCCGAATCTTCGTGCATGTGGTGTAGATTATGATGTGAGAGTTGCAGAACCTTATTCTTCTTACGAAGATTTTGATTTTATCATTCCTGTAGGAACTTCCGGTGACACTTACGACCGTTTTATGGTTCGTCAGCAGGAAATTTGGGAATCTCTTAAAATTATCAACCAAGCCTATGACAATTTGCCGGAAGGACCTTTCCATGCAGATGTCCCGGAATTTTATCTTCCTGAAAAAGCTGATGTTTACAAAAAAATGGAAGCTTTAATTTACCATTTCAAAATTGTAATGGGAGAAACTGATGTTCCGAAAGGAGAAGTTTATCACGCTGTCGAAGGTGGTAACGGAGAATTAGGATTTTATCTGGTAAGTGACGGAGGAAGAGCACCTTACAGACTGCATTTCAGAAGACCTTGTTTCATTTATTATCAGGCTTATCCTGAGATGATTACAGGTTCGGTAATTTCAGATGCCATCGTTACGATGTGTAGTATGAATGTGATTGCGGGAGAATTAGACGCATAAAATTGTAGAAAGTACAATGTAGTAATGTATAATGTACTTGAAAATATAAATAGTTAAATAATTACCCAGTACTCTGTACTTCGTATATTTTACAACTAAATAGTTCCAAAAAGAACTTTTTAATTAAAATAAATTTAGAATTGAGCTTTTGAATCTCAAATTTCAAACCTCAAATTTCAAATCAGATAAAGATGAGCGAAACAATAGCTTTTAAACCGGAAAGTTTACAGCAGGTCCATAAAATCATGGCAAGATATCCTGAGGGAAGACAAAAATCTGCTCTTCTTCCTGTGCTTCACATTGCGCAGAAAGAATTCGGAGGTTGGTTAGACGTTCCTGTGATGGATTATGTTGCTGAATTATTGAGTATTAAACCTATCGAAGTATATGAAGTTGCTACTTTTTATACCATGTTTAATATGAAACCGGTAGGTAAATATGTTTTGGAAGTTTGTAGAACCGGACCTTGCATGGTTTGTGGAAGCGAAAAAATATTAGACCACATCAGAACCAAACTGAACATCAAAGACGGTGAAACTACCGCAGACGGAATGTTTACATTGAAACCTGCCGAATGTCTGGGTGCTTGTGGATACGCTCCAATGTTACAGTTAGGAAAGTTCTATCACGAAAATTTAACCATAGAAAAAGTTGACGAAATCCTTGATCTTTGCAGAGAAGGGCAGGTTGATTTGGGCTAAATAAATTTTAAACTAATTAAAAAAAGCGCAAGGCAAATAGCCAAAAGCTAGAAGCCAAACGCTAAAAGCATAATTAAAAATGAGTAAAAAACTTTTACTTAAAGACGCACACGTAGAAGGCATCCGCTACTTTGAAACTTACCGCAAACAGGGAGGTTACACTTCAGCAGAAAAAGCTTTTAAAATGACACCCGAAGAAATTCTTGAAGAGGTAAAAACTTCAGGTCTTCGTGGTCGTGGTGGTGCAGGTTTCCCAACGGGGATGAAGTGGAGCTTTCTGGCAAAACCAGAGGGAGTTCCAAGACACTTGGTTGTAAATGCAGATGAATCTGAACCGGGAACTTTCAAAGACAGATATTTGATGGAATTTCTTCCTCATCTTTTGATCGAGGGAATGTTGATTTCATCTTTCGTTTTAGGTTCAAATGTTTCTTATATCTACATCCGTGGAGAATATTCTTGGATTCCTGATATTTTAGAAGAAGCGATTGAAGAAGCAAAAGCTGCAGGGTTTTTAGGTAAAAACATCTTAGGAACAGGTTTCGATTGCGAAATTTATGTTCAAAGAGGTGGTGGGGCTTATATCTGTGGTGAAGAAACTGCTTTGCTTGAATCTCTTGAAGGTAAAAGAGGAAACCCAAGATTGAAACCACCTTTCCCTGCTGTAAAAGGACTTTGGGAAAGACCAACGGTTGTAAACAACGTTGAATCAATCGCAGCAGTGGTTCCAATTATTGAAATTGGCGGAGCAGAATATGCAAAAATTGGTGTTGGAAGATCAACTGGTACAAAATTAATTTCTGCCTGCGGAAATATCAACAAACCTGGAGTTTACGAGATCGATATGACCATTACAGTTGAAGAATTTATTTATTCTGATGAATATTGTGGTGGAATTCCAAACGGTAAAAAGCTGAAAGCCTGTATTCCTGGAGGAAGTTCGGTTCCAATTGTTCCGGCAAACTTATTATTGAAAACGGTAAACGGTGAACCAAGATACATGAACTATGAATCTCTTGCTGACGGTGGTTTTGCTACCGGAACAATGATGGGTTCAGGAGGTTTTATCGTTTTGGATGAGGATCAGTGTATTGTAGAACATACCATGACTTTAGCGAGATTTTACCATCACGAAAGTTGCGGACAGTGTACTCCTTGCCGTGAAGGAACGGGATGGATGCACAAGATTTTAAAGAAAATAGAAAAAGGTGAAGGTAAAATGGAAGATATCGATTTGCTTTGGGACATCCAGAGAAAAATCGAAGGAAACACCATTTGTCCGTTGGGTGATGCAGCAGCATGGCCGGTTGCAGCAGCAATCCGTCATTTCAGAGATGAATTTGAATGGCACGTAAAAAATCCTGAATTAAGTCAGACCCAGAATTATGGTTTAGCAAATTACGCAGACCCGATTCCTGTTGCTGCAGGTAATTAATAGAGATTGAAATTTTGAAGAAGATTATTGTTGTTGGAATATTGATGTCGAATTTTGCTTTTGGGCAAAATGCTAAAAGTGATACTTTAAAATATCCTTATGAAGATGGAAATGGTCCAACCGTAGGTTTGCCATCGTACAAAAAAGACGATAATGAACCGATTGTAGGAATCTCAGGAAGTCATGTGAACAATGCTAAAGGCAAACAAGTATTCAAAAAAGGAGCAATGTTCGTTTTTTGGGGTTGGAACAGAGCTGGATTTAGCAAATCTGATATCAGATTTAAAGGAAACGGCTATGATTTTACCTTAAATAATGTTGTAGCACACGATAGACCGTCAGAGTTGAGTATAGCTTATATCGATCCGGGACAGATATCTAAGCCACAGTTTAATTTTAGGTTAGGATATTTTATCAAAGATAATCTTGCCTTGGTTGTAGGAACAGATCACATGAAATATGTGATGGATCAGGAACAGACTGTTGATTTTAACGGAAATATTTCAGATCCGAAATATGCTGCAATGGTGAAGAACGGGCAGGTAGATTTAACAGATCAGGAATTCCTGACTTTTGAGCATACAGACGGACTTAATTATGTAAATGCAGGTCTTGAGAAATATAAAAGCTTATTAAATAAAAAGAATTTTGATATTTCGTGGGCTTACGGAGGAGGAATCGGAGCTTTGTTTCCGAAATCCAATGTAAAATTATTCGGAAACGAAAGAAGTGACAGGTTTCATGTAGCAGGATTTGGGTTGGATGCAAGAACCAACATCAATTTTGTTTTTTGGAATCATATTATGGCGAGAGTGGAAGGGAAATTTGGCTATATTAATATGCCGGATATTAAAACAACTCTTAATAATAAACCTGATAAAGCCAGTCAGGATTTTGTATTCTACCAGATTAATTTCGGGATTGGATATACATTTAATACGAAGAAGTATAATTAAAATAGAGCTTAATAGCTAACAGCATAGAATATGAGCGAAGAGGTTAAAAAATTCAAAATAACGATAGACGGACAGACTGCTGAAGTTTTGCCTGGTACTTCTATTTTGGAAGCTGCAAGACAAATCGGTGGAAAATCTGTTCCTCCGGCAATGTGCTACTACAGCAAACTGGAAACCAGCGGTGGAAGATGCAGAACGTGTTTGGTGGAAGTTTCCAAAGGTTCAGAAGCAGATCCGCGTCCTATGCCAAAATTGGTAGCAAGTTGTAGAACCAATGTGATGGACGGAATGGAAGTGAAAAACCTTTCTTCTGAAAAAGCTCAGGAAGGCAGAAAAGCGGTTACTGAATTCTTGTTGGTGAATCACCCGTTAGATTGCCCGGTTTGTGATCAGGCTGGTGAATGTCATCTTCAGGATTTGGGTTACGAGCACGGAAATCTTGAAACCAGAACTGAATTCGAAAGAAATACATACGATGCTGATGATTTAGGTCCGAACATCAAACTAAATATGAACCGTTGCATCCTGTGTGCGAGATGCGTTTTGGCGGCCAACCAACTGACAGGAAACCGTGATCACGGAATTTTGTTCAGAGGAGATCATGCTGAAATTTCGACCTATTTAAATAAATCATTAGATAATGACTTCATCGGAAACATAATTGATGTTTGTCCGGTAGGAGCTTTAACAGACAGAACAGCCCGTTTTGCAAGCAGAGTTTGGTTTACAAAGCCAATGAATGCTTCCTGTAAGTGCGATAAATGTTCAGGAAAAGCTACGGTTTACATGAAAGGTGACGAAATCGTAAGGGTTACCGCAAGAAAAGACCAGTGGGGAGAAGTTGAAGAATTTATCTGCGACACTTGCCGTTTCGAAAGAAAATCTCTTTCAGACTGGAATATTGAAGGACCAAGACATATCGACAGACATTCGGTAATTTCATTAAACCATTACGAGAAACCTAAAGACGAATTGAGAGTTTTAGACAATCCGATGGCGAAGGAAATCAGCGAAAAAGACGAAAAATAATGAGGCTGGAAGTTTGAAGCTGGATGATGTAAGTTTTTTAACTGTTAAAAACAAAAGCATCTTTCAAATTCAAACATTTAGATTTAAAAAAATAAAATTTGATTATATGATGATAAGCTCTGCGACGAATTGCAAAACTTCCAGCATCCAGCTTCCATCTTCAAACAATAAAAAAAATGGATTTAATTACATTTAAATTAATACTTGTACTTGCACTTTTCCTGCTTTCACTAACGATTGCAGCCTACTCTACCTGGGCAGAAAGAAAAGTGGCAGCCATTATGCAGGACAGAATCGGGCCAAACAGATCTGGACCATTCGGTTTGCTGCAGCCTCTTGCGGATGGTGGTAAATTTTTCTTTAAAGAAGATTTTACACCTGCCAATGCTGAAAAGTTTCTTTTCGTAGTGGGACCTGCGTTGGTGATGTTTATCTCATTGATTACCGGAGCGGTTATTCCATGGGGTAAAACATTGAATATTGGTGATGTTTCATACGATCTTCAAGTGGCTAACATCGATGTTGGGGTACTTTTCATTATCGGAATGGCATCCATCGGAGTTTACGGAATTATGATCGGAGGTTGGGCTTCCAACAACAAGTATTCATTGTTAGGTGCGATTAGAGCTTCTTCTCAGATGATTTCTTATGAATTGGCGATGGGTCTTGCATTACTTTCTATCATTATGATGACAGGAAGTTTAGATTTAAAGGTAATTACAGAAAATCAGACTGAAGGCAAACTTTGGGGAATTATCCCTATCGGTTCCGGAATGAACTGGAATATTTTCTACCAACCATTTGCATTCTTAATCTTCTTCGTAGCGGCTTTGGCAGAAACCAACCGTCACCCTTTCGATTTACCTGAGTGCGAATCTGAATTAGTGAACGGATATCAAACGGAATATTCTTCAATGAAACTGGGTTTATATATGTTCGGTGAATACGTGAATATGTTTATTTCCAATGCTTTCATGGTGGTACTTTTCTTTGGAGGTTACAACTATCCGGGAATCGAGTGGGTTACTCAAAACTGGGGAGAAAATACCGCAGGAATTTTAAGCATCGCAGCCTTTTTAACTAAAACGGTAATCGGAATTTTGATCTTTATGTGGATCAGATGGACGATTCCTCGATTCAGATATGACCAGTTAATGCACTTAGGGTGGAAAACATTAATTCCATTGGCATTGATAAACTTAATGATTACAGGAGCGGTTATACTTGCTTTCGGTAATTAATTTGAAAATGAAATAATTTGAGAATTTGAAAATGGGAATTTTACATCAAACATCCCGCTTCCAACTTCTAACAGAAATATAAATTTGAAAAATGAGCTGATGAGAAAGCAGCGATGAGATTACTTCCATCACCCCGCTTCCATCTTCCAACATTTAAAAAATAAAAAATGAAATTAACCAACAGATCAAAAGTTGTTTCGAATAAAGAGATGACCCTTGCTGAAAAAATCTACCTTCCGGCGATTTTTAAAGGAATGGGGATTACTCTTAAACATGCTGTGAGAACCGTTGTAAAGCGTGCTCCAAATGTTTATTCTTATCCGGAAGTACAGAAACCGAGAGCAGATATCTGGAGAGGCCAACACGTTCTGAAGAGAGACGAAGAAGGCAGAGAAAGATGTACAGCTTGTGGTTTGTGTGCCGTGGCTTGTCCTGCTGAAGCAATTACAATGACTGCTGCGGAGAGAACAAGAGAAGAAAAAGATCTTTACAGAGAAGAAAAGTATGCTTCGGTATATGAGATCAACATGTTGAGATGTATCTTCTGCGGTATGTGCGAAGAGGCTTGTCCGAAATCTGCGATTTATCTTACAGACCGTTTGGTGGATGTAGAAACCAACAGAGGTTCTTTCATCTACGGTAAAGATAAATTGGTAGAAAAAATAAATGAAAGGATTGACATTACAGAAAGACAGTCCGAGAAACAAAAAAATGCGGTAAAATAATGGATCAGTTTTTATTTTTCTTGGTGGCGTTTTTAGCAGTGGCAAGTGCGGTTTATTTCGTGTTTGCAAAAAATCCTTTGTATGCTATTCTGTCATTAATTGTTACAATGTTTTCAATCGCCGGAATGTACGTTCTTCTGAATGCACAGTTCCTGGCAATCATCCAGATCATCGTTTACGCCGGTGCGATCATGGTTTTGTTCCTTTACATTTTAATGATGCTCAATCTTAATAAAGAAGACGAAAGTAAGAAGTCCGGTACTTTAAAATTTATCGGAGTTTTTACTGCAGGTTTACTTTTGATCGGTATTTTAGGTGTTTTCAGAGGAATTGATCAGAAACATGTGGTTGTTGCCAATGTTGATAAAGGTGTCGGACTGACAAAAAATCTGGGAAGACTTTTATTTAACGAATATGTTTTGCCGTTTGAGCTTGCATCCATCCTTATTCTGGCTGGTATTGTAGGTGCGGTGTTAATCGGTAAAAAAGATTTATAAAATTATGGGAGAAGTAAATACATTTATGCAAAGCATTCCCTTAGAGTACTTCATTATTCTTTCGTCTGTATTGTTCAGCTTAGGAGTTTTGGGCGTATTGGTAAGAAAAAATGCAATTGTGATGTTGGGTTGTGTAGAGCTTATGCTAAATTCTGTAAACCTTTTACTGGCTGCATTTTCAGCGTATAACGGAAACAGCGACGGACAGCTTTTGGTATTCTTTATCATGGTGGTAGCTGCTGCCGAAGTTGCGGTGGGTCTTGCAATTATTGCGATGCTTTACCGAAACACCCGTTCTGTAGATGTAAGTATATTTAATAAATTAAGAGGATAAAGAATGGAAAATTTAGTGTATGCGATAATACTTTTACCTCTTTTAGGGTTTCTCATCAACGGACTTTTCGGGAAAAACCTTCCTAAAATAGTTGTTGGTTCTTTGGCTACAGCCATGGTTTTTGGATCTTTTGCAATTGCCGTTTATTTATTTTTAAATTTTGATTCCGAAAGCCAGCCACAGGTTTTTACAGCTTTTGAATGGTTTAGAGTAAATGGGATTCAAATCAATTTCGGTTTCCTGATCGATCAGCTTTCTTTGATGATGGTGATGATCATTACAGGAATCGGATCTCTGATTCACCTCTACTCTATCGGATATATGAGTCATGATAAAGGTTTCTATAAGTTTTTTACTTATTTAAATCTCTTCATCTTCTCCATGTTACTTTTGGTAATGGGAAGCAACTACCTCATCCTTTTCATCGGTTGGGAAGGTGTAGGGCTTTGTTCTTATTTATTGATCGGATTCTGGTACACCAACGAAGAATATGGTAAAGCAGCAAGAAAAGCTTTCATCATGAACAGAATCGGTGACCTTGCTTTATTAATTGGAATCTTTATGATTGCATCGCAGACCAACGCGATCGATTATCTTTCTATAAAACAAAACGCCGGACAGTTTGAACTTGACGGAACAATCATCATCTTTATCACAGCGAGTTTATTCATCGGAGCGACGGGTAAATCTGCTCAGGTTCCTTTGTACACTTGGTTGCCAGATGCGATGGCAGGTCCAACGCCGGTTTCTGCTTTGATTCACGCAGCGACGATGGTAACAGCGGGTATTTATTTGGTGGTGAGATCAAACTTCTTATTCACTTTAGCCCCAACTGTTCAGGGTGGAATTCTTTTCATCGGATTCTTA
Source organism: Chryseobacterium sp. HNCC26DJ240 (assembly GCF_057180485.1). Lineage (NCBI taxonomy): Bacteria > Pseudomonadati > Bacteroidota > Flavobacteriia > Flavobacteriales > Weeksellaceae > Chryseobacterium > Chryseobacterium sp. HNCC26DJ240. Next base: position 138,614 of record NZ_JBXUGK010000009.1, read on the forward strand.
ACGGCAGCGTTGGCTGGTTTTTATGCGCTTAGACAAAACGACATTAAAAAAGTACTGGCATATTCTACAGTTTCACAGCTTGGTTTTATGTTCATTGCTTTAGGTTTGGGAGCTTACACAACTGCGATGTTCCACGTAATGACGCATGCTTTCTTTAAAGCTTTAATGTTCCTCGGAGCAGGTTCTGTAATCCACGCAATGAGCAACGAGCAGGATATGCGTTTCATGGGAGGTTTAAAAAAATACATTCCAATTACACACTTTACCTTCCTTATCGGAACATTGGCAATCTCAGGATTTCCTTTGCTTTCAGGGATGATTTCTAAAGACGAAATTTTAGTTGCCGCTTTCGCTAAAAATCCAATGTATTGGGTATTATTGTTCATTTTGGCAGCAACAACCGCAGCATATATGTTCAGACTTTACTATTTAACTTTCCACGGAGAGTTCAGAGGTACTGAAGAGCAAAAACATCATTTACATGAAAGTCCGTCTACGATGACTTTACCGTTGATTGTTCTGGCAATATTTTCAGTTTTGGGTGGTTTAATCAATCTTCCTCACTTTATCGGTCACGGTCATTATGCTAAACTGATGGAATGGCTTAAACCTGTTCTTACAGAAGAAAGCTACAAACAAATGGAAGCTACTTTATCGGGAGTTCCTTTCGGTACTGAAATGATTCTTTTGGGAGCGACAGTTTTAATGTTCTTCACGGTTTGGTTTATCGTTAAAAACATTTATGTCAACAAGAAGAAACAGGCTTTGCCGGAAGAACAGTATACCGGATGGGAAAAGCTTTCAGCGAGAAAATTATATGTAGACGAACTTTACAATGCTTTAATTGTAAAAACAGTCGAAGGATTGGGACGTGGCGGAAAAATGTTTGACAAAAACGTATTAGATAAAGCCGTAGATTTCGTAGGCGAAGGTGCTGAAGACAGCGGAAGATCTATGAAGCGTATTCAGAACGGAAATGTAGAAACCTACATTCTCATCATGTCTTTAGCTGTGGGAATTATATTGATTGTTAACTTTATATTACAATAATGTCTTATTTACTATTAACATTATTACTTTTACCTCTTGTAGGTTCGGGAATAGTCTTTGCGTGGAAAAATGCTTCCAGCAAATATGTAGCATTGGCGATTGCCCTTGTACAAATGCTTCTAACTTTCTACGTGGCTGCGGATTTCGATTTTGCGCCTACTGTAGACAGCGTGTTGCAGTACGAAATCAATTATCCCTGGTCTCAGTTTATCAAAAGTACGCTGCATTTCGGGATTGACGGGATGAGTTTGCTTCTTTTGTTGCTGACCAACATTTTGATGCCGATCATCATTCTTTCATCTTTTAATGAAAATGTAAGCTACAGAAATACCTTCTATGGTTTAATATTATTGATGCAGTTTGGTCTTATCGGAGTTTTTACTTCTTTAGACGGATTGTTATTCTATATTTTCTGGGAAGTTACTTTGATTCCGATCTGGTTTATCGCTGCACTTTGGGGTCAGGAAAACAAGAGATTTGAATTCACTACAAAATTCTTCGTGTATACTTTCGTAGGATCTTTATTCATGCTTGCAGGATTGATCTATGTCGGAATTCACTCTCCTTCATTTGCACTTACAGATTTGTATAATGCCAATTTGGGAGATACGCAACAGGTAGTTGTTTTTTGGATGATTTTCTTTGCTTTTGCAGTGAAACTTCCGGTTTTCCCTTTCCACACATGGCAGCCGGATACGTATACCTACTCTCCTACTCAGGGATCGATGCTTTTATCAGGTATCATGCTGAAAATGGCGATCTATGGAGTTTTAAGATATTTATTACCAATCACACCATCTGCTATTTTAGGAATCAGCGGACAGATTGTTATTATTTTAGCGATTGTAGGAATTGTACACGGTGCTTTGATTGCAATTATTCAGACGGATATGAAAAGAATTATCGCTTATTCATCATTCTCTCACGTAGGTTTGATGGTAGCGGGAATCTTTGCTTCAGCTGTTGTTACTTTAAGAGGAACCTTCAATGTTGAAGGTGCTGAAGGTGCTCTGGTACAGACTTTCGCTCACGGTATCAACGTTGTCGGACTTTTTTACTGTTGTGATATTTTATACAAAAGATTTAAATCAAGAGACATCAGACAAATGGGTGGACTGGCGAAAGTTGCTCCTAAATTTGCAGTTCTTTTCCTGATCATTATTTTAGGTTCAATGGGCGTTCCGTTGACGAATGGTTTTATCGGAGAATTTATTTTGATTAAATCAATTTTCAGTTTTAATGTTTTGGCAACAATTATTGCAGGACTTACTGTTATTCTTTGTGCTGTTTACTTACTTAGGTTTTACGGAAAAGCAATGTTCGGAAAAGGAGATGATGCTGTTTTAAGTACAGCGAGAGATCTTTCGGCAGTAGAGTTTTCAGTATTGGCAAGTATCGCTGTATTTGTAATCGTGATGGGTATTTTCCCACAACCGATTATCGATATGGTAGGCAGTTCCGTACAGTTTATTTACAAATCTTTGGTTTCGTAAGAAAAAGGTTTAGTGATATAAATTTTAATTAAATAATTTAAAAAATAAGAGAACAGAAAAATTTAGATAAGACTAATTTCAAATCTCAAATTTTAAATCTCAAATCCATACTATGAGTGTTTTAATAATTGTTTTCCTCACGGCTGTTGCAGCACTGTTTTCAGGAGTTTTTGAAAAAGGAAAATGGGCAAGATACATTGGTATTCTGGGGCTTATCATCGCTTTGGTTGTGAGCTTTTTCCCACAGGCAGAATTTCTGAATCAGTACAAAGCTATGTACAACTACAGCGACAACGCGGCATTGTTTACCAAATTAGCTTTAGTTACAACATTATTGCTGTTCTTCCTTGGCGGTTTCGCATTCAGCAATCACAGAAGCCATCAGTCTGAACTCTATGCATTGATGCTTTTTGCATTGTGTGGAGGAATTACCATTTTCGGATTCCAGAATTTAGTGACATTATTTATCGGGATTGAAATCTTATCTATTCCGTTGTACGTAATGGCGGGAGCAAACAAAACAGATTTAAGATCCAACGAAGCTTCAATAAAATATTTCCTGATGGGCGCTTTTGCCACAGGTTTCCTTCTATTCGGAATTGCTTTCATCTACGGAAGCACCGGAAGTTTTGATCTGATGAATATTCAGGATTTCAGTATTGCGCATCCTACCAACATCATGTTTACCATTGGTGTGATTATGATTCTTTGTGCGATGTCTTTCAAAGTAGCTTTGGCACCTTTCCACATGTGGAGCCCTGATGTATATTACGGTTCACCTTCATTGATCACTGCTTTTATGGCAAGTGTGGTGAAGATTTCAGGATTCTTTGCTTTATTCAAAATGATGAGCATCGGTTTCGTAGGAGTTACCGAGCAGTGGATCGACATTTTAGGTGTATTCGTTATCATCACTTTGCTTTTGGCAAACGTAATGGGACTTGCACAAACCAACGCAAAAAGAATGTTGGCTTACTCTTCCGTTTCTCACGCTGGATACATCGGTTTGGTTTTCTTCGGAATGAATTCTATGTCTCCATACACTTTGGCTTTCTACTTATTTGCTTATTCATTGGCGACAGTAGGCGTTTTCATGTGTCTTATTTACGTAGAAAAAATCAAGAGAGAAGCATCTTACGAAGCGTTTAAAGGATTGGCAAAATCTGAACCTTTATTAGCAGTAGTAACTGCGATCTCTTTGCTGTCAATGGCAGGTATTCCTTTAACTGCAGGTTTCATGGGTAAATTTTCACTATTTGCACAGGCCTTAGGAAATGATGATAATGTGGGAATCGTATTGGTAGCCGTTTTAGGTTCAGCGATTTCAATTGCTTATTATTTAAGATTAATTATTGCGATGTTTTTCTTCAAAGAAACTACATTCAAAACGGCAGAAAAAGCTACTATCACTTACAACATTGTAGCAGTTTTTGTAATTGCATCATTAGTTGTCTTCGGTGTTTTCCCTGATTTGTTTGCTAAAGTTTTTGCATTCGCAGGATAAGGAAATTAAATTTAAAATATACACTAACCTTTCAAATTATTTTGGAAGGTTTTTTTGTGCATAATTGAATTTTAACATCACTTGTCGTAGAACTACTACAAAATATTACATCAAAACTTCTTAGCTTTATGTAAATAAACACACACACAAATGACAACCCAGGAATTTATTTTGCACAAAGTTCGTCCTAATGACACTTTGGCTACACTTGCGAAAAGAATCAGTATTTCTGAAAATGATTTGAAAACATTTCACAATCAAAATTGTGGCAAGATGAATAAACTTTGGGTAAACAATTTACAGGGAGTTGAATTTGTTTTGATTCCGACCCATTTTTCTACAAAAGAAGAATTGGAAGTTCAACAAAGAAAAATGTTGCCTCCCGAAAATTATTTTCCTGCTTTTCATTCTAATCGATACATTGTCGAAGAAAGTTTTGTGTACTCAGGAAAAGAAGATTTAAAACTCAATTACAATGTTAATCTTAAAATTCATGAAGAAAATGGTATTTCAATTGTCAAAACCACCCTGTCAAATTTTTTAAAAAACCAAAATGTTCCCGATGACAAAATATCTTCACTGTCACTGGAATGTATGAAAAGTATTTATCCTGTTTCTCTTCAACTTGCAGAAAACGGAACCATTAAATCCTGTTCTGATTATCAACATATTGTCAAAAAATTCAAAACTAAGAGAAATGAAATTGAGGACTTTTATATTGGAGAATTGTCGAGAGCTTATCTTGATTTATTTGAAAAAAACATTTCTGAGGAAGAATATTTTCTGCAAAAGCTAAAATCCTATTTCTTATATCAAATTTTATTTCCAAACTTGAAATGGTTTAGCAAAACTTCTTCCTGGAAGGAGAAATTATATATTCAAATCAATTCATTTCCTTTAGAATTTACTTTTAAAACTGAAAATTCCTACGAGATTCCAGACTTCGTTGAAATAACAATTACTGGTACCATCTCAGAAAACTGCAGCTTGCGGGAACTCTTAAAAGGGTTTAGAATTGAAGATGAAAATCCTGAAGATTTCATCAATGTTGAAATTCAGATAAAATATTTTACAGATAAAAAAACAAAGCAACTTTATGAAGTAAAAGCTTCCTTGAGTATATGGCATCAAAATGAGTTATTTCAAAAACACGAATTACATTTAACACAATAACAAGATGAAAACCTATCAAACACAACCGAACGATAGTTTTGCCAGTATTGCAAAAAAATTTAGTATTAGAGATGAAAATTTTCTCAGAACATTTCATAACCTAAACTGTCCGGAAAATGAAATCATCATCGAAGAAATCCCGACAGGAACAACTGTTTTAATTCCTGAAGACCCTCAGTTTTTTATTGAAGAATCTGATTTTCAGGATGAAGATGATTGCATGAATGATGATTATGAATCTGATGAAGAAATACAGGCAACTACTGAAAATGAGCATACTATAGAAACCGGAAATTCAGAGAATAAAAAGTCTGGAGACAGTAAGAAGAATGAAAGCACCTCAAGCGAGCATGACGGCAAATACTTCGTGATTCAAAAAGGAATGTGCCAGTGCAACCAGGGTTTCAAATTTCCTAAATTCAAGGTAACCAGCCACCAAAAACACGACTGGAACGATGCCAATGGTGAGGCAGATTATCTTGCTGTAACAGAAGATGACCTTACATTAGACCCTCCCGTACAACCTTTTGGACAATGCAAACTGAAACCAAGTTCAGGTGGATATCTCCCCTGCACTTACGCCCCCGCCGGAAAATGGACAAAAACCTATGACAAGGTAAAAGTCATGGGTAAAAGCTGCGTCACCGAAATATCTGAACTGATGTGCAGTACAGGTGGAAAAATAACGATTTTTAAACATGGTCAGCAGAGCGAAATTGGAAAAAGCAATATCAACAAAGCAGATTCACAAGAGCAGCATGTGTATAATCCTTTGGTGGATTTTGAGGAGTTTAAGGAGGAGATTTACGGTGATGATCCTTATGAAGTAATATAAAATATACAAATTATGAAAATTATTAAAGGAAGCCCAAGTCCAAAAGCTGAAGAAAAAACTTTTTACGAGATTCATGATTTCATACTTGGGTCAAGCAATCCCATATTTAAGACTCCTGATTCCACAAAATTTACTTGGAAACTATTCAAGAAGCAGAAAGGAAATTGGAAACAAGTTTCAAATAACATTAAATATGGTAAAAAAGTGCCATACACCTTTGGTGAAAAAGTAATTGGTGTACCATTTAGAATTGAAGTTTATGAAGAGTACAAAAATCTCTTCAATCAGCTTGAAACGAAATTGGTCAACCATCTCATCGTAATACCCAGAACCCGAAAAGAAGCAACCATAAGCAGAGTTATTTTACTGAATAAAGGACACGCCGATGTAAATCAGGCAAAATTTAATGAAACATTGACAGCCGAGGCTCGAACAACTAATTTAGTAGGAAAAGAAATAACTTTTTATCTTTGGGAAGAAGGAGCAGCGGAGTCTGACAAATATAAAAAACCAAAGATAGCTCGTGTAGATAAAGACGGAATAGCAAAGATTACATTCAATCTCGCGGAATACGCGATACCAAAGACATGGATGAGTTTTTTTAATGATGACAAAACCACAAAAAAGTTTTTTGTTACTGCATCATACATGATAAATGAAGTTACTAATAAAACGTCAGTTACGGTTACCACAAATGAGGAAATTGAGAAGAAAAAAGAACCACAAAAGAAGGAAAATTCAAAAAGCAACGGAATTATCGCAAAGATGACAGAAGTGGTTCTTATAGGAGTTGTGAAGACTGGGGAAGTAATTTTTGGTGATTCTAAAACTCCGACGAGTATTGAGCAAACTTCAACAAATACTGAAAAGAATGGATGTTTCTGTCAAGAACAATACAAGGATCTAATCTGGGGAAATAAAGTAAGTTGTGAATTTAGAAAGAAAGTTGTTGAGATTGCAAAAAGATTAGGTAAAGATCCAAATTTACTTATGGCTGGAATGGCATTGGAAACGGGTAGAACGTTTTCGCCAACTGCGGGTAAAGGAACGAGTTATGTCGGTTTGATACAGTTCGGAGATTCAGCAGCCGAATCTGTAGGCACAACACGAGCAGAATTATTAAAAATGACAGCAATTCAACAATTAGATTATGTGGAAAAATATCTGACTAAGAAAAAAGACAAAATTAATACACTCACAGATTTCTACCTATCAATATTGATGCCCGTAGATGTTGGAAAAGGAAATCAGGCCGACCATGTTGTATTTGATAATAAATATCCGTTAGTGCGTACAAATAGTGGAAAACTGACTGATTTAAGTAAATCCAGACATTACGGCTATCGACAAAACCCATCATTTTTTTTTGAGGGGACGTTACATAAAAATGTAAGAATCAAAACAAAAAATGGATTTAAATCATTTAAAGAGATATACGATGAAAAAAAAATATGGTATGAAAATGGAGAAAAAGAATATGATGGTGAAGGAAAAACACATATATGGGAAATAGAAAAAAGTATATCGAAACTTTACGAAGAAGGAAAGCAAAATAAAACAAAAAACTTTGAATGTAAAAAAGCTGAAATCACTGCAAAAAAACCACTGTTGGAAAAAGTAGTTTGGAATGTAATTATTACAGAGAAATATACAGGTAGCCAATGTACACACAGAGAGAAAACTCCTTTTAGAAGAAATTGCAGAAGAGGAAAAATTGACGTGTACGATCATACAGAAAAAATCGTTTTTACAATATCAGATTGCTTACTTGAAGGAATAGCGGGTGAAGATCGAATGATTACTGATTCTGATGCGCCTTTTGGAATTTATCAAATAGCGTCTTCACCATTTATAATGGGCTCATCAACCGGAAAGAAAAGAACAGCATATGGTCCGAATCCCAGATTATCTTTTGAACCTATACCGGGCAGTAATGACGAAGCAGCTAAAAGTGGAAGATCACTAATAAGAATTCATGGCGGTAGACAAGAAACTGAAACATTTGTTCCTAGATCAAATCCTTATCTGATGAGAACTCATGGCTGTATCAGGATATTTGATCAAGACGCAAAAAAATTCTATAATTGGTGGGTTACGTATCAAGAAAATAATCCTAACATTAAACCTGGAAAGTTAATTTTAAAAAAATAACCATGTTAAATAAATCATTATCAATATTTCTTTTAAGTTCATTATTAATAATAAATAATTGCCAAAAAGAAAACAACATAAACAAAAATAATACGATGAATGATAAACTTACAATCAATACTGAAGAAAGATTAATTGACAGATTAATTATAGATAATTCTATATTTATGAGAGATGATATAGATCTGAAAAAATATCAATATATGAATTCGTATTTAGAGGATCTAAAAATTCAAGATTTGATGGATGCGAAATATCGAAAAGCATTTGTAAAATATTTAAAAGAAATAAAAACAGAAGACGACGAATTTAAATCCACTTTGGTTTCACAATTATTATTTCTAAGAATGGTGCAATTATCTGACAGTAACGCATTCTTTCTCTTATCTGAATTATCAAAGGATGATTTGATTGCGTATAATGGCATTGAGCTTTATTCTGAGAAACTTGTGAGATTTTTTATCGAAAATCCCATGTTCTTTATACAACAAGGAACTAAATATCACGAAATAACAATTTTTAATTCACTTAGCGCACAGTTAGATGATTATTTTGTTCAAAAATCATTTTTCACAGATAATTTAGGAGAAATCAATTTTAAGTCTGGACAACTATTTCTAAATCCTGAAAAAGAAAAAGACTTTAGTGAATCTTTTAAAGAAAAAATCTCAAAATTTGATGCTGAAGAAGGTGTATTTTCTCCATCTCTTTACACATCGTGGGAAAATAAAACAATCAAATTTATTGATATCAGCCCTATATTTGGGGATTCACTTATAAAGAAATTAAACACATTTGAAATAAATTATTTTAAACAAAATATATTATCTACTCTAAAAAAATATGTAATAAATGGTGATGAATTAAAAATAGTCACAATTAACGACCCTGACGGCTTCACAAATCTCCGCAAAGAAAAAAGTACATCATCAGAAGTTTTACAGCAAATCAAATCCGGCGAACAAATCCAAGTTTTAGACAAATCCGGCGACTGGCTTTGGGTTAAAACCAATGAAGGTAATCAAGGCTATATACATAAAAGCAGAATAAACACACTTTAAACACTGACAAACAACAAGTTGAAAACTCTTCAAACAGAGAAAAAATGGTAATTTTACAAGTACCAACATAAAAAAAAAGGGAATCAGCGAATTTACTTTTGGCGAAAATGCAGTAGGCTCAGTTTACAAACTGGAAGCCTATCTCTATGCTCCGGAGGGAGGTGGATTAATTATTCATCCTCAGCCCAGCAAAATTCCGGTTATCAATAAGGTAGAACTGTTTTATGTAGACGACACAGAAGGTATTATGTTTAGCTTCATGGAAAAGCTGCGGGCAAAAGCTTACTATGCTTATGAAAGAACTTACTTTTACCTTGTGGGAAGATGATGCTCCGGGAAAAGGTCATCATCCTAATAACAAATTGATACTCACCAAAAAAGCAAAAGTGGATAAAAATGGTTTAGCTGTTGCAGAATTTATGCTTACCCGCGCATTGATGCATAAGGCGATGCAGGGCGAAGCAGACCCAAATCAATTAGAATTTTATGTTACGGTAGAATATTATGCTAGAAAGAAACACGCTACAGAGAATATTCACGTCAACAATCCTCTTCCTCCTATTAATGGAGAAGTAAGAGATTCCCCGGCTGAAACTATCCCGAAAGCTAAAGACTCTCCAGCAGAAAACAAACCTCCGAGCATGAAAGAGGAAAAAGGAATTGGAGATATTGCTGTAGATAAAGCAAAAGAGCTGTGGGATTGGATGGAAGCCAAAGGAACCATTATAAAAGAACAACTTCCTACTGTGCAACAGCCAGATGGGAAATCGCCGGCGGTGGTGAAGGAGACGACAGTGAAAAAGAAAGAGGGAAATTGTGAATGTTACTGTGGTGAAAAAGAAATATCTCCAGAAGAACTTAAAGAAATGGTTGTAGCAATGAGAAAAGCAACATTTGATGATGCTGGTGAAAATTTCTACAAATGGAACAAGGACAATCTATTCACCGCAGGTCATGAACAATTTACTGATAAATCATATTCAAAATTTGCAGAAGTTCTTAATAAAACATTTATTAAATATGATATAACATCCTGTATCAGAAAAATACATTTTCTAGCACAGTGTTATCATGAAACTGGTGGTTTTATGAGAAGTGTACAGGGTAATCTTAATGACGAATTTTCGTATGATCCATACACAGGAAGAGGATTTATACATCTAACATTATCAGGAAATTATAAGAAATTTGAAGAAGATTCGGGTTATAATGTTATTAATAATCCAAAAATTGTCTCAACTAATATTGAAGCTGCAGCAAAATCTAGCGGATGGTATTGGAAATACAATGATATGGGAAATATCAATCCATTTGCAGATAAGGATAGTATTTTTGATACATCCCGACTCGTTAATAAACCTAATGCTACAAAGCCTTCCTCAATTAATGGTTATAATCAAAGAGTAAATGCGGTAAATGCATTAAAAACAATATTCAAATATCCTCAATCATGTTGTAACTTAGGAAAAAAAGAAGAAGCTAAAGAGAATACCACCTGCTCAAGTGGTTTAAGCGAATGTATCTGCCTCGACACATTTGCTATTGAAGATGGATTTATAAAAAGCTCTAGGATAACAAAAAATCGTGTGGGTGTCCTTGAGCAAGCAAACTTCCGGGATCCAAAATCAAGTATCCAAAAAATAATATTGCACAGAACAGCGGGAGGTACAACTGAAGCTTGTATAAATGCTTTTAAAAGTGGTAGAAGAAATAAAAGGGGAGGCATAGATCACTATGGAACACATTTTATCGTTGGAAAGGATGGAACGATTACACAAACAGCCAATCTCTCAAAAGTAACATGGCATTGTGCTGGTTGGAATTCTAAATCTGTCGGAATAGAAGTTGTGGGCTTTGCAATTGATAGAAATGGAAAACCAACATTAGGTTTAAGGGGTCAAAATCCTGTTACCGGATGGGAAGAACTAACAGAGTCACAAACAAAATCTGTAGCCTGCCTTGTAAAAGCTTTGTTAAAATATTATAATTTGGATAACAGCAAAATAGATTGCCACGAACATTTAGCTCCCAAACAAAGTGGAGAAGGACAGGTTGTCTTCAATGCTATTAAAGACTATTTATAACTTACTATGAAAAATATATTTATACATTTCGCAATATTATTTTTATTTATTTTATCATGTAAAGGACAAGATAAAGATGTAAAAGTAAATGATAAACAAGAAATTGAAATATATTTGGCAAATTGTCAAAATGAATATTCAACGGGTGAGAAAGTATCTGGGAGAGATAAAAATTGGTCTCTTACAAAAAAAGATATTGATGAGATAATGAAATTGTCCTCGGAAATTACAGAAAACGAATGGCATTTTTCATATCCTGTTACACCTTGTAATATTGAAATTAAGAATTTTTCTTACAAAGGAAAAAAATATAATGTACAAATTAATGGCGGTTCTTACCTTTCTCTCTTTAATGGAAAAGAAACCATTATTTTGGGCTGTGATTTACCGAATTGCAAAAAATATTTTTTAAGATCAAAAGAAAATATGACGGAAGAAGATTCCTCATTTTCTCAAATCAATGCAAACGAGCTTATAAAAGCAAAAAGTTATGAAATAGAATTTAATAAGAATGATACTAAGGATGTTTTACTTGTAGAAAAAAAAGAGGCAGGTTATAGATTAGAAGCAAAAATAGATCATAAGACTTTCTTCAGTAAAACTTTTGAATGTGATTTTATAGCAATAGAAACCAATACAAAAAACAATCAAACATTTAATTTGGTTTTAGAATATGTAGACCAATATCAAAAAACTTTTAGAAAAATAGTAATTCCTGTATTCTATAAAAATAAGGTTTTATTCATTGAAAAAATTTTTATAGCAACTCTGGGAGTAAGTGCCAAAACTGGTAATGAAGAATGGTTACGAAAAGAAATAAACTTGAGGACTGATTTAAGAGATTTAAATCTTGATCAAATCATTTTAAACTAATCTTTAGGTACTGACACTAAGTTGGTAAATGTTTTCTGATGTCCATCAAGGAATGAGCAGTCCACAAGATTTCAAAAAACTACAATTCGAAAAATTGCAACTCTACTTGCTTCAAACGGCTGTTACCATCTTGAAGTAAATCAACAAATTATATGAAAAACATAATTTTAGTATTTATAACGATTTTATTTTCAGTAGAATGTCAAAAACCTAATGAAAAGATTACTAAATCTCATTCAATATCAGATACTATTTTTCTGAAAGATAATAATATCATTTTTGTTTCACCAAGTGACAAAAACATAGACAATCTTAAAAAAAAATATGGAGAAGGTTTTTATACATTTGCTGATGATTCCAACAACTATTTTTCTGAAGCCTCCAGCTATTTAGATTCTTTGAATGTAAATTATGCAAGTCATGGTAACGATAAAATATTTGGATTTAAAAAAGACAAAAAATTTGTAGAAATTCCAAAATATAAAAACCCTTGGTATGTAATATTTTATAACAATGGAAATTATAAAACTTTGGATTTAATAAATCTCAGAGAAAGTTATCCAATTTTCTTTACCCATAAAATCTCTAAAAACATAACAAAACTTGACGTCAAAAAAATTGCAGACTCTATAGCAGGAAATAGATATTTTGTTGTGGAAGAAAAAGAATGTGATCTAAATACGGATAATTTTAAAGATAAAATCATTGTTTTTGGAAATAATAATGATATTAATCCTCAGGATCCTAGCACTAAAATAGCTCCCGTACTAATCTTGTTAAACCAACGGAATGAACATTATAAAATACTTAAAAATGATTATATATATCCAAATAATTTTGGAGATGCATTTAAAAAATTGGTCGTTAAAAATCAATATTTTACTATAGAATTGTCAAATGAAGTTCCAGATCAATACATTTCATACAAATATATAACGTTCAAAGCTATACAAAATTCAAATGATATCATTTTATCAAAATATGGTGAAAATATTGAATGGAGTGAGGAAAGAAAAAACAATATCCTTTGCTCAGAGAAAAAATTTGGAAAAATTCTGTTTCAAGATTACAACTCTAGTGATATTAGGATCAAATGCTTAGAATGATTCAAATTGAGTAAGATAATGGAGTTTTTTACTTTTGAAAAATTAACCTGTCAGTATAGAATAACAAGTTTATCTCAATCAAAAAATCTCCCTATCTTTAAACCCTATAAATATTAAATCAAAAAAAACAATGAAGTCACTTGTTATTACATTATTAATGATTCTTTCTTTAGGGAAATTATCAGCTCAAACCACCGAAGGTCAGCTTACCTACAAAATGGATTTTTCAAGCGACAATCCACAGATGGCTGCTGCAATTCCTATGATGCAGGGCTCTGCATTGAATCTGTATTTTATGAAAGATAAATCTGTAGCTGAAGTTTCAATGGGCGCTTTTATGAAATTAAAAAGCATTATGGACGGAAAGCAAGACAAAGGTCTACTCCTTACAGAATTAATGGGACAAAAAACTGCTACTGAAATAGAATCTATTTCTAAGAAAAAAATAGATACTGATAAAATTGGAAAACCTGTAAAAACGTCAGAAACTAAAACAATCCTTGGCTTCAACTGCAAAAAATATGTGATTAAAGACGCTGAAGGAAAAGATGATACTGTTCTTTGGGTGACAACAGACATTAAAACTTCACTTAAAGGTCAAGAGCAATTCAGTAATGGTGTAGAAGGGGTGCCATTAGAATTTTCTACATCGAAGGAAGGAATGGATGTACATTTCGAAGCTACCAATTTTAATAAAACAGTTGATCCAGCTATTTTTAGTATCGCAGTTCCTGAAGGTTACGAGATAAAAACAGAAGAAGAAATGAAACAAATGGGAGGCGGACTTTCATTATAAATCATTAAAATAACAGTAATAAAAATACAGTCTTAGGATTGTATTTTTTTGTTTTTAAGACTCATTTTTAAAGTAAAATCATCATCCAGATTTTCATTAATTTCCCTACCTTTAACCTCCAATTTCTTCATTAGTGTCAGAATTTTTTCACGACGACAGTCCGTTTCAGGTTTTTTTATCATTCAAAAAATATTTGGATGTGCTGGAGCATATCCGCTACAATGACAGATTGGAGTATCGGGTAAATTATGCAGAATCAATCATAGAAAGATTCAAAAAAATACCTGAACTCTGTGAAGGTTCACAGGATTTTTCTTTGTTGACAAAACATCAGGAACTCATCAGAATGCTGTTGGCAGACCTCTTCCCGACTGGTCTTACACATAATGAGATCAAAGCAGCAAGTATTCCTTTTACAGATATTTCATTTAATTATACAGAGCGATTCAGGAAGATACTTTCAGATGCAGGTCACAACTTCACTCTCGAATTCCGTGATATGACGCAGGATGAGATGTATGTGCTTTCATGCTGCATCATCGTACAGCTTTATTTTAAAAAAGACATCAAATTTATAATCCCTTTCTACTATGATATTCCCGATCAGCATGGCATTATAAGACATTATAAAATCACAGTAAACTCAGATTTCTCAGAAATCATACCTATAGAGCAAAAAGATTTTCCGACGGATCATGAGATAGAAATTCTTCTCGAAAATCTGGATGACGTAAGTCTCTGGAAAAAGCATTTTCCACCGCAATCCTGGATGCTGAAAGGTTTTAATATATTTTCTCTCGTAGACTGTACTTCAGAAGTGGCGTTGTCTGATTTGAAATCGACAATGATTCAGATCGATCCCGAAAATCCGCTTCCAAACGAAAATTTAAAGGAGATATTTAAATCTTATTTTGATGTTGCTGAACTCAATTTTGGTTTGATGCTCATGGATCATCAACACCAGAAGCTGGAAAAACTTCCTATATACGAAAACGTTTTCAGCAATTATCTTCTCGATTTCTGGATCAATCTTTATGATGAAAAAATGCAGAAAACGGAATTCCAGAATTTGAAATACAATCCAAAACCAATTGTCATTTCAGATGTGGATCATTTTGATGACGAGATTAAAAATACACCCAACTTTTCGGTATTAGCCAAAAACAACATCAAAAGTTTCATGGTGATCCCGATTGTTCATGAAGGCGAAGTATTGGCTTTGATGGAATTCACTTCAGAAATCGCAGGAAGTTTTAACGGACTTAAACTTCGTAAACTGGATTCTCTCAGCGACATTTTGATATTTTCATTAAACCGATTCAAACACGAACGAGATAATCAAATCGAGGCGATCATTCAACGGGAATATACTACGATTCATAATTCTGTGATCTGGAAATTCAGAAATGAAGCTGAAAAATATTTTAATGCTTCTCTTCAGAGAAAATTGTACACATTACGTGAAATAAGCTTTAAAAATCTGAGTCCGCTTTTTGGAGTTTCAGACATACGCTCATCTTCAGACAAGCGTTTTCATTTGATGTTAGATGACCTCAACGAACAAATAGATTGTCTAAATCAGCTGTTTTCAGATGCACATTTTGATGAAAGTGAAAAATATCTTTTAGCACTTGATGTATTTGAAAACGAACTCAACAATGATTTTAAAGCGGATACAGAACAGAGATTTCAGCATTTTTTACGGGAAGAAATCCATCCGTTTTTACAGGCACAGTTGGAAATGAAATCTTTGGAAAGTATCAAAGATTATTTTTCTAAAGTGTACTCTATCAACAGTCTTTTTTATTCAAACCGAAGAAAACTGGATGAATCTATTACTTTGATTAATCGAAAAATAGCCGATATTTTAGATGAAAGTCAGGAAGAAGCACAGGAAATTTATCCTCATTATTATGAAAGATTTAAATCTGATGGTGTGGAACATAACTTATATATCGGGCAAAATCTGAATCCTTCAATCGGCTACACAGCAAAACTGCTTAATGAATTACGATACTGGCAACTGAAAACTATCTGCAAGATAGAACACGATTTCGAAAATTTCAGCAAACAGCTCCCCATTTCACTGGAAATTGCGTCACTTATTTTTGTTTATAACGAAAGAATAGACATCCGTTTCAGAATGGATGAAAAGAGGTTTGATGTAGACGGTGCTCACAATTCTTTTTATGAAATCATTAAAAAACGCCTGGAAAAAGCAAAAATTAAAGATTCCACCGAAAGAATTACCTGTCCGGGGAAAATTACCATTGTTTATTTCGGTATGGAAAATCAGAAAGAATATCTCGGCTACATTTCCAGACTTCAAAAGATTGGAATTCTAAAAAATGATGTTGAATTACTGCGCGTAGAAGATTTACAGGGAGCTTCCGGGCTTCTGGCTATGCGTGTTTCTTTGGCATAATTAATCATAATAACTTTTCAGAAAGCCCTGAAAGGGCAAAATCAAAAGCATGGGGTGAAGCCCAATGAATTAAATCGGCAAAAAATTCTTACAAAGTCCTGAAAGGGCGAAATCAATAATCTATAATGTCATAAAAGCATACGCAAAAGACAGCACTGAAATAATAATCCCAGCCATAAAAATCTGATACGTAATTGAAAGCAACTTATATTTTCGGTCTAAAACTTTGCCCAAAAAATACAAATCCTTCATCATCGAATCATAAATATATTCTCTGTCTTTAATTAAATCCCGCATTGAATTTTGGAAATCGTCAAAAAGCATCTGATGAAAATTCCCGAAAAACAAAAGATTTACTTTTCTGTCAGCGATGTCCTGTTTCGTAAAATTGGTCTTAGTGACATTCGGTTTTGTAGAAAGAATGGCAAAAATAATCGTCAAAACACTCGACAGCAAAAGCAAAAATGTAGGAATAATCAAATGCGTATTTTTCGGGGTATCCAGTTTCGGAACCAAAACAGAAAGACCAACTGAAATGATAATTGCATTGACAGAAAGTAAAATATTCGCTTTGCTGTCGGCAATATCGCTCAGCCTTGTATGATTATTTAAGGTAACTCTGAAAAGAGTATCTACACTTCTATCCGACTTTTCTTCTTTTTTCTCTGACTTATCTTTTTTAGGTTTATCCTCTTTTTCCAATTTTTTCTCGATTTTTTTTACGTTTTTAAGCTTTAAAGGCTCCCAGTTTTCTTTCGCGTAATCGGTAAAATACTGATGTTTATTTTTGAGGAAATCTACGTTCATTTCGTTCCATTCATCGGTGGAAAAACACGGTCCGCCGGTGAGTTCCCACTCTTTTCTCAAAGCTTCTGCGGAATCATTATAAAACGGGCTCGCAAAATGACTGAAATCTGCATCTTTCATGATCATTTCAAGAAAACCTTTCGGCTGATGGTACTTTTGGGTTGCAAGAATCAAATTTGAAACTTCCTCAATATATTCATCAGAAAAATTATCTTTTTTAAGGAAATCTTTCATCAAAACGGCTCCCCTTTCCTCGTGTCCTTCAGCATTGCAATCAGTAAAACCTACATCATGAAACCACAACGCAAGAATTATTTTTTCTCTTTCAACTTCAGAAATTTGGCTGTGTTTAATGATCTCTTCCGCTTTCTGAACAGCAAAAGAGGTGTGAATAAAATTATGGTAAAAGTAAACCGAAGATAACTTATCTTTGAATAAGCTTTCTACGTGATTTTTAGCCTTATCTAAAATATTCATTGCAGATTTTTCTTAATGTAAATGTATGAATTTATCTTGTATTAAATTTCGCAAAAACAGCCGCACAATTTCCGGCTTAATTATATCTTCTGTCCTACTCTATTCCTGTGCAACCTACAAAGTTCAAAAAGGAAAAGAATTGCAGGAAATCCCTGTTTCCCAGACCAAAACCGAGAATGATTTTAAACTTTTCCTCATTGGTGATGCCGGAAATGCCAATGAAGATCAGGCAAAAAACACCCTGAAATTGTTTAAAAACAAACTCGACTCTGCTGATAAAAATTCGATGGTCATCTTTTTGGGCGACAACATCTACCCTCTCGGCATGCCGAAAGAAGGCAGCAAAGACTATGATTCCGCCAAGGTGAAAATGGAAAATCAATTGGCTGTTACCAAAAATTTCAAAGGGAAAACACTCGTCATTCCGGGAAATCATGATTGGTACCACGGTTTGGAAGGTTTGAAAGCGCAGGAAGATTTCGTAAAAAATTATCTGAACGATAAAAAGGCATTTTTACCAAAAAATTCCTGCCCGATTGATGATATTAATTTAACCAAAGACATTAAACTGATTATCATCGATTCTGAATGGGCGCTGATCGACTGGGACAAATATCCGGGAATCAATAAAGGCTGTGATATCAAAACAAAGGAAGATTTTTACAAAGAGTTTAAAGATTTAATCGTAAAAAATCAGGATAAAAGAATTATCGTTGCCGTGCATCACCCTATTATCAGTTCGGGCGTTCATGCCGGATTCAATTCTGCAAAGTCTCATCTGTCTTCATTTCAAGGGAAATTACCCGTTCCGGGCGTTGCCACTTTGATTAATACTTTAAGAAGTTCGTCGGGAGCGAGCATGGAAGACCTCAGCAATAATCATTATGCGGAATTTGCCGGAAGAATTAAAAATATCGTTCAGGACAAAGAAAATGTAATTTTTGTTTCGGGACACGATCATAATCTGCAGTATCATTCAGATAAAAATTTGAGACAGATCATCAGCGGAGCGGGTTCCAAAACAGATCCTGTGACGATTGCTTCAAAAAAGGATTTTTCCTTTGGGGGAAGCGGTTTTGCAGTTTTAAATTTAAGAAAAGACCAAAGTGCTGACGTAGAATACTTTTCAACAAAAAATAATGATTTAAAGAATCTTGCAAATATTAAAGTAAAAGAAACTCCGAAAGAATTTGTCAATAATTATCCATCAGATTTACCCTCCACTTTCACCAGCACAGTTTACACCGAAAAGAGTACTCAAAAAGGTAAAATTTACCGCTGGCTTTGGGGAAATCATTACAGAAAATACTACGCAACACCAATTACCAATGAAGTTGCAGATTTATCTACTTTGAACGGAGGCTACACACCTTTTCGTGAAGGTGGCGGAAATCAGTCGAACAGCTTGAGGTTGCAGTCTAATAACGGACAGGAATTTGTGATGCGTGGCGTGAAGAAAAATGCCATCCGTTTTTTAAACAATCAGGGTTTTAAGAAAAGCAGTTTTGGTTCAGAACTTTCAAATACTTTTCCAGAACGGTTTCTGATGGATTTCTACACCACCAGTCATCCTTTTACGGCGTTTTCAGTGAATAATCTCGCAGATAAAATCAATCTCTTTCACAGCAATCCGACGTTATATTATATTCCGAAACAGAAGCAACTCGGTCAGTTCAACCAAAATTATGGTGATGAAATGTACATGATTGAAGAAAGATTTTCTTCTGATCCCAAAACTTTGGCTTCATTGGAAAATGCTACAGATATTATCTCGACAGCTGATTTAATTAAAAATCTTCAGAAAAACAGCAATTATACTGTTGATCAGGATTTGTACATCCGTGCTAGACTTTTTGATATGCTCATCGGCGACTGGGACAGGCACGAAGACCAATGGAAATGGGCAGAATATAAAAATGGTAAAAATGTGCATTACAAGCCGATTCCGAGAGATCACGATCAGGCTTTCAGCAATTATGACGGAGCAGCTTTTAAACTGATTATGAATATTCCGATGATCCGCCACATGAAATCATTTAAAGATGAAATCAAAAATGTGAAGTGGATGAATATGGAACCTTATCCTTTAGATTTAATCATCCTAAAATCTGCAAGCGAAAAACAATGGAATGAGCAGGCAAAATTTATTCAGGAAAACCTTTCAGACAAAGATATTGATGAAGCATTCAGAAATCTTCCAAAAGAGGTTCAGGATGAGACGATTGCTGATATTCAGAGAAAGCTGAAAGTTAGAAAAAGTGCTTTACACAATTATGCAACGGGATATTATTTTAATCTAATAGAAAAAGTACCCATTGCAGGAACCGTCAACAAAGATAAATTTGTCATTTCCAAAGAAATTGACGGCTTAGTCAATGTAAAACAATACGAAATCGATGACAAAAACAACAGTGAAAAACTGGTTTTTGAAAAGACCTACAACGATACTTTAACCAAGGAAATCTGGGTTTACGGACTTGAAGACGACGATATTTATGAAGTAACGGGGGATGGGAAATCTAAAATTAATTTACGATTGATTGGTGGCTACAACCACGATGTTTACAGAGTTGCTAACGGTAGCAAGGTGAAAATTTATGATTTTAAATCACAGAAAAACACTTACGAAACCAAAGGAGCATCAAAACGACTAACAAACGACTACGAAGCCAATACCTACAACTGGAAACACCCGAAATACAACTTTTTCGCAGGCTATCCGAATGCGGATTTCAATCCTGATGATGGTGTGATTTTAGGATTTGTTGCCAATTACACTGTGAACAATTTCATCCGTGATCCGTTTACGCAAAAGCATTCTTTGAGTGCCAATTTATATACGGCTACCGGAGGTTTTAATTTAGGTTATAAAGGCGTTTTTAAAAAAGCAATTTTTGGCTGGGATGCCAATGTTGACGCTTTCTACACGACTCCTCATTTTGCAAGAACTTTCTTTGGATTGTCGAATGAGAGTGAATTTAATAAAGAAATCAGCAGAAATTATAACCGTGTAAGAATTTCTCAGATAAGAGTTGCTCCTTCTATTTCAAAAACGAGCTGGTTGAATCTGAAGCACCAGTTTCAGTTGAGTTTTGAGCATTCTGAAGTGCAGAGAAATGATGAGCGTTTTGTGGCAATTTCTAAAGATATTAATCCTGAAACTTTTAATGGGCAACAATTTGGTGGTGCCAACTATACTTTTAGTTTTAAAAATTCCGACAGCAAAGCCTTCCCTACTTTGGGTATGGAGCTGATTCTGAACGCAGGCTGGAAAACAAATTTTGCAAATTTTGACCAGAACTTTGTCGCTTACCAGGGAACTCTGAATCTCTTTAGAAGAATTGATAAAAACGGGAAATTTGTATTTGCCAACTCAGCCAATGCCATGATCATCAACAATAATAATTTTGAATTTTATCAGGCGGCAAGCATCGGCGGAAGAAACGGATTGCGTGCTTACAGAAATGAGAGATTCTCAGGAAAATCTTATTTCGTCAACAGTGCAGAAGTTCGTTGGGACTTTGGCCGTGTGAAAAACAGCATCGTTCCCGCCAATATGGGTATTTTGGTCGGCTACGATCTAGGCAGAGTGTGGAATGATCACGAGAGCTCAGATAGGTGGCATCAAGGTGTTGGTGCAGGTTTCTGGCTTGGAATTCTGGATATGATTTCTGCCAGACTTGATTATTTCATCGGCTCGGATGGCGGTAGAATTTCCGGTGGCGTGGGAATGAGTTTTTAAAGGCATTGCCTTTTTTGTTTGAAGAGTTATTAAACCTTCAAGGTTTTTGAAACCTTGAAGGTTTGTTTTTATTTCAACTCAAATCTATACACATTTCCGCCCTCTTTTTTGTCTTTTTCATCGGCAATCAGCAAAGTTTTATCATCAAGAAAAACGATTGCTTCTTTCTGTGAATTGTGATTTAAAGATAATTTCTGAATTTTAGCTGAATTAAAATTATCCGGAGCAAAACCGGAGAGAACATGAATGTTTTTGTGCGTCAAAAGAACTATTTCATTTTTAGAATTTAGCGAAGCCGAAGTAATTGCAGCATCATTATAACCTCCTTCTAATTTTAATTTCCCAATTAATTTCGCTTCAAAATCGCCTTCTTTATTTGGAATTTGAAACACTAAAAAAGTCCCGTTGAAACCTTTACTTCGGTTTTTTGTGAAGAGATAAAAGTTGCCATCTTTTTCAACAAAAGCTTCGCAATCATACAGTAAATTTGATTTTTTTGGCGGAAATTCTGTCTGACCTTCGTAATGAAACTTAGTGGTCTGAACGACTTTCGTAGATTTTTGTGAACTGTCTTTTAAATCTAATTTAATAATGGAAAGATTCTGTCTGTCGTTTTCATTATTCCCGAAATCACCGATGTAGATATTTCCTGCTTTATCTTTTGTAATATCTTCCCAGTCGTTGTTGTCGGCATTTTCAACCAAAACATCTGTGATAAGATTACCTTTCAAATCTAAACCGTACACCACATTTTTATTACCTGCGTCTTCAATTGCCCAAATGGTTTTCTGGTCTTGAGAAAGTGCAATTCCTGAAACTTCTTTGAGTTTCTTGGGAAGTGAAAATTCTGTTTTCAATTCCTGAGACTGCGCATTTTCCTGAGTTTTGGGATTACAGCTTAATAAAAGTATAGCGAAAATATAAGTGAATTTCATGAGTGTAATTTAATTCAATAAAGTTAGGTATTTTATTTCAACAGACTGCCTTGCTTCTTTTGCGGTGACCAAAAAAAGCCTTCAAAGAAAACTTTGAAGGCTTGGGTATATTTTAATTTAAAGAATTATTCTGTAACTCTCTTTTTTCTTCCGTAGAAAGCGGCAATACCAACGGCAGCCAATACTAAAACCGGAATATAATCATCGATTGGAGCCCCAGGAGCTGAAGGAAAATCTCCCTCTGCTTTTTCTGTTGAGTTATCTTCCTGTTCTTCATAGACATATCTGTTATCACTCTGCGAAAATGCTAAACCTGATAAAAAGATTGTACTTATTATAAATATTTTTTTCATGATCTTAGTAAGTTATTTTTTTAGAGTATTCTTTACCTGCTGATTTCGCTTTGATAATGTAGAAACCTTTAGAATCTAATGGAATTCTTACCAACTGAGAAGCTGGATTAATTTCCTGAATTTTTCTTCCTGAAGCATCGAATACTTCAACGCTGTCGATATTTTTGTTGTTTCTCGCATAGAAATCATTGCCATCTCTGTAGATTTCAAATGAACCTTTTTGAGCTTCTGATGTAGAAAGTGTTCCTAATAAATACACTACTTCAAATCTGTCTGCAATCTCACCTGCATTTACCGTGAAATTATAAGAAGTGTTCTGAAGGTTGGTATAAGTTCCCAACACTTTATCGTGAAGATAAATTGCCTGTCCGTTATTGAAAACCCCTGTCTTGTTAGCTAAAGAGATTGTGTGTAAACCATCTGTAAAATGCTTAGATCCTAAAGGAACTACATCTGTATTGACAAAGTCTGCACGCCCTTGAATAGCCAGTTTATTATCTGAAACTTTACTGTAGAATGCATCTGAACCAAGAGCCATAGCTTTAGAATCGAAACCATCGACAGCATTTGTAGCTCCTTCACCGTAAGTAACTGCCAAAGTATTATTTGCAGAAAGCGGAGTTTTAAGTTTTAACCAATATTTACCTTCTGAGCTGCTGTTACCATTTTTGTTAACAAACGTTCCGGCATCCGCACTTCTCATTCCATTATTGAAAACCAATGAAGTTCCAGTTAAAGATTTTACGATAAATCCTTGACCTGGGTTTACTTGTGCTGGTGCATTAGTTAAATTGATAAAGTTCCCTGTACCGTTTGTAACTGTTTGTGCCGGAGCCCATGTTCCTGATCCACTTGCATTGAAAGTTGCATAACCGTAGTTCGCAGATGTCTGACCTGTTTGGTTTGCTACAGGCGCACTGGTGTTATCCCAGAAATACAAAGTTGGGTCAATATTTCCGCTATTCCCCGTTAAAAACAATGGAAGATTTAAGTTTGAAGGATAAGGATTTCCTACCAGATTATAACCAAAGCTTGCATTTGAAAGTGCTACGCTTACATTTCCATTATTAGGTGTTCCCACGAAAGATGCTGATCCACCAACCGGCATTTGAATAGAATATCCTTTACCGGAGTTGTTAGTAAAATTAGTAACAGCATCATAATAGTTTGTTGCAGTATTGTACGTCGTTACATCAGCAGGCTGTGTAGTAAATGCATTAAACATATTCTGATTCTGCACCGGTGAAGACCAGAATGCATATTTGCCGGCTACGTTGGTTGCGTAAGCTTTGTTTACTGTAAATGTAGCCCCTGTACCCGCTGTATAAGTACTTGTTGCACTCGTTTGAAGTAGATTTCCTCCATCATTTACAACGATAGCACCATTGTTTGTGATGTTACCTGTAGTAACTGTCACTCCTGTATTAACATTTAATGTAAAACCACTATTAACCGTTACCGACTGTGCTTCAAAAGAACCTCCTGTATAGTTTGCATTGATTACTGCAGGTGTACTTGCTGTTGGAGTTCCGTTATCCCATGATGTACCACCGTTCCAAGTTGGATTATTTACAGCTGGAAAAATATCATTCCATGTTTTCGCCACTCTTATACCATCAACAATTTGTTTTTGAGATGCGCTATATTGTCTTAATGCAACGGAAGCGATACTTGTTGTTGTAGAAGACGAATAACTTTGATTTGCAGTTAAAGGTTCACTTGTTGGTAAAGAATCAAAAACATATAGGCTAGTCTGTCCATTCGTAATATCTCTTTTTATAACTACTAAATAGGTTGTTCCAGGAGCAATTGTTACATAACTTGGAACAGTATTATCTTCACTTATTCCAATTCCTGTTCCACTACTATTTACATATAATCTTGAATAAAAATTAGAACCAATTGGACTTCCTCCCAAGTTAAAAAAGTAACCTGCAGCATTAGAAGAAGAAGTTTGCAACATAAATGCTATATAAACGGATCCTGTAGTCTGAGAAGCAAATGTCTTATTGACATCTTGACCATTATCATCAATGTTTGCAGCACCTCCGATACCAGAACCGACATACCCCATAAAGGTAAGTCCATTTGTGACATCGATAGGAGCCGTTGTAGTACCGCTGTGGGCATTCCATCCATTAGCTGTTAAATTTGATCCAATAGTGTAATTAAAGTCTTCTGTGAGAAGAACCTGCGCCGATCCCCACGTCGAGAAGGAGACCATCAATAACGCCAAAGCTGTTTTTGGTAAAAATAAATTTTGTTTCATAAAATTTTAACTTAATTGGTTACAAAAATAAAATTTTTATGAAAGATAGATTTACCTTTAAAATTACATTTACGTTAATTAATTAT
Source organism: Chryseobacterium sp. HNCC26DJ240 (assembly GCF_057180485.1). Lineage (NCBI taxonomy): Bacteria > Pseudomonadati > Bacteroidota > Flavobacteriia > Flavobacteriales > Weeksellaceae > Chryseobacterium > Chryseobacterium sp. HNCC26DJ240. The sequence continues at coordinate 163,834 of NZ_JBXUGK010000009.1, forward strand.
CAGGTATTTACAGTTTTGAGAATATTATTTTTATAAAGAATTATGTTTTTTAAAAATTTATGTTTACGATCAATTAATTATCATATTAATAAAGAAAATTAAATAATTCAAATTGATTTTAAATGAAAACACTTTTAGAAGTCACTTCTCATTAAACATTAGTCCTGAAGCTTCGCTTTTTCCCAAAGCACATCCATTTCTTCCAAAGTCATATCAGCTAATTTTAAACCTGCCTCAGCTGCAAGCTCTTCCATTTTCTGAAATCTTGATATGAATTTTAAATTGGTTCTTTCTAAAGCGGAATCCGGATTTAAACCTGAAATTCTGGCGTAATTGATCAAGGAGAAAAACACATCGCCCAATTCCAATTCTTTTTTATCTAAATCGGTTTCTTCATGAAATTCTTTAATCTCCTCATCTACCTTTTTCCACGCATCTTCAGCATCGTGAAATTCAAAACCAATTCCTTTTACTTTGTCCTGAATTCTGTAAGCTTTAACCAAACTCGGTAAACCTTTCGGAACGCCACCCAAAATAGATTTGTTGCCTTCTTTTAATTTAAGCTTTTCCCAGTTTTGTTTTACTTCTTCCTCGTCTTTCACTTTGGTATCGCCGTAAATGTGAGGATGACGGAAAATCAGTTTTTCATTTAAAGAATTGATGACATCAGCAATATCGAAACTTTCTTTTTCCGAACCTATTTTAGCATAAAAAACCAAATGTAAAAGCACATCGCCGAGTTCTTTTTTTATTTCCGTTAAATCTTCCTGCAAAAGTGCGTCAGAAAGTTCGTACGTCTCTTCCAAAGTCAGATGACGAAGGGTCTGAAGCGTCTGTTTCTGATCCCACGGACATTTCTCACGAAGATCATCCATAATATCTAAAAGTCTTCCGAAAGCTTCGAGTTTTTCCTGTCTGGTATTCATTTTTTAGGTTAAGGTTAAGGTTAAGGTTAAGGTTAAGGTTAAGGTTAAGGTTAAGGCAAATTTAATTATAATAAAAATTCTTTAGTGTCTGTTCATAATAAAAATCAATTTACTTTCCCGACCCGACAGGGTGTAAGTTGATTTTTACGTACACATCTGGATTAAAATTTCTTCCTCCCTTTAGGGTTGGGGGAAGAAGAAATTTTACAAAATCATTTATTCAGACAAAAAAAACCTCATCATTGCTGACGAGGTTTGTATTAATTCAGATAAATAAATTATCCCATTTTTCTGTGTGTACTCTTAGTAGCTGCTTTTGCTCCGGTGCTCGCCTTTACTTTTGGTGTAGCAGGCTTTTCTGCTTTTGGAGCTTTTTTAGGAGCTTCTTTTTCTACGTTGATTTCCTCTGCCGCTTCTCCTTCCACAGTTTCAGATTCTGCTTTTACAAAACTTTCAGGAGTGATGTAACCTGCTTTGTGAAGCGTGTTGTACCATTGAGCTAGCTTCTTGATATCAGAAACATATACTCTTTCTGTATCGTAGTTTGGAAGCGATGCACTCATAAATTCCTTCAGCTCTGCTTCTGAAGATTTATGAGAAATCGTTTCTTTATAGTCATAGTTTTTTGCAATATTTTCAAATACTTCAAACAAAGGCACTTCCTTATCAAAAGTAAACATTGCAATATTGTCTAAAAGACTTACCTGACTTGAATTTCCGATGCTAACTTTCTTCTTGTTTGTAACATCTTCAATGATAAAACCGTTTCTAAGCTGAGAAACCAGTTTGAAAAGTCCCGGTTTTCCGGAAATTGAAATTATTTTTTCTAACTGCATAATCTTGTTTTTGTGGCAATATACAACTGCCTTTTACCTGTTTATTTTCTTTTTTTTAATACTTAAATCTACTTCGGAAACCTCATTTTATAGTTGATTCCCACATCGCCCTGAGAAATTTTTACCAGTTTTCCCTTCACCAGTTTTTTCTTCAGTGCACTGAGATGATCTGTGAAAAGAATCCCCTCAATATGATCATATTCATGCTGAATAACGCGGGCTCTAATATCGGAAAAAGTTTCTGTATGTTTAACGAAATTTTCGTCATAATATTCGATCAGAATCGTACTTTTTCTCTTTACATCTTCCCTAACGTCCGGAATCGAAAGACAGCCTTCATTGAATTTCCATTCTTCACCGGATTCGTCAAGAATTTTGGCATTGATAAATACTTTTTTGAAGTCTTTCAGTTCCTCAGCAATGTCTTCATAATCTTCATCCTCTGCCAAAGGCGTCACATCCACCATGAAAAGCCTGATGTCCAAACCAATCTGAGGCGCCGCCAGACCGATACCGTTGGCACTGTACATGGTTTCAAACATATTATCAATCAACTCCTGCAGCCCCGGATAATCTTTATCAATATCCTTTGCCACTTTCCTTAAAACCGGATCCCCGAATGCTCTTATTGGTAAAATCATCTTGTTCTTTGTTCTAAAAAATTCTGCAATATAATCGTTGCACTTACTTTGTCTATAAGACCTTTCTGCTCTCTCTGTTTTTTATTCTTTCCGCTTTGGGAGATAAAAAACGATGCCATTTTTGAAGTAAATCTTTCATCTAAACGATGAACTTCCACCTCAGGAAATTCTGCCCTAAACTTTTCGATAAAAGCTAAAATACTGGTCTCAATTTCAGACATATTGCCTTTCAAATCTGTCGGCAAACCCACTACGATGGCTTCCACCTGATTTTCTGAGAAATACTTTTTTAAAAAATCAATCAGTGAACCGGTGGGTACCGTATCTAAAGCACTTGCGATAATTTGCATATCGTCGGTGGCTGCGATACCACATCTTGCCTTTCCGTAGTCTATTGCAAGAATTTGTTTCAGTGAAGATTTCATAAGACTGCAAATTTAATAAATTTTAGTGATTTTATTCTAAACACAGTTTTTTTTATGAATTTTGATATTTTCAACAATTTTTTTTATAAATTTAATTTTCCAAACCACTCATTATGAAGCAACTCATCTTAGTACGGCACGCAAAAAGCGACTGGCCGGAAGAAACAGAAGACTTTGACAGACCCCTTGCTCACAAAGGTCTGGAAGATGCGATGTTGATGTCAAGATACATGAAAAACAATAATATCGGCATTGATTACCTTCTTTCAAGTCCCGCTGTGAGGGCTTTGAATACCTGCGAGATTTTCAACCAAACCTATCAGCTGACAATAGGAACTGATCAGAATCTTTATAATCCCAAAGAAAGAAATTTCGAATCGGCTATTTATACTTTGGATGATTCTCTGAATTCTGTTGCACTTTTCTCGCACAACAACGGGATTTCCAATTTTGCCAATTCCATTTCCGAAGACATTTATCACTTCCCGACCTGTGGCGTTGCCGGATTTCAGATTGAATGTGATTCGTGGTCGCAGTTTGAAGGGGCGAGAAAAAAACTGCTTTTCTTTTATGAACCCAACAAAATTAAAATGTGAAAAACTCTATATTCTAAAACTGAAATGCCTGTCGATTTGACGGGCATTTTAATTTATCTAAGATTAAAAATTTCCCCTACTCTGGAAATCGAAGATCGAGATTTGCCGAAGTCAAACTTAAATAAAAAATAATGAGGCACTGGTGGCGCAAAATCTTCGATTTTTTGACGGGGTGGTTACACGCAGATTTAAATTTCGGCTAAAGCCAATTCATAGCGCTAACAAATCAGGCGGGCTGAAGCCCACCCCTATTGATAAAAACTTCACGCAACATTGATCAGATAAGAAGAAATAATAATTTTATATTATCCAAAAGTTCTGTGAGAGGACAAACGGCTATGATTTAATTAAAACAGAACTCTGTAAAAGAACAAACACTCTTGTTTTAATAAAAACAGAAATCTATGAGAGTACAAACACAAATGTTTAACTCAAACAGAAATCTGTGAAAGCACAAACACACATGATTTAATTAAAACAGAACATTTCTCAGACATCCACAAAAAAAGCGCATCATCCTTAGAATGTCACGCTTTAGAATATTTTAATCTTAAAGATTTATTTTCTCTTCAAATCCAGATCATCAAAATCAAAACTGAAATCTGTGATGTCTGAAATTGCCTTCATTTTTGCAGATTCTGCTTTTCCGTTTTCGTCGTAACTGAAAATAATAAATGCATCTGCGTCATAACTTCTGTCGTCCCATTTTACAATGAAGGCATTGTTAGAATATGGAAGTAACTCACCCTTCAGTCTTGGTGAATTCTTGCAGTTCAGTCTGATAGTATTTCCTTCTTTTGTAATCGTCACGTCACCAAACCAGACATCATTGTAAGTTCCTGTGAACTGTTCTGCTTTTGGTTGCAGATTTTTTTCTTTTTTAAAGGCTTCTGATTTTGCGAACGCCTCTTTTTTCTGCTTATCAAAAGACTCTTCCATTTTTTTCATTCTGTCGCCGTAGGTTTTCAGCCAGTTTCTGTCGGCTACACCAAGATAAGAATCTTTTACTATATTTGTAACCGTATTGAAAGCCGCACCTGACTGCTGATTTGTCAACACCACAATTCCCAGTTTCATATCCGGAATCAAAGTAAACTGAGTAACTGTTCCAATCAAACCTCCAGTATGCTGAACCTGTTTGTGACCTTTCACATCACTTAAAAACCATCCCAATCCATAGCCGTAGAAACCTGTATCGTAAGGATTTTTCAAAGCTGCACCACTCGAAATCTGAAGATTCCAAAGCTGCATAATGTTTTTATCTGAAACCAGTTTTTTACCGTCTTTGGTGGTGAAATTATTCATCAGACATTCAGCCCAGGTGGTCATGTCTTTGATGTTACTCATAATTCCGCCGGCTGCGTTAGCCGTTTCGTTCCAGTCGTGAGGAACGGCGATGGCTTTTCCGTCAACGGGAGCGTGGGCATCGATTTTATTGGTAATGGCTTTCGCTCTGTTGTAGCTTCCGAAACTTGAAGTCATACCTACAGGTTTCAGGATTTTCTGTTCGATAAATTCTGCCCAGCTAAATCCTGAAATTCTTGTAATTACTTCTCCGGCAACAATAAACATCACATTATTGTAATCCAAAGTCGTTCTGAAAGGATTTTCAGGCTTTAAATATCTTACGTTGTGTACAATATCTTTTACGCTTAAATTTCCACCTTCGGGAAAGAACATCAAATCTCCCTGTCCAAGCCCCAAACCTGCTCTGTGAGTTACCAGATCTTTGATGGTTACATTTTGAGAAACATAAGGATCGTACATTTGAAATTCAGGGATATATTTTGAAACTTTATCGTCCCAATCCAGTTTTCCTTCATCTGCCAAAATCGCAAGAGCCGTACAGGTAAAACCTTTTGAGTTGGAAGCAATTCCCACCAAAGTATTGTCATCCATTGGCTGTTTTGAGGTCAGCGAACGGACGCCAAAACCTTTGGAATAAATCATTTTTCCATCTTTGATCACTCCGACAGACATTCCCGGAACATCGAAAGTTTTTAAGGTATTCTGAATCAGCTCATCGAGTTTTTTTTCTTCAACCTGTGCATTGGCAATGCCTACCGTCAAAAGAAAAAGGAAAAAAGAAAGTTTCTTTTTCATAAATTTTAAATTTCACCAAATTTAAACATTTCGGGATTATTGAGTAAATTTGTGGCTGATTTAATATCTGCAAAAATCCAGACCGATTATTGAACAGTATTTTTGAAGCTTTGCTTTATATAATTTTATCTAAAAAATAAAACTCAGGCTTTTTTGAACTTTAAAATGCTTTCGCAAAATAAAATCTTCTGTGAATTTTGTGGTAAATGAAAACTCAATGACCAAAATCCTTCTCCTATCCGATTCTCATTCCTATATTGATGACAGAATTTTAGAATATGCTTTGCAGGCTGATGAGATCTGGCATTGCGGCGATTTCGGAAGTTTTGAAATCATTGAAAAACTTGAAAAAATAAAACCTTTGAAAGGCGTTTGGGGAAATATTGACGGAGCAAAAATCCGTTCTGAATTTCCTGAAGTGAACCGGTTTTTCTGTGAAAATGTAGAAGTTTTGATGATTCACATTGGTGGTTATCCCGGAAAGTACACACCGCTGACCATTAAAGAAATTACTGAAAAGGTTCCGAAACTGTTTATTTCAGGGCATTCTCATATTCTGAAAGCCATGTTTGATCAAAAAAATAATCTTCTGCATCTTAATCCCGGGGCATGCGGAAAACAGGGTTGGCATAAGATGAGAACGATGATGCGGTTTGTAATTGACGGCGAAGAAATAAAGGATTTGGAAGTGATAGAATTGGGAGCGAAGGTTTGAAATTTGAAATTTGATGTTTGAGATTTGAGATTTGAGATTTGAGATTCGAGTTTTCGGGTTCGGGATTCGAGTTTTCGGATTCGGGATTCGGGATTCGGGATTTGGGATTCGGGATTTGGGATTCGGGGAGTAAACCTAACGGGTTTCTAAAACCCGTTAGGTTTTGGGGAAATTGTTGTAACTAGCCCTGATTGCAGCGGCATCCTTTTTTTGTTATTGCGATGGCGTAAAAGTTCAACAGATTGCTTCACTTTGTTCGCAATGACAAAAAAAGATATAGCGGAAAGCAGGTTCCCGGCTCCTGAAAAAAAATTAAAAAAAAAAGAAACGGATGGCTTCGTTTCACTCGCAATAAAATGAAAATAGGAGAAAAAGTTTCAGTTTTGGATGAAGATTTGGGCGGAGTTGTCACTTCGGTCAATGGAAATACGGTGGTTTTTAAAGACGAATATGGTTTTACTTACCAATACCCGAAAGAAAAACTGGTTCCGAAAAATGCTGAAATCTATGAAAATATTAAAATCGTAAAGAAGGCTGAACCAAAAAAAACAGTTTCCAAAAAACACGATAAAAATCCGATGATTCTGGATCTTCATTTTGAAAATTTAGTTAAAAATCCTAATGATTATGACAGTTTTGAGCGGTTGTTTCTGCAAAAGGAAAAGCTGATTCAGACAATCAATTTTTGCCGTAAAAACCATTTGAAAAGACTTGAAATCGTACACGGAATCGGCGACGGAACTTTGCAGAGAATGGTTTTGGATGTGCTTGAAAGCCAAACCCATCTTGATTTTTACAACAAGGAAATACTTCATCATCAATCGGGTGCGGTAATGGTAGATTTTCACTAAATTTGCAGCAATTGACTTATGAACGTACTACATTTACTTTTCACAAAAGGTGGACTGATCTACCAGATTGCTAAAAATAAAAGCATTGTGGAAGAAAAATCTTATTTCTCTGACGAAGAATCGCCGGAAAACTTTATTCTGAATACCCTTGACGAGGTTTTGCTCAAACAGAGATTTGAAGAAGTGCATATTGTTTCGGCTCTCAACAGTTTTACGCTGATGCCGGAAGGATTTTCGGATCACGAATCCGGTTTTGATCTGATTGCCTTCAACACGCCTGTGGATAAGGATAGTGAAGAATTAATGCTTTCGGTAAACCGCAAGTTTAAGGTTCAGTTTTACTACACTTTTCCTAAAGCATATTATCAGAAAATCAAGGCGCTGTCGGTTCCTGTTTTCTTTAATTTTTCGGGAGAAAAGTTCTTAAATGCGATCAGTTTTAAAAATAATAAGGAGATTCATATCAATCTGTATCATAATCAGTGCGAGTTTTTTGCGATTGATGATAAAAAAGTGATTCTTTATAATAATTTAGACGTTAATTCTGAAGTTGATTTCCTTTATTTTGTAATGTTTACTTTAAGCAAAATCGGTTTTGCCATTAATGAAACTAAGTTTTTTGCCTACGGAGAAACGACAGAAAACGAAACTTTTATTTCGGAACTGCAAAAATTTGTGAAGAATCTGAAGATTGTTTTTGATAATCTTCCGAGCAAGAATTTCATATTAAATTAGGCTGGATGTTGGATGATGGGTGATGGATGTTTACATGTTTGAGTATATTTTTTATGAGTTTTAAATTTGAAAAATTAATTATCTGGCAGGATGCAATGACATTTGTAGAATCTATTTTTCAAATGTCGTTATCATTTCCGAAAGAAGAAATATACAATCTAACATCTCAAATCCGAAGAGCATCCGATTCTGTTGCACTAAATATTTCTGAAGGCAGTATTTTACAAAGCACCCCGGAATTCAGGAGATTTTTAGGCTTTTCAATTCGTTCTGTGGCCGAAGTTGTAACCTGTCTTTACAAAGCTAAAAACAGAAATTATATCAATGAAAATCAGTTTAGTGAAATGTATAATTTCTCTTACAAACTAATCAATCACATTATAGCTTTCAGAAATAAACTTACATAAAACCACCATCGAACACCCAGCACCCAACACCCAACACCTAACATCTAACACCCCACATTTATGTACAGAATAATTTCCGGTAAATGGAAAGCAAAAAAAATAGCCGCTCCCAGACATTTTGATGTAAGACCTACAACAGATTTTGCCAAGGAGGCACTCTTCAGTATTTTAGAAAATACTTACGACATGCAGTCGATTTCTGTTCTTGATCTTTTCGCAGGAATTGGCTCGATTACCTTTGAATTCGCTTCAAGAGGATGTCAGGATGTAACTTCTGTGGAGATGAATCCTAAACACACATCTTTCATCAATGCGACTGCTGCAGAACTGGATATGAGCCTACAGGTGAGCACACAGCGAGGTGACGTTTATGACTGGCTGAAGAAATTCAGAAACAACAAGTCTTATGAAATTGTTTTTGCTGATGCTCCATTTGAAACTGAAGAAAAAAAGTATCATGAACTGCTATCTTTAGTTTTAAAAAATAAATATCTGAAACCTAACGGCGTTCTGATCATAGAACATCAAAGCAGATTGAAACTTGATCACCCTAATTTTAAATTCACAAGAAAATATGGAAATGTAAGTTTTAGTTTCTACGAACCTACTCCGGAAGTTGAAGAAGAAATAAGCAATCAGGAAAATTAATTCCTGATTTTTTTTGTTCAATTTTCTAAAGTCAGACTTAAAATGTAAATTTATATTGATTAAAATTTTAAAACCAATTCAAAATGAGTTTTCTGCAAAAAATGAAAGACCGGTACACGGTGAAAAAATACAATGCTGAAGGAGAAATCAGTGCTGAGCAAATTGAGGAATTAAAAGAAATCCTGACACTCAGTCCGTCCTCCATCAACAGTCAGCCATGGAATTTTGTTTTTGTGACGGGCAAGGAAGTTAAAGAACAGCTGTCGGAAGTTTCTTTTCACAATACTGCTAAAGTTATTGAAAGCAAATTGGTTATTGTTTTTCAGGTTTTAAAATCTATTGAAGATTTTGAGACTCAAATCAATGAAAACCTTCCGGAAATGGCTGTTAATTATTATAAAAACATGGTTCAGCCTCATGGAGAAGAATACATTAAAAACTGGATGGCCAAGCAGGTTTACATTTCATTGGGAATTCTTCTTTCAGCCTGCGCAGAAATGGGAATCGACTGTACGCCGATGGAAGGTATTAAATCTGCTGAATATGATGAAATTCTGCAAAATGAAAAATACCAAAGTCTTTTTGCTGTAGCTATTGGCGAAAAATCTGAAGCAGATACCAATCAGCCGCATCAAACACCAAAACGAAGGCTGGAAATGAGTAAGATTATTCTGGAAAAATAATTGAAAAACTACTTATATTAAAGAAATATTTTTAACAATTGATTTTATGGAAAATTTAATAAAAAACCTGAGAATAATCGCAATTATAGCACTCTGCTTATTTCTACTATTCAAATTTTTTGCAACAAATTCAAATTTAGAAAATATCTTAGGAATAGTTGCTTTGAGCTGTTTTACAACATTGCTGATTGCTTTTACCTCAAAACTGATCAGAAAATATTACCTAAATAATTTAAGATTTGAATGATTATAAAACTTTCAGCTCAAGATCGATGGTTTTGCCAAAGAATTTTTTAGATATTTTTTCGAAATTTTTGGTAAGATCCGAAAGGTAAAAGTGATAATTCGGTTTTGAATTGTTGTTGTTCAGCAAATGATATTTGTCTAAAATAATCTTCAGATGACTTGCAACAATATTCGGCGAATCTATTACTCTTACGCGGTTTCCGTAATACTGTTTGATCTCGTCAATCAAAAGCGGATAATGTGTACAGCCTAAAATCAGTGTCTCGATATTTTTCAGCTTCGCATTACTGAGATAATTATAAATAATAGAGTGTGTAATCGGATGGTTTTTAAAACCCTCTTCAATCGCCGGAACCAGAAGCGGTGTTGCCAACTCATCAACCTTGATCCATTTGTTGTGTTTCCTGATGCTTTTTCTGTAGAGTCCTGAATTTACGGTTGCTTTGGTAGCAATTACACCGACGTTGGTATGAATTTCATACGAAACTTTTTCTGCCACGGGATTAATCACATCAATTACAGGCACATGATCAGCAACCAGATCAAGAACTTCTTTCAGCGCATTTGCCGTTGCCGAATTACATGCAATGACAATGGCTTTACAGTTTTTCTCAAGCAGAAAATTCGTTATTTTTTCGCAGTAGCCTACAATAGCTTCTTTAGATTTTTCCCCGTACGGAAGGTGTTTGGTATCACCGTAATAAATGAGATCTTCGTTGGGAAGAAGACGTTTGATTTCTTTGGCAACCGTCAAGCCGCCAACTCCACTGTCAAAAATGCCGATGGGCTGCTTCGCGGAAAGATGAGAATAATCGTGTTTTTTAGTTTTCAAAACTGATTAAATTTAGTACAAAAATAAGGAAATTGTTGGATGATGGAAGCTGGATGCGGGAAGTTTTTTACAAACACAATCTTCCATCATCTGACATCCGACATCCGACCTAAATGATAAACAAATCTGAAGCAATTCCATCGGCCATAAACCAATGTTTTTCAGGAATTTTAAGGTGATTGTTTTCGATGAGTAAAATTCCTTCTTCTAATTTCAATTTTGATTCATGTTGAAAATGCTCCAGAATTTCATCATTGAATTTTTCATTTAAAACGGATAGGTCTACACCCCAAGCCGTTCTTAAACCAATCATAATCATTTCATTGAACTGATCTTTTTGAGAAAGAATTTCTTGCTCTTTAGCTAAAGTATTGAAGCTTAATTTTTTAATATATTGTTGATTATTGGCAACATTCCAGCTTCTGATTTCATTTCCGTTGTAGGAATGCGCAGACGGTCCGATGCCAAGATATTCACAGGATTTCCAGTAGGCAGAATTGTGCTTTGAATGAAAATTGGGTTTACCGAAATTTGAAATTTCATAATGATCAAAACCGTGATCTTTCAGAAAATCTTTCATATAGAAAAACTCGCGGTTTTGCTCTGCTTCTTTCGGGGATTTTACTTTTCCATTGGCAATCCAGTTTTCTAAAGCTGTCTTGGGCTCGACCGTTAGAGCATAAGAAGAGATGTGCGGAACTTCGAGAGCAATGGTTTTGTTTAAATTTTCCTTCCAGATTTCCATACTGGAAGTTGGCGAACCGTAAATTAAATCGATACTGATATTTTCAAAACCAAAATCCTGAGCTCTTTTGATCGAACTTTCAGCTTCTGAAGCAGAGTGTGCGCGGTTCATTAATTTTAAATCTTCCTCAAAAAAACTCTGAGTTCCGATGGACAATCTGTTAATCGGCGAATCTGAAATTCCTTTCAAAAAGTTTTTATCTAAATCATCAGGATTGGCTTCAAGCGTAATTTCAATATCAGAATTAAAACTGAAATATTTTAAAACCTCATCAATTAAAGCTTTGATTTCGTCTGAAGAAAGTATTGAAGGTGTTCCGCCACCGAAATAAAGTGAATTTAAATTCTTATTCTGAAGCTCGTCTTTGCGGAGAAAAATTTCCATTTTCATTGCAGAAAGCATTTCATCTTTAAAGTTTAATGAAGTTGAAAAATGAAAATTGCAGTAACTGCACTTCTGTTTGCAAAAAGGAATGTGAATGTAGATCATAAAAAAAGCTCTGAAAAATTTCAGAGCTCAAATTTATTTAAATTAAATCATATTAGTATCTAAATCCTCTATGATTAATAAAGTTATCAAAGTTATAACCAAGACCAATCATAAAGCTGTTTCCACCGTACTCCTGAATATCAGAAAGTCCAAGGTTGTAAGTAGCTCCGATCATCAGTTTGTTTAATCTTACTTTTACTACTGGTGCAATCTGAAGAGTCTGATTGTCAAATCTGTTCTGTACAGTTCTGTAGCTCGCTCCTACTGAGAATGCATTCACTTCATTTGAGAATGTTGCCATTAAGTTCACATCCATCATTCTTGTAGAGTTGGTATTTAAATTTACCAAAACTGATGGCGTTAATGCGATGTTATCTGCAAGATTCCAGTCATATCCTAAGTTTAAGAAGAATTTAATTGGAGAAGGCTCGTAGTTGTTTACGATAGATTCGTCATTACTCAAAGCGATATCGTTTACTGAAATTCCTCCGAATAAACCTCTGTAGGTTGCAGCCATACCAAAGTTAGCATATACCATAAAGATATTACTCTCGTTACCTTGTAGCAAAGGATCGTAACCGTCTTCAGTATTAATTTTGGTATAATCAAAATTCATGTTATAAAAATTAACACTGGTACCGAATGAAAACTGATCTTTTCTCTCTCCTTCACTGCTTAGAGGGATAAAATAAGATGCACCAGCTGTAATACCTCCTGCGGAGATGGGTCCGTTACTGTCTCTGAATACAGAAATACCAGCTCCCACTCTATCAAAGATATTCGCGTTGATCCCTACTGACTGTACATTTGGGGATTCGCTGAACTTTGAAAATTGTTGCTGATAGTTAAGGTTAAGCTGTACATAGTCCGTTTTACCGTATTGAGCAGGGTTGAACAGGAACTCACCATCCAAAAGATATTGTTGATAGTATGGTAGTGATTCTTGTGCTTTGTATGCATTCGACAAAAGAGCTAAACATACGATAGCATATAGTTTTCTCATAACAAATCTTGATTTCAATTCAACAAATATAAAAAAATTCTCAATATATTTTTAGTTTTCTGAATAATTTCTCCATTTTTTTACAGCATCCGTCATATCTTGAGGCATTGGACTCTCAAAATACAATTCCTTTTTGCTAGTGGGATGTATAAACCCAAGGGTGTGGGCGTGAAGAGCATGTCTTGGCAAAACTTCAAAGACATTTTTTATAAACTGCTTATACTTAGGCAGATTCACTCCACGGAGAGGTGTATGACCTTCATATCTTTCGTCATTAAACAAGGTGTGGCCTATATGTTTGAAGTGTGCTCTGATCTGATGGGTTCTTCCGGTTTCCAGTTTGCATTCTACCCACGTCATATATTTAAATCTTTCTAAAACTTTATAATGGGTAACGGCATGCTTCCCCTGACTGCCATCTACATAGGTGTGCATCTGCATTCTATTCTTGGGATGCCTTCCTATATGACCGCTAATCGTGCCCTCATCATCCTTTACATTGCCCCATACAAAAGCCCAGTACAGCCTTTTTGTTTTCCGTTCAAAAAACTGCTTGGCAAGAAAACTCAGGGCATATTCATTTTTAGCAATGACCAAAAGTCCTGAAGTATCTTTATCGATACGGTGAACGAGACCTACCCTGTCGAGGTCAGATTTGGCTCCGTTTTTTTCAAAATGGAAAGCGAGGGCATTGATCAGGGTTTTATCCCAGTTTCCATGACCGGGATGCACTACCATTCCAGGATCTTTATCCACTACTATAACATCTTCATCTTCATAAATGATTTTTATGGGAATATCCTGAGGAATAATTACATTCTGTCTCGGCGGATGAGCCAAAAGTACTGAGATCTGATCGCCAGGCTTTACTCTGTAATTCTGCTTTACAGGAACACCATTTACTACAACATTTCCTGCACGGCAAGTCTGTGAAATTTTATTTCTTGAAGAATTCTGACGGTAGTTTAAAAGAAATTTATCAATTCTTAAAGGTTCCTGCTTCGGGTCTGCAGTAATATTTACGTGCTCATAAAGTCCTTTATTTTCGTCGTCAAGTTCAAGATTCTGCTCATCGGAACTTTCCAGTTCATCATCTAAAAAATCTTCGTTGTCTTCTGTCATTTTTTAAATATATAAAAGGCTCCAACGCAAAAATACCGTTGAAGCCTGATTATTTGTATAATTTTAATTTAAAGAATTACCTGTTTTGCTTTTGGCTTATCTGCAGGCTTGGTTGTAGCAGTTGATTTAGGCTTATCTCCGGATGACTTTGCCGGTGTTCCATTTTGTTTCGGCGGATCATTTTTCGGAATCTCCCTCTTTGGCGGAACTACCGGAGTTGTCTCTATTGGTGGTACATCCTGAAAATTCGGAACTTCTTCATATCTTACAGGAGGCAGCGTGGTATCAATCTTCATTCTGTACATGGAGTTCAGCTCGTTGATTTTATTCATCAGCTCGGCAGGTGTTTTTTTACTTGCCCAAAGGTCAATCTGCATTCCCTGATCCCGCACATCACCGGATGCAGGATCCTGATAATAAACGATATCATTTTCATCACTTCCACCATCTTCATAATCTACAATTCCTACTTCAAAAAGATTTCTTGCAATCAATGCTTTCGCCTCTTTTACCGTAAGACCAACCACATTCGGAATACCAATATTTCTCATCGGTCCACTGCCGATTACCACATCAATAATTGAGAATCTTGGAATTTTAGTTCCAGGTTTAATGCTGTTACCTTTGAATAGAATTCTTAGAATAGCATCTTTCTGAATACTCGGTTCGTAAATAGTATCACCAACCTTTAAACCTACCTGATCTAAACGCTGGAATCCTAGTCCAGAATATTTATTGATAACATCAGGAACAGAAACCGGAGCCCAGTTTCTTGGATTAACTTTTAAAGTAACTGATCTTCCGTTTTTCACACGCGATCCCGGTGCAGGATAAATCTGCAACACCTGAAAAGGTCTGTATTTAGGGTCATATTTAAAGCTGTCTACTTCATATTCCAATCCGGAATCATCCAGAATTTTCACGGCATCGTGTACAGATTTGTTGACTACATTGGGAACCTGTATCTCATCACCATGATGGGTATGAATCTCCAGCCAGCGGAATGTAAGGTAAATTAAACCTACAAAAACTCCGGCTGCAAGAATTAAATTCAGGAGAACTCTCCAGTTGAATAGCGATTTGAGCATATTGATAAACTCTTTATTTGTAAGGGCAAATATAATTAATAATTTTAGAATAGAATTTATTTAAGAATTTTTGGCTGTCGTTTAAATTTTACAAAAATCAGCTCCGGCAATATCTAAAATCATTAAATTTGCCTTACTTGAAAGATACATTTAGCTATGAACAAAACAAATGTAGCCGTAGTAATGGGCGGCTATTCCGATGAATATAAGGTTTCTCTGAAAAGCGGACAACTGATTTTCGATTCTTTAGACAGAGATATTTACGACGTATATAAAATCGTAATTCTGAAAGACGAATGGTATTTTTTGGATGAAAACGAAAATAAATACGAAATTAACAAAGGAGATTTTTCAGTAAAGTTATCTGATGAAAAAACTCTGAAATTCGACGTTTGCTTCAATATAATCCACGGAACGCCTGGCGAAAACGGAATTCTGCAGGCTTACTGGGATGCTATCGGACAAAAATATACAGGTTGTGATTTTTATCAGAGTGCTTTAACTTTCAATAAAAAAGATACTTTGGCGGTACTTTCAAAATACGGTATTCCTTCTGCGAAAAGTGTTTATTTAAGAAAAGGAGAAGATATTAATGTAGATGAAATTGTTGAAGATTTAAAACTTCCGGTATTTGTAAAACCCAATCAATCCGGATCTTCCCTTGGAATTTCCAAAGTAAAAGAAAAGTCTGAACTTTTAGCTGCTACTGAAATTGCATTTAAAGAGGATGATGAAATTTTAATTGAAAGTTTCCTTGATGGAATGGAAGTTTCTGTCGGAGTAATTGATTACAAAGGAGAAACCATTGTTTTAGGCATTACAGAAATCGTTCCTCAAAACGAGTTTTTCGATTATGAAGCCAAATATGAAGGTGCTTCCGAAGAAATTACACCCGCAAGAATTGATGATGAGACAAGAATCAGAGTTGAAGAAATTTCAAAAAGAGCCTACAATTCATTAGGAATGAGCGGTTTTTCAAGAAGTGAATTTATTCTGATGAATGGGACACCATATATGCTGGAAATGAATACCAATCCAGGTTTTTCTCCGGCGAGTATTCTTCCACAACAGGCAAAAATCTATGGAATTTCCATTAAAGATCTGTGCGGAAATGAAGTGGAGAAGGCTTTGAAAAAGTAGGAAGATGGATGTTGGAAGACGGAAATTTGTACTTTGCTTTCAACATTTATTTTTACTAAAAATAAAATATAGTTTAGTAGGTAAAGTTTAACATAATAAAGCCTTAAACTCAAACCTGAAACCCAAAACTGTTTACGCATGAAAATTGCTGTTTTTCCGGGCTCTTTTGACCCGATTACTTTAGGACATTATGATATTATTGAAAGAGCAGCGGCACTTTTCGACAAGGTGATTATTGCGATCGGACAAAATTCTTCAAAAAAATATATGTTTCCGCTTGAAAAAAGAATGGAATTCATCCAAAACTCCGTTGCGGAATTTCCCAACGTGGAAGTTGATCATTTTGAAGGCTTAACCGTCGATTACTGTTTCGAAAAAAACGCTCAGTTCATTCTCAGAGGACTCAGAAATCCTGCTGATTTTGAATTTGAAAAAGCAATTGCCCATACCAACAGAACACTTGCTCACAAAAAACTGGAAACGGTTTTCCTTTTAACCTCATCAGGAAAATCCTTTATCAGCAGCAGTATCGTGAGAGAAATCATCAACCACGGCGGGGAGTATGAATTGTTGGTTCCGGAAGCAGTCAGAGTAGAAAAATAAATGATTAGTGATGATTGATCAGTGATGTTCAAGACAAATATTTTATCAATCATCATTTATCAAACATCAATCATAAAACATGCACGAGCAGCTAAATTTCA
This sequence comes from Chryseobacterium sp. HNCC26DJ240, assembly GCF_057180485.1. Classification (NCBI taxonomy): domain Bacteria; kingdom Pseudomonadati; phylum Bacteroidota; class Flavobacteriia; order Flavobacteriales; family Weeksellaceae; genus Chryseobacterium; species Chryseobacterium sp. HNCC26DJ240. Next base: position 180,769 of record NZ_JBXUGK010000009.1, read on the forward strand.
TTATAGAAATTCTCGGAACGATCTCTTTTTCGATGTCGGGGAGTTTTGCTGCGATGCAGAAAAGGCTGGATCCGTTTGGAGTTCTTATTATTGCCTTTGTAACATCTGTTGGTGGCGGAACGGTGAGAGATTTATTGCTTGACACTCCCGTTTTCTGGATGCACGATCTTTTGATGTGTGGACTGATTCTGGCGACGAGTATTTTCTCTATGGTTTTTAAATCAATCGAGAAAAACTTCAAGGTTACTCTTTTTATATTTGACAGTTTTGGGTTGGGATTATTTACCATTATCGGTGTTCAGAAAGGTTTAAATTTAGACATTCATCCTTTAATTTGTATCGGTTTAGGAACGATCACCGGCTGTTTTGGGGGAATTATCCGCGATATTTTACTGAACAGAATTCCACTAATTTTCAGAAAAGAAATCTATGCAAGCGCCTGTATCGTTGGAGGTTCTACTTTTTTGCTGCTGACTCATTTTACAACACTTTCTTATACTTTTATCCAGATTTTTACGATTTTAATGATCGTTGCCGTTAGAACTTTAGCCGTAAAATACCATTGGCAGATCCCGAAATTTTATGGGTATGAAAGTAATTCTGAAATGTAAATTAAATGAATCAGATTGAAATTAATATAACCTCTTTTTCAGAATCTACCAGCTTTTTAATTAAAGAACTAAATGATTCATTTAATATCAAAATAAAAGTTCTGGACGAAGTAATTGACAGTGATTCTTTTGCCAATGAACAACACGAGATATTTGAAATAATGTATCAAAAAATTCAAAATAATGAGAGCAGTCAATTAGGCAAACTTGTTGAAAAATTAAATCAACTCAGTGAAAAACATTTTAGATATAAAACATTTTCATTGGAATTTAAAAAAAATGACAATCCAAACTACAATTCACTGTTTCAATCTATTGCTACATATCAAACTGAAAGTTCTGACGAGCAGGAAAAAGAGAGAACTAGAGCTATTTTAGACGGATATTCTGTAATCTTAAAAACTGAATTAGATTCTTTCAAAATACACTCACCCGACGAAAACTCAAATCCTATTTTAATCAGCTTCATCAGATTAACCTCAAATTTACTATCAACAAAATATCCAGCAGATTTTCAAAATATAAAAATCATCAATATTTAATAAAAAAATGCACTTGATTTCTCAGGTGCATTTCTATTTTATTTAAATTTAGTTTCTTAAAACTTCCCTCTCTGTCTCATGTGAGGATTGTGAACGTGTTTTTGCATCGTTGGCATTTTCAGCTGAGCCTTCATTGTTTTAATGTGCTCGGTCATCATTCCTGCCGTGTCTAATCTTTTAGCTTCTTCCAAAAGTTTCTGTCCTTCCTGCTTTCTTCCTTTTGAAAGTGCTGCTGCAGCCAGATTCAAGGTTGCCATTGCACGGTCGTGTTTCATATTCAAACCATAATCCAAAGCTTTTTTCATGTAAGGCTCAATTTTCATCGGATTGTCCTGAGCTAATGTCAGCCCCTGTAAATAATGAAAATATCCGTATTGGTTTTTATCTAACTGAGAAGTGTAGTTGGTAATTTTTGTAAGCCAAACTCCTGCTTTCTCCATGTTTTGTTTTCTCAACTGCCAGAAAGCCAAAAGTATATATTCGTTTTTAAAGTAAAGGAAAACCGGTACTGCCGCAAGAATCACCAAAACGATTCCCCAGCCGATGTTTCTGTTCATCATCAGATAAACTGCAGCTGCGATGATCAGTGCAGAGATAACAAATTTTATGTATTTGTTCATGTTTAAATTTTAGAAATGCAAAGGTAATAATTTAAGGTTTAAGGTTCAATGTTTAAAGTTTAAAGTTTCGACACATCAACATTCTTATGTATAAACCCTCAAACGTTAAACTCAAAACATTAAACTCTTTCATAGGTTCGAAAGCTGAAATCATATTCATTTTTCTCATCTTTTTCGTGATGAATTTCTTCTGAAAGTTTCCAGATTTTGGTATCGATTTTTGGGAAAAATGTATCTGCTTCCAATTGAGCTTTTACTAAGGTTACTTCAAGTTTATCAGCAAGTTCCATTGTTTGTTCATAAATATTTCCACCTCCGATGATGAATACATTTTCGTCTATTTTTTTTGCGAATTTTAGAGCTTCTTTAATGCTTCCTACAATCAAAATCCCTTCCTGAAACCAGTTCTTTTTTCTTGAAACAACAATATTGGTGCGGTTCGGAAGCGGTTTACCAATACTTTCGTAGGTTTTTCTGCCCATAATAATCGGATGTCCAGAAGTAAGATCTTTGAAGTGTTTTAAATCTTTCGGAAGATGCCACAGGAGTTTGTTGTCTGCCCCGATTTCGTTCTTCTCGCCCATCGCCACCACAATTGTTGTCATTCTTAATATTTTTTACAAAAATAGCACATAATTTGTATATTTGGAAAACGCAAAAATTAAAAAAAACATACAGACTATGAAAAACAAAGGCTGCCTTAGCGCAGGAACTATCGGAATTGCTCTTCTTGTAATCGTTGCAATCGCCTTCTTTTGGGGGAAAAACGGCTACAATAACTTCGTTGCCAAAGAAGCAATCGTAGACAACAAATGGTCGAACGTGGAAACGGTGTATCAAAAAAGAGCCAACCTGATCCCAAATCTTGAAAGAACTGTAAAAGCTTATTCTAAATTTGAGCAGGAAACTTTAACGAAAGTAATCGAAGCAAGATCTAAAGCGACGTCTATCAACATTGATCCAACCAATATGACCGAGCAGGATCTGGCTAAATTTCAGGCTGCACAGGGAGAATTATCCGGTGCTTTAAGCCGATTGATGGCGGTTGTGGAATCTTATCCTAACTTAAAGGCAGATCAGCAGTACATTAATTTCCAGAGCGAATATATTGCGATTGAAAACAGCATCAGATCAGAAACCGTGTATTACAACGAGGCAGTGAGAGATTACAACACTTCAATCAAGCAATTTCCTTCAAATATCATTGCCAACTTTACCAACTTTAAAGAAAAACCTTCTTTCAAAGCAGCTGCAGGAGCAGAAAAAGCACCGGATGTATTTTCTGAATAATTAAAAAATAAACGTGAGCAATTTCCTTACAGATCAACAGATCGCATTGCTTGTAGATGCGATACAGTCCGCGGAAGATCATTCTACGGGCGAGATCAGGGTGCACATCGACTCCAATACAGAAAACAAAAATGCCGACAGAGCTTATGATGTTTTCAAAGAACTTTGCATGAACAAGACCGCAGAATTGAATGCGGTTCTTTTTCATGTCAATTTTGAACAAAAATATCTGACTATCATTGGCGACAGAGGGATACACGAAAGAGTACATCAGTCTTACTGGGATGCTTTGCATGATGAAATCACTGACGGTTTTGCTCAGAGAAAATTTTTCGAATCGCTGCGGGATGCTATTTTAAAAACAGGTTTTGAACTCAAAAAACATTTTCCGGTGACGGGAGAAAACACCAACGAACTTTCCAATGAAATTACATTTTCATAAAACCGTATTTTCATTCCTTTTTCTATGCTTTTACGCTTTCGTATCGGCACAATACAGCATTCCCGAAAAACCGAAATTGCTTTATCCTGTTTATGACGAAGCCAAACTGTTATCGAAACAGGAAACCGATGAATTAAACAAAAAGCTGATTGCATTTTCAGATTCTACATCTACAGAAATTGAAGTTGTAATTATCCCTTCCACAAAAGGTGAAGACATCAATTTTGTTGCTACGATGATCGGTGAAAAATGGGGAATCGGACAAAAAGGAATCGATAACGGTGTTGTTTTTCTGATTGCGACTGAAGACCGGAAACTGGCCATTCAACAAGGGAGAGCAGTTGAACAGTACCTTACAGCTTCTACCTCAAAACAGATCATCGATTACATCGTGACTCCACATTTCCGTGAAGGAAACTGGTATGAAGGCATTAATCGTGGAACATCTGCGATTATGGAAGCCGTTCAGGGAAAATTCAAACCTATTGAACGAAAGAAAGAGAACGATTTTGATCTTGGTCAGCTACTTTTGGTTGCCTTTGTCATTATCATTATCCTCATCATTATTTTTAAAAACCGTGGTGGCGGAAACGACGATGACGACGATGTGATCATCACGCGACGCGGCAGAAGAAATTATCCTGGAGGATTTTTCCCGTTCCCTTTTCCTGGCAGTTTTGGTGGCGGTGGCCTCGGTGGCGGCGGTTCATCAAGTGGCGGCGGAGGTTTTGGTGGCTTTGGAGGTGGCGGAAGTTTTGGAGGCGGTGGTGCTTCGGGAGGATGGTAATACATTTGAAAAAATGAAATTTTCAATTATATCGATTTTTTTCAACCTGATAACTTTAGTTCTTTGTTTTAAAGTTAATTTTGATATTGTAAATGATTATTTATCTGCAGATGCAAAAACACAAGCTCTGTTTGGTCTTAAAGAAATAAAATATTCGTACAAATATTATTTTTTAATCATCTCGCTGATTTCATTATTATTTCTAATTCTCTCTTTTAAAAATAAAGAATTTAATTCATTTAAATATTCTGCAGTTTTTATTTCAGTACTTGGTATAAGTTCAATTTTTCTTAGCTTTTGGAAATGGTTTATTTAAATGCATAAAATGAAAGTAGTTTTAAACGTAGTGTTGACTTTATTTTCTGTTATTTCTTGTACAGAATCTGAGACGATGCACATTTTTAGTGAAAATACTAATACTAATTATGCAAAATCAGAATTAGAAAGTGCTCTGACAGAAAACAAAATTCTTCCCGATAAAGTAATTTCAGATTCTGAAACTGCCGTTGAAGTTGCTGAAATTATTCTATTTAAAATTTACAGAAAAGAAAATATTATAAAGCAGAGACCTTACGATGTCAATTATATTGATAATTATTACATAATTAATGGAACACTCCCCAATGATAAAATGGGCGGAACTTTTTTAATTGTCATCAATTCCAAAGATGGAAAAGTAATTAAACTAACACATGGAAAATAGATCTTAGCATTTAATTTCCCAGGATTAAAATTTCCTTAAAGCTTCTGAATTTTTTCATTTTTTCACTCATTTTTCATTATATTTACTGAAAACGGGTTTATGAAGAAAACACTGGTGGTTTTTGCCCATCCCTACCTCGAGCATTCTACCTCAAACGTGGAACTGATTAATTTCTACGTTCGTCATCAGCATTTTACACTTCGTGATTTGTACGAAGAATATCCCGATTTTCACATTGCCGCTTTCAGAGAAAGAAAAAGACTGCAGCAGTACGACCGTTTTATTTTTCAGTTTCCGATTATCTGGTTTGGAATTCCGCCTCTACTTAAGTTGTGGATTGACGAAGTTTTCGACAGAAACTGGGTCAAGGAAGGTGAAAATAATCCCCTGAAAGACAAAGAAGTTTACATCGTGGTGACAACGGGTGGCAAAGAAAGATCTTTCACAAAAGAAGGCACTTATAAATACACCATCGATGAAATCATCAGTACGCTGATTGTTTCTCTCAACGTTTTTGGCGCCAATATTAAAGACATAACGATTGTTTACGAAGCGAATAAACTGTCTAAAAAAGAAATCATTTTACATAAAAAGAAATTTGTCGAAATCCTAAATCAATAATATGGAATCCAGTATAGCAATGAACACCTTGATTTTTTTGGGCGTTGCCATTATTATGGTTCCGCTGGCAAGAAAATTGGGTCTGAGCTCAGTAATCGGCTATATTCTGGGTGGAATTATCATCGGACCGTATCTCCTGAAACTTACAGGAAACGACGTCAATGATATTATGCATGCCAGTGAATTTGGAGTAATCATGCTTTTGTTTTTGGTAGGACTGGAACTTGAACCGAGAAAATTCTGGGAGATGCGGAAGAAAATCGTCGGGCTCGGGCTCACCCAGATGGCTCTGACAATTTTAATTTTATTCAGCATTTTCATGGTTGCAGGTTGGAGTACCAACAAAGCCATCGCCGTCGCCATGTGTTTTGCTTTATCTTCAACAGCAATCGTTCTCCAGACTTTACAGGAAAAAAACAACCTGAAAACTCTGGCAGGAGAAGCATCTTTTTCCACACTTTTGTTTCAGGATATTGCAGTAATTCCGATTTTGGCAATCTTACCGGTTTTGGCTCATACCAAAGCTAAAAACAGTGAAAATGAAGTTCAGGTCTTAATTCAGAAACTTCCAGACTGGCTTCAGGCCGGAACTGTGATTTTTGGCGTTGTCGCCTTGATTTTACTGGGAAGATATGTTTTTGTCCCATTCTTAAGATACGTTTCCAAAGCGGGAATGACCGAATTACTCACAGCCACTTCCCTCTTTCTGGTGATTGGCGTTTCAGAACTGATGGTTGCCATAGGATTATCTCCGGCTTTAGGAGCGTTTTTAGCGGGTGTAATGTTAGCAAACAGTGAATTCCGTCATGAACTGGAAGCACACATAGATCCGTTCAAAGGACTCTTGCTCGCCGTCTTTTTCGTCAGCGTGGGTTCAACAATGAATTTCAATGTTATTGCTGCAGATCCAACATTTATCTTCAGTACTGTATTTGTGGTTTTGGCCGTAAAGTTCGCTGTTCTTTTTGCCATCGGAAAATTCTTCAAAATAGATTCTCCGCAAAGTCTGTTTTACGCTTTTGCGCTTTCTCAGGTGGGTGAATTTGCCTTCGTATTAATCAATTACGCATCAGACTTATCACTTTTCAGTGCAGAAATGAATGCTCAGATGATGGCAGTTACTGCGATTACAATGTGCATTACGCCGATTCTTTTAATTATCAATGATAAAATAATCACTCCGAAATTCATCAGAGAAGTTCCCGAAACAAAATCGGATTTTAATATTCTCGAAAGCGATATTTCGCAGAAAAAAATCATCATCGTTGGTTTCGGTCATTTTGGAAGTACCGTCGGAAGGCTTCTGAAAGCCAATAAAATCACTGCAACCGTTCTCGACAGAGATTCTGACCGTGTGAAATTGTTGAGAAGTTACGGCTTTAAAGTCTATTACGGAGATGCCACAAGAATTCCCGTTCTACGAGCTGCCGGAATTGGAGATGCTGAAATTTTAGTTCTCTGTCTTGATGATCCGGATGACAACCGGTTTGTTGCTGAACTGGTTCGTGAGCAATATCCCGACGTGAAGATATTTGTCCGTGCAAAAAACAGAATTGATGCCTATGCTTATCTCGACAATGGAATTGACAATATTTACCGTGAAACTTTGGGAACTGCCGTTGATATGGCTGTAGATGTTCTGCAGGAAACAGGGATGAGAAAATATGCTGCCAGACGTTTAGGACAAAGATTTATGGCGATTGATAAAGCCTCCATCCGCAAGCTGGCAAAATCAAAAGATGATGAAGATATCCGCCTTTTCACCACAAAAGAAATCCTCCAGCGTGAGGAGGATTTACTGGCTTATGATAATTTAAATCTTGAAAATAAAGACTGGGAAACTTCATCTACAGAAGGTGAAGAGGAAGGCGATAAATAGTTACTGCAAACTTACGCTTCCGCCACTGCTTTCTTCTTTTGAAACGGTTGTCACATTTCCTTTTTTGAATCCATTGATTGATCCGCCTGAGGATGCATGAGCTTCAAATTTAGAAGAAACACCAATTTCAACGTTTGAACCGCTTGAAGATTCTGCTTTTACGTTTTCTGCAACCACTTCTTTTGCTGAAATCGTACTGCCTGAAGAGGCATTTAAATCGGCACCTTTAGTTTTTCCTGAAATATTCACTTCTCCAGCTGAAGAAGCTTCTACATTAAGATTTACAGCCCAGATTTGTCCTTTAAAAGTTCCGCTGCTGCCTGCATCAATATCCATTTCATTGGCTTCGAGTTTGCCCGAAATATGACCTGAACTGGAAACTTCTACATCGGTTTTATCCTGCGTAAACTGATCTCTTACCACGATAATTCCCGCAGAATTGGCTTCCAGTTTTTTGAAATCTTTCGCATAAATTTTAGCCTTCACATTATTTGTATTCATTACGCGGAAACCGTTTTTGTAATGAATATGCAATTCGCCGCCGCTGTTATCCACCAAAACCTCATCAATAATATTTGCCGGAGCAGAAATCACCACTCTTTCAACATCAGATTTAATTATTTCAGCTTCGATGGCTTGCGAAACTTCGATTTCGTCAAAATCTCCACTGAATTCCTTCTGTTTTAATGGCCCGTGATCTTTGTTGGTAACGTCCGGAAGCCATTTTGACTTTCCGTTTCTGCTCTCGCTTTCTTTGCAGGAAGCGAGCGTAACCAATCCTGATAAAAGTAAAATTGATGTGTATTTCATATATAAATTTTTATTTGATTAATAATGATGTCTTTTAATTCCGTCTGAATTTAAGAGCCTGTTTAAATTTCATCAAAATTAATTTCCCCCGACCCTAAAGGGAGTTAATTCTGATGAAATTTTCAAGGCATTTTTCCACCCTTTAGGGTTGGGGAAAAGAAAATGACTTGAAAATCTATTTTTAATCATTTTGAAACAGGCTCTAAATCTTAAAATCATGGCGGTTTGATTTTTTGATGTTTAAAAGTTTAGTTTTTAATATCTTTATATTTTAATAACAACTAAATTATGAAATCTCTTACAATTGACAATAAAAACCAATTTTAAAATCAAAAAAGAGACTTTATAATCTTTAAAACAATAAGTTTACATGAAAAATATTTCATCCGTATTGTTAGTTTCTGCTTTGGCATTTAACCATTCTTGTACCACCACAATGAAAACAACCGATGTAAAACAGGAAGTTCCTGTGCCCGATGCTTCGCTTTCGTCAAATCCTTTTATGAAGAAAAGCAAACTTCAGTACGAAGCTCCGGAATTTGATAAAATTAAAGATGAGCATTTCAAACCCGCTTTTGAATTTGGTCTGAAACAGCACGACGCTGAAATCCTGAAAATTGCCAATAATTCTGAAGCGGCAACTTTTGAAAACACCCTTGTAGCCTTGGAAAAAAGCGGCGAAGTTCTGAAAAGAGCAATGATTACATTTTCAAATCTGACGAGTGCCAATACCAACCCCACGCTTCAGGCTTTGGACGAAGAATTTGCTCCTGTTTTTGCAGCGCATTCCGATAAAATGTATCTGAATGAAAATCTTTATAAAAGAATTAAATCTATTTCAGACAGCGGTTTAGATTCTGAAAGAAAAAGACTTCTTCAGTTTTACAAACAGAATTTTGAAATCGCCGGAGCCAATCTTTCTGCGGCTGATAAAGAGAAATTGAAACAGGTCAATCAGGAAATGGCTTCTCTTTCCACTCAGTATTCAAATAAATTATTGGAAGCAAGAAAAGAAGGCGGAATCATCATTGACAATGTGAAAGAACTGGACGGACTTTCTCCTGACGAAATTGCTGCGGCTGCTGCCGATGCAAAAACTGCAGGGAAAGAAGGAAAATATCTTTTAGCCCTTCAAAACACAACGCAACAGCCCGTTTTACAAAACCTTACCAACCGTGCTACCCGTGAAAAAGTGTTCAAAGCTTCATGGATGAGAGCCGAAAAAGGCGGGAACAGCGACACGAGAGAAACCATTGAAAAACTGGCAAAATTAAGACTGAAAAAAGCCCAGATCTTAGGCAAAAAAAGCTTTTCAGAATGGAAACTGCAGGATCAGATGGCGAAAAATCCTGATGCTGCGGTAAAATTGATGAATCAATTGGTAACTCCCGCTGTGGAAACCGCAAGACGTGAAGCAAAAGATATTCAGGATTTGATTGACCAGCAGAAAGGTGGTTTCAAACTGGAACCTTGGGATTGGAATTTCTACGCTGAGCAGGTGAGAAAAGCGAAATTTGATTTAGATGAAAACCAAATCAAACCTTATTTTGAAATCACAACCGTTCTTGAGAGAGGCGTTTTCTTTGCCGCTGAAAAGTTCTATGGACTGACATTTAAAAAGAGAACCGATCTTCCGGTGTATCATCCAGATGTAGTAACGTATGAAGTTTTCGACCACGACGGAAAATCTTTGGCCATTTATTATTTAGATTTCTACACCAGAGATTCTAAAAATGGCGGAGCTTGGATGAGCAATTTTGTTGAGCAGTCTTATTTGTTAGGGACAAAACCTGTGATTGTAAATTGCTATAATTATCAGAAACCAGCAGCAGGAAAGCCTTCGCTAATCAGTTATGATGATGTGACAACGATTTTCCATGAGTTCGGACACTCTATACACGGGATGTTTGCGAGTCAGAAATATCCTTCACTTTCAGGAACCAATGTACCGAGAGATTTTGTAGAATTTCCTTCGCAGATTAATGAACATTGGGCATTAGATCCTGTCGTTTTAAAAAATTATGCACTTCATTACGAAACAAAGCAGCCGATTCCGCAGGCTTTAGTTGATAAAATTAAAAAAGCAGCCACTTTTAATCAAGGTTACATGACGACCGAACTGGTTTCTGCCGCTGCTCTGGATATGGATTGGCATTCTGTAACCAACGAAAGTCAGTTGCTTCCGGTTTTGGACTTTGAAAAACAATCTTTAAATAATCACGGATTTAATTTATCCACGGTTCCGCCAAGATATCACACACCTTATTTTGCACATATTTGGGGCGGTGGATATTCAGCAGGATATTATGCTTATTTATGGTCTGAAACTTTAGACAGCGACGCATGGGAATGGATTGAAAAAAATGGTGGACTGACCCGAGAAAACGGCGACCGTTTCAGAAAATTCATTCTATCTGTCGGAAATTCTGTTGATTTGAATCAGGCATTCAGAAACTTTACAGGACACGATCCGGATATTAAGCCGTTGTTGAGAAACAGAGGTTTTATTAAATAAAATTTGAAAGCATTCATTGATTTGGATGCTTTTTTTTATTGACACGAATGGCTCGAATTTCATACGAATAGTCCCAAATTTAGCTCTCGCAGATTTTGCTGATTGAGCTGATTTTTTGAGCATAAAATCTGTGTACATCTGTGACATCTGTGCGCTATTTGATTCTCACAGATTTACATAGTTGCGTGCTTAATATTCTTCGTTTAATTTAGAAAGAAGGGATAAGTTTCGGCTAAAGCCAATCGGATCAATTTAAATTACAGACGGGCTAAAGCCCGTCCCTATTGAACAATGCTTTGTGTAATTAGTGAAAAAATATTCGTGTACATTTGTGTTTTAAAAAGAAAATCAAAGAAAATGAACTGTCCATGTTGTTCCGGAAAAATCTATGAAGAATGTTGTAAACCTTTTCACAACGGAGAAAAATTTTCTCCGACCGCTGAAGCTTTGATGCGTTCAAGATTTTCGGCTTTTGCGATTCCGAATGGGAAATATTTAATGGAAACCACCTCGCCCAGCAAAAGACAGTTCCACAACACCAAAGATTTGCAGGAATGGGGAGAAATGAATGAATGGACAAAGCTGGAAATCGTCAGTAAACCATCGATGAATAAGGTAGAATTCAAAGCATATTACACCGATGAAGATGGCGAAAAAAATATCCATCACGAGTTATCGACATTTAAAATGATTCAAAACCGCTGGTACTACGTTTCAGGAGAATTTTTGGACTGATTATTTAACCACAAACTTCTAACACATAAGTCACAGAGATTTTTCTTGGTTTGAAAACATTTTTAGAACACATTAGAGAAAAAATCAAAGATTTTTAAAGTGAGTGTAAGTATTATCCTACATTCTTATATTGTGCATACAATGAAAATCTTTGATTTTCAAATCTCATGTGTTCTAAAATATTTTCAAAGTTTTAAAACTAAAACTAATGTGACTTATGTGTCAAAAAAAAATGTCCGCCATTTCTGCCGGACATTTCAATTTTATGTAGAAAACTCTTAGTGAGCCTCGTTTCCGTCGATACCATGAGCATGACCGTGAGATAATTCCTCTTCGGTTGCAGGACGCGTATTTAAAATCTCAACCTGAAAATCCAAAACTTTCCCAGCCATTGGGTGGTTAAGATCAGCAATTACAGCTTCAGGTGTCACTTCCACTACGAAAGCCTGGAAACTATTTCCTTCGTTATCAGACAAAGGCAAGATCGCTCCCACTGGTGGAATTCCAGCTTCTGCAAACATATCGATTGGCAACTGTGCGATTGCGTCTTCCTGCTTTTCGCCGTAAGCTTCCTCAGGCTGAATCACGAAAGCAGCAGTATCACCAGCCGTCAAACCGTGGATATTTTGCTCAAATTTAGGAATCATCATTCCCACACCATATAAAAATGTAAGCGGATTTTCTGCAGTTGTTTCTTCTACAAGGATTTTGCTCCCATCCTCTTCGATAGTGTGAAGAACATACTTTACAGCTACCACATGATTGTTGTCAATTGTCATATTTCTTTTTTTGCGTGAATTTTTTTTCACGATTAAACGGCACAAATATACTGTTTTTGAAAGAATTGAATCATTAAATATCTGTAAAGAATCATCCTCAACATACTACTTCTTATTTTTCGATTCTTCTCTTTTTTTCTGTCTCAAAACATAGAGATACAGACTTTCAACTTTCGCTCTTGCCCAGTCTGTTTTTCTCAAAAACTTCAGTGATGAGTTGATACTCGGGTTATCTGTAAAGCATTTGATATTGATCTGTTTCCCCAATTCCTCAAAACCCTGATAATATTCTACCAGTTCTTCAAGAATGGTATCGAGGCGTTTTCCGTGTAAAGGATCTTTTGATTGTTGTTCCATAATTTTGTAAAGTTAAATATTTCAATTTTAAACCTTATCTAAACCTTATAGGTTTTCAAAACCTATAAGGTTTCATGCTACAAATTCACTTGTAAGAAATGCACAGTTTTAAACCTAACGGGTTTTAGAAACCCGTTAGGCTTGATAGGGCAAAATTGTATTTGGTTATAAACGACTTGAAGCAAACCAACTGCAACTGCATTTTATTACAAACAAACTTGTTTTAAACAAAAGTATTCTGCATTTGGTTACAAACAACATTGAAACAAACCAACTGCAACTGCATTTGGTTACAAACAGGGTTGTTTTAAATAAAATGCAAACTCCGGAAGTCGCAAACAGGATTGTTTTAAACCTACGGAGGTTTATTTTAATTCTAAGTTGAGTTTTTTTTAATAATTATGTTTTCGAATTGAGCAAAAGCGTAAATGGATTGGTAATGTTTGATGTAAATTTGAACGAAGAAACCCAATCAATAAATAAAATCAAACATCTAAATTCAATCTGAAATAAAGTTTTCTCTGAAGAATAGATTAATTTAGCTAAATCAATTTCCAAAAAATTTATCTAAATTAAAATTGAGATGAGTAGAAATACAGATGCCAATAAAAAAATTCATAATAAGAAAATTGCCAACAAGAAGCGCAAGATTCAGGAGGCTGAAGCGAAAAGAAAAAACCGCTTGAAGGAAATGCGCGAAAATACTAAAGCAAAATTGGCTGCCGAACAGGAAAACGAATCTCAAATATTATGAAAATTCTTCACACCGCCGATTGGCATTTGGGTAAACGTCTCGACCGTTTTTCACGTCTGGAAGAACAGGTTTTAGTCATGAATGAAATCGTCCAGATTGCCGATGAACAAAATGTTGATTTAGTTTTAATCGCCGGAGATTTATTTGATACTTTCAATCCGTCAACTGAGGCTGTCGAGCTTTTTTACAAAACCTTAAAACGTTTATCTTTAAATGGAAAACGGCCCGTCATCGCCATTTCCGGAAATCATGATTCGCCCAATCTGATCGATGCGCCAGATCCGTTAGCGAGAGAATGCGGGATTATTTTAATTGGTCATCCAAAAGCAACGGTTCACCCTTTTGAGCTGGAGCATTTTAAAATTTCAAAATCTGCCGCCGGTTTTTTGGAACTGGAATTTAAAAATCATCCTATTCCTGTCAGAATTTTGCATACACCTTATGCGAATGAAGTTCGTCTGAAAGAATATTTCGGAGAAAATAAAGAAATTGAACTCAACAATGTTTTAAGAGAAAACTGGAAACAAATTGCCGATGAATTCTGTGATGAAAATGGAGTCAATCTTTTGATGACGCATTTGTACATGAACAAAAAAGGTGCACCACTTTTAGACGAACCGGAAGGCGAAAAACCTATTAAAATTGGAAATGCAGACCTCGTTTTTTCAGATATTATTCCGCCACAAATTCAATATACGGCTTTAGGGCATCTGCATCGTTTTCAGAATATCGGTACAGAAGAAAAACCTGTTGTTTATTCGTCTTCACCATTGTGTTACAGTTTTAGCGAGGCTGGACAGACGAAATTTGTTTCCATCATCAATTCTGAACCCAATAAAAATGTTTCATTTGAGAAAATTGCTTTACAAAATGGCAAAAAGCTTGTCAGAAAAACGTTTGATTCGGTTGAAAATACGGTGGAATGGCTTCAGGAAAACCCGAATACTCTGGTAGAATTAACTTTAGAAAGCGAAACTTTTTTAAAAGCCGAAGAAAGAAAACTGATTTACCAGTCACATGGCGGCATCGTCCATCTGATTCCAAAAGTCCGAAATCAGGATTTTAATGAAAATCAGCTGAGCGAAATCAATCTTAATCAGGATATTCAGGCGTTGTTTAAGGATTATTTTAAATCTAAAAACGGCGGACAGGAAGCCAATGAAGATTTGATTCATCTGTTTAATGAAATCGTTTCCGAAAAATAATTTTTTACAAAATATTTTTAAACCATTAAGATTTATAAGTTGTTTAGATGTATTAAGGAAAATAAATTTCTTAAGATGCACCGCTTAATTTTGCCTGCAAAACCTTAACCCCAACTTAAACTCTTCAATCACTTAATGGTTCAAATTTTAATACCATCATTATGATTCCAATTCAATTGACTTTAGAAGGTCTTTATTCTTATCAGGAACGTCAGATAATCTACTTTGAAAATCTGACGGAGGCGGGGCTCTTCGGAATTTTCGGAGCGGTTGGCTCGGGGAAATCTTCTATTCTCGAAGCTATCTCTTTTGCTTTGTACGGCGAAACTGAACGTTTAAATTCGAGAGACAAACGTGCTTACAATATGATGAATCTGAAATCAAATAAATCTTTAATTGAGTTTGATTTTATTAATTACGAAAACAAAAAATTCCGTGCAAAGAGAGAATTTAAACGGAATTCAAAGAATTTTGAGGATGTAAAAACTCCGGAAGTTACTTTCTACGAATGGAAAAATGAAGCATGGATTCCTTTGGAACATTCGAGTGCGGAAACAATTATTGGTTTAAGTTATGCCAATTTTAAGCGGACGATTATCATTCCGCAAGGACAGTTCAAGGAATTTCTGGAATTGGGAGCGACAGAACGAACGAATATGATGAAGGAAATTTTCGGACTTCACCGTTTTGATTTGCAGGGAAATATTTCGGCTTTAAATGCTAAAAATAAATCAGAGCTCGATCAGTTAGAAGGTCAGTTGAAAGGTTTTGAGGAAGTGAATGATGAGCAGATTTCGGTTCAGAAAGAATATTTAAAACTGGAGCAGCAAAAGTTTGAAGAAGTAAAGATTAAGTTTAAAAATATTGATGAAAAATACCAGCGGCTCAACAGTTTAAAAACAGATTTTGAGTCACTCAAACAGAGAAAGTCTGATTTTGAAAAACTAAATTTTCAAAAAATAGAAATTGATGAATTAGAAATTAAAACTGAACTTTTCGATAAAGTTTTCAGGATTTTCACACCGATTCTTGCTGAAAAAAATAAGCTTCAGAAAGAAATTTCAGAACAACAGAAAAATAGAGAAACACAATTCAAAAACCTGCAGGAAACCGAAGTACAATCTGAAAATATTAAGAATAAACTTTTGGCAATTCAGCCGAAATATGAAGCTTTAAATCAATCTAAAATTCAGGAAAATGATCTGAATCTTATTATTCAAATGCTCAGGTTTTCAAGTGAAATTGAAACTTTAAAGGAGCGTTCGAAAAAAGGTTCGGAAAAAGTGAAAGAAGTTGAATCGAGTCAGAAATTAATTCAAAGTAAAATTGAGGAACTATCTAACAATTCAGAACTTTTAAAACCGAAAAAATTAGATTCCCATTTACTTTTAAATGTCGGAAATTGGTTTTCAGAAAAGAAAAAACTTTCAGAAAGCTTACACAATCAGACTGAAAAAATAAACATAAAAAAACTTGAAATCGGAAAAATTTCGGATGAATTAAAAACTTTTGAAATTAATCCTGAAACTTTTAAAAATGATTTTAAAACTCAGACTGAAACCTTAGAAAATCAGAAGAAAATACTTTCTGAAAAGCGAAATCACCTGGAAGTCCAGCAGAAATTGACGCATTTTGCGAGTGAATTGCATGACGGAGAATCGTGTCCGCTTTGTGGTGCCTTGGAGCATCCGAATATTGTGGAGTTTGATGATGTAAATACAGAATTAAATGAAATTCAGAAACAAATCGAGCAACTTGATATTCAAAAAGAAAAGATTCAAAAAAAATCTTTAGAAATTGAAAAAATACTTGACAGAAAAACCATTTTTGAGGCGCAGCTAAAATCTGAAGAAGAAAATTTCAAGCAGATTCAAACGCAAACTGATGAGCATTTAAAAAACTTTATCTGGACAGAATTTAATGCTGAAAACCTAAATGATTTTGAGGAAAAACGTCAGCAATCTTTCTCGATTGAAAAACAAATCGAAGAACTGAATCAGCAAATTGGTTTAGAGCAAAAAAATCTTGAAAAGGAAAGAGAAAATCTTGAAAAGTTCAGGAATGCTTTAGATAAAATTAATAGTGATGAAGCAGGATTCAACGGGCAGTTAAAAACAAATGAAAGCAATCTGAAACTTTTGCAATGGCTTGATTTTAAAGAAAAAACAGCCGTTGAAGTAGAAGACATTTACACAAAACTTTCAAAATCAAATATTGAAACTGAACAAAATTATCAGCAGTTAATTGTAGCTGAAAAAGAAATTTCGCCAAAATTGGCTGAACAAAAAACAATTGTCATTCAATTAGAAAAAAGAATTTCTGACTTGAAAAAAGAAATCTCTGAGAACGAAAATATTTTAACGAAATCCTTAGTTGAGAATGATTTCATTGACGAGAATGCTGTTCAAAATATTCTTTTGCAGGAAATCAACGTTCAGGAAGCGAGAAACAGAATTCAGCAATTCAGAATTCAGTTTGAAATTATAAAAAGTGACATTCGTAATCTGGAAGCCAAACTGAAAGATTTTTCATTTGATGAAGCGCAGTTTGCAGAAACAGAAAATCAGTTTAAAATTCTTGAAAATGATTTAAAAACTGCCAATGATTCTGTGGTGAAAATTTCTGCAGAGATCGAGCGTTTGGAAAAAGAATTTAAGAAAAAAGAAGATCTTTTAAAGCAATATTTACAACTCGAAAAGCGTGCAGAAAATCTGAAAATCATGACCAATCTCTTTAAAGGAGCCGGTTTTGTACAGTATGTTTCATCAATCTATCTTCGACAGTTGTGTGATCACGCCAACGTACGTTTCCATCGTATGACGAGAAATCAACTGAGCTTACAACTGAATGAAAATAACGATTTTGAAATCATCGATTACCTCAACGAAGGCCGCAGCCGAAGTGTGAAAACGCTTTCCGGCGGACAGTCTTTTCAGGTTTCTTTAAGTCTGGCTTTGGCTTTGGCAGAAAGTGTACAGACGAATGCACAGTCGGAGAAAAATTTCTTTTTTATTGATGAAGGTTTCGGAACGCAGGATGTGGAATCTGTAAATATTGTCTTTGAAACACTGATGAATCTTCAGAAAGAGAACAGAATTGTGGGAATTATTTCGCACGTGGAAGAACTTAAGGAAAAAATTCCGATTTCTCTAAACATCGTGAAAGATGAGGAAAGAGGCAGTTTGATTGAGGTTGTATAAATAAAATGACTTTTTACGGTTACCGCAAAGCATTTTTAATATTTATGAAGAAAATTTAAAAATTTTTAGAAATTATTGTAAAATAATTTTATATTTAACAAGACATTCATTTTCATGATTTGTGTTTTGGTTTAGGTACAGAGCGGTTGAAAAAACCGCTCTGTTTTATTTTATACAATCTGTTTACAAGACTATTTTCGCAGTAAAATAATCCTTATTCCGGGAATTCCGGAGATGAATATCAGACGATTAATCTCTTTTCACAGAAAAAAACTCCACAGAAATATATCCTGCAGAGTCTTCATTTTATCTTACCTGTTTTGAAATTTCATTTCCAAAAAGCTCAATCGATTTTCTCATTACTTCATCAGCAGGGTCGCCAACATCCATGTGACCGATAAATCTGGTGATTCCGAAGATATCTTTAATGTAATTGATTTTATCGGCAACCTGCTCTGCACTTCCAATAAACAAAGCTCCATCTTCACTTCTACCACCCTCGTACTGCATCTTTGTGTAAGGAGCCCATCCTCTGGACGATCCAATTCTGTCCATCTGAGATTTGTAAGTGTAAAAATATTCATCGATCACCTTCTGATCTTCACTTACAAAAGTGTGCGAATGAATAGCAATCTGCATATCAGCTTCAGGATGACCGGCTTTCAGGTATTCCTGTTTGTAAAATTCAATGAGGCTTTTAAACTGAATCGGCATTCCTCCAATGATGGCAACCACTAAAGGCATTCCCAACTGAGCAGCATTCAAAACCGATTGCGGAGTTCCACCAACAGCTCTCCATATTGGAAGTCTGCCATTATTTTTTGCTCTCGGATAAACGGTTTGATTCTGCATCGGGGCACGAAGTTTCCCTGACCAAGAAACATTCTCTTCTGAATTAATTTTTAACAACAATTCTAATTTCTCGTCGAAAAGCTGCTCATAATCATTCAAGGAATAGCCGTACAGTGGAAAAGATTCAATGAAACTTCCACGACCTACGAAAATCTCGGCTCTACCGTCTGAAATGAGATCTAAAGTTGCAAAATCTTCATATACTTTTACAGGTTCAGATGAACTTAAAACCGTAACACCGCTTGCGAGCTTAATATTTTTGGTGACACTTGCTGCAGCTGCCAAAACCATTTCGGGCGAAGAAACGGCATAATCCGCACGGTGATGCTCTCCCATTGCGAAAACATCTATTCCTACCTCATCCATCAGTTTTACCTGACCGATGATTTCTCTGATTTTGATGCCAGCATCTCTGTATTTTCCTGTTTTTTGGTCGAAGGCGACATCGCCGAACATTCCTATTCCTAATTCCATATTATTGATATTTATAGAGCAAAATTAGTTGAATGAATGTTTAAAAACGTTGATGTTTGATAAGAATGGAATGATTACGAATTCCACGAATATTTTTACGAATGACACGAATTATTATGAATTATAAAAAAATTCCAGCCTTTTTAAGACTGGAATTAATATTTAATGAAATTTTAATAGCAATAGGCAAAAAGCCACTTGCCAAAAGCCGGAAGCCATCTACTTCTTCAGATTCTGATCAAAATAATCAGTCACTTTCTGCATCAAATGCACCCGGTCCTTTCCAATCACGTTATGCGGATGCCCCGGATAAACAAAATAATCAATCTGAACACCATTATCCACCGCCGCTTTGATGAATTTCATTGAATGTTGCCAAACCACAACATCATCCTGCGCGCCATGAATCATTAATAATTTGCCGTTCAGATTTTGAGTTTTATCTAAAAGGTTTGCTGTAGCATAACCTTGCGGATTTTCCTGTGGAGAATCCATATATCTTTCGCCATACATGATTTCGTACATGCTCCAGTCGATTACCGGACCTCCTGCAACTCCTACTTTGAAAACATCCGGCTGACGAAGCATAAAACTTGTCGTCATAAAACCACCAAAACTCCAACCGTGAATTCCCAGTTTTTCAGAATCTACATAAGGAAGAGATCTTAAATAATCCACACCTTTCATCTGGTCGTTCATTTCGGTAGTTCCTAAGTTTCTGAAAACAGCCTGCTCAAACTTCAAACCACGGTTGGCAGAGCCTCTTCCGTCCATCGTGAAAATGACGTAATCATTCTGAGCCATATATTCGTACCAAAGATTTCCCGAAGCAGGGAAAGTATTGTTAACCAACTGCAAATGCGGCCCGTTATAAAGGTATACAATAGCCGGATATTTTTTAGCCGGATCAAAATTGGTGGGAAGGATGATTTTTCCATACAAAATTGTTCCGTCGTCTGCTTTTAAATTGATGCTTTTAATTTCCGGTCTTGCGTAATTCTTCAAAGGATTTTCAGCAGTCAACAGGTTTTGAATTTTCAAAGTCGTGGTGTTGATTACGTTTACCTTTCTTGGAGTATTGGCGTTTGAGTAAGTATCATAAAGATAATTTCCATCGGCGCTCAAAACTCCGGCATGTGTTCCTTCAGCATCGTCGAGTCTCTGTTTTTTGTAGGAATTCCAGTTGATTCTATATAAATGTCTTTCTGTGGGGCTGACTTCTGTCGAGGTGTAATAAATATCTTTTTTCTTTTCGTTGAAACCCAAAACATCAGTTACCAGCCAGTCCCCTTTCGTAATCTGGGCAATCAAACCTTTCTCTAAATTGTAATGAAACAAATGATTGTATCCCGATCTCTGACTCTGCCAGATGAAATCTGTATTTGAATTTGGGAAAAACAAAAGCGGATGCTGTGGCTCCACATATTTATCGCTTTTCTCTTCGAATAAAGTTTTAACTAAATTTCCCGTTGCCGCATCGTACTGATTCATCTGTAAATGATTCTGGCCACGGTTAAGCACGCCCACAAAAATATATTTCGAATCCGGACTCCATGTCACTGCCGTTAAATACTGATCTTTTTCGCCATCAATTTTTAAGTAGCTTGTGGATTCAGTTTTAATATTAAAAATACCTAACGTTACTTCATGCGAAGTTTTCCCAGCCATCGGATATTTGATGTTCGTATTGACAGCGGGAGTCACAGACCAATTGATGATAGGATAATCTGCAACCATGGTCTGATCCATTTTGTAGAACGCTACCGACTCTGAATTGGGTGCGGGAAAAATTCCGGTATCAATCCCGAATTCGTTTCTGTGAACATTGCTTGCTCCAAAAAGAATATTTTCGTTGGCTTCATTGCTCACAGCAATCGTTCTTCCATTTTTATTAACGAAAAGATTATTCTTATCCGTAAATGCAAAGGTTTGATTGTCATTAAATACTTTGAAATTCTCAGCAGTTTTCGGCATTTCGGCAGATTTTTTAGCCTTCCATTCGCTGCCGGATTTTTCTACCCAGACCATTTTACTACCGGACATATAATAACCTTTGGAGGCATCTGTAAATTTTACCTGTGGAAAACCTTTCAGCTTATTTTCTGCCAAGCCTTTATTTAATTGGTTTAATGAAACCAGAGTATCCTGTTTTCCGGTTTTGATATCTGTAATCAGATAACCATTCTTTACTGCATTGATGTAGGATTTTCCATCTGCAGACCATGAGAACTGAGAAATATTTTTCACAGCCAGATTGGTTCGTAAACCGTTGACAGCTTCTGCCATCGTGAATTTTTGGGTTTGAGCGAAAGCCGTCCCTCCCAAAAGAATCATCATTAAAGATAATTTATGTAGTTTCATAAGTAAAATTTCATTTTTGTATCAATAATATGTCGTCCGGCAGCAGGATAATTATACATAAAACCATATTTCTGATGCCATTTTCATAAAATTAAATAGAATCTGCCAAAAATAAGAAATAAATATCAGCCATTAAACAGTTGGAAATGAAATGAGATTTTAGCGACTAAAATGTTTATCAAAAAAATTTGTAATTCTCTTTTAATTCAAAACAAAACATACACTCAGCATCTGAGCACCTTTTTTCAGGCAATACTGATTGTGATGGAGAGATTTAATTTAGCCAAAATTCAGGCTTAATTAAAGTCATCAATTATAAATTTTCGTAAGTAATATTTCACTGAAATAATGGATTAAAAATAAAAAGTGCTTGTTTTCAATATATTATGCGTACATTTGTGCCATAATCAGGCTCCTGCCAACGCTACTTCTGAAACTTTGAGTTCGCTCTTCTATCAGTTTTCGCTTTTACAGTCGCTAATTTTTGTCGTCACAGAACAGGTGCAGTACCTTTTTTCAACCTGAATAGCTTCAGGATCTAAAAATTTCCAACATCATTTTTTTGCTTACAAATCGATTTATTATGGTTTTGACCTGCTGATCAGAACGATAATGGCAACAGCCAACCAATTTATCAGCAAATACAATAATTTTTTTAATACAATACAATGCAACAAGGAACAGTAAAATTCTTTAACGACACCAAAGGATTTGGTTTTATTACACCATCAACAGGAGGTCAGGATGTTTTCGTACACACTTCAGGATTAGTAGACACTATCCGTGAAAATGATGTAGTAACATTTGATTTACAAAACGGAGCAAAAGGCGTTAACGCAGTTAACGTGAAAAAAGCGTAATCTCAGAAGACTAAACATCTTCAATCGTAATACAGGCAGATAATTTATTTTATCTGCTTTTTTTTGTGCTTAAAATTCCTCATTTCAGATCTAATTTCTGAGATAAATGTTACAAATGTTTTTATTCGTTAGCTTGCAGATTTTCACAGTTTCCTTTCATTCCGCAGGGATCTGAACTATTACATTTAATTTTTTTTGGATTTCGTACTTGTGGGAAAATTCCATGCACGGGTACAAGAAACTTTCTCATTTTCCGGCAAGTTTGCTGCAGGGGTGCAACAAGCTTGCCGATTACCGGCAGGCTTGTAGCTAGGGTGCGACAGGCTTTTATGCTTACCGGCAAACCTGTTGCTAGGGTGCAGGGACATCTATTGATGGGCTTTTGAGGTTTTTTTATCTATTTTCATTAAAAGGATGTTCATTATAAAAATTATGAAAGAGAACTATACCTTGAGAATCCCCTTGCTTTAGATATCAAGGAAAGAGATTCGCCGCATCAATTAACCTAAAACTAACGCATAAGAATTCCCCTCCTTTGGAAATCGAGGAAGTAGATTCGCCGCATCAATTAAACTAAAACTGACGCATGAGAATTCCCCTCCTTTGGAGGGGTGGCGAAAATTCGACAGAATTTTTGACGGGGTGGTTTCTTAAAATACATTCTTCTGTACTAAAGCAAATCCATTTCAAAAAAAGCACCTAGCCGTGATAGCAGCGGTTACCCCACAGCAAGGGAGGGCATCAGCGGTGGCGCGAGGAGTATGAGCGGATAGCACGAAATAGCTCCCAAAAAAAATGAGCAATGGGTGATGATTGATGATTGATGGATGATGGATGATAGGTGATTGTATTGAGTGAGGTTGTAGATTTTGAGGTTAAATTTTTATTAAAATTTAGATTTCTTATCCTAAATCAATGGATGAAAAACTAGTCTTGCCCTAAATTTGCTTCATTAAATAACAATTAAAAATCAAAATATTATGTCTACAAAATGGAATCTTGATCCTACACACAGCGAAGTTACTTTTAAAGTAAAACACATGATGATCTCTAATATTAAAGGTCAGTTCAAAAGTTTCAATGCAGATATTGAAGCTGATGACGACACTTTTAAAAGCGCAAAAGTGAATGCTACTATTGATGTAGATTCAATCTTTACCAACAATACAGACAGAGACAATCACTTGAAATCTGCCGAATTTTTCAACGCTGAAGCCAACCCAACGATCACTTTCGAATCTACATCTTTGAACGACGAAGTGGAAGGAAATCTTACCGTAAACGGAATTACAAAACCTGTTGTTTTGACTGTTGAATTCGGGGGTGTGAACGTTGATCCTTGGGGAAATACCAAAGCAGGTTTTTCTTTTGAAACAAAAATCAACAGAAAAGATTTTGGTCTGAACTGGAACGCAGCTCTTGAAGCAGGTGGTGTAATGGTGAGCGAAGAAGTAAAAATAGCAGGCGAATTGCAGTTTGTTAAGCAAGCTTAATTTTGTTTCTAACCACAAAAGTCACAAAAGCTTTTGAAGTTTCTAAGTTTTACAAAAGTTCAAAAAAGAGAGCGTTACTGAACATTGATCTTTTTTGAACTTTTAAAAGTAATTTTTAAAAACTTCTGTTTTGTGACTTTTGTGGTTTAAATTTTTTAACGTTTCTTTTTTTTAAATATGAATCTCCACGATCTCGAAAACATCAGCAGCGGTTTTAAATCATCTCAAAAAATGCCTGTCCTTTTTCTCGGGCACGGTTCGCCGATGAATGCGATTGAAGAAAACCAGTTTGTACAGGGATTCCGAAAAGCAGCTCAGGAAATCGAAAAACCAAATGCTATTCTCTGTATTTCTGCACATTGGCTGACGAGAGGAACTTTTGTTACCGCTATGGAAATGCCCAAAACTATTCATGATTTCGGAGGTTTTCCGCAGGAACTTTTTGATGTTGAGTATCCAGCTCACGGAAGTCCTGAACTGGCAAGTGAAGTGGTGAATATTTTAAACCCTTTGGTCGAGGAAGATCATAGCTGGGGATTGGATCATGGAGCCTAGTCTGTCATCAAACACATGTATCCCGAAGCTGACATTCCTGTGATTCAGATGAGTATTGATTATAATAAGCCTCCACAATACCATTTTGATTTAGGAAAAAGACTTTCAAAACTTCGAGAAAAAGGAATTTTAATTATCGGAAGCGGAAACATTGTTCACAACCTCAGAATGGTCGACTGGAAAAACATCAATACCGTTGGAGCCGGCTGGGACTGGGCAATCGAAGCAAGAGAAAAAACCAACAACTGGCTGACTGAAGGGAATTTTCAAAATCTGATTGATTACCGCAGCCATGGAACATCGCTGGAATACGCCATTCCTACTCCCGATCATTATTTTCCATTGCTGTATACTTTAGGTTTAAAAGAAAAAACGGAAGATCTGAGACTTTTTAATGATGAGCTTATTGCAGGATCGCTCAGCATGACGAGTGTGAGGATTGGCTAAAAACAAGCTTTAAACATAACTGTTTAGTTTATTTCAAGATAAAACCGATTAAATTTCACATGAAATAGATCTATTCATTGCGGTTATTTTTTTATCACTATATTTTTAGTAATATTGTAAACCATGAAAAAAACAATATTACTTTTATTGATCCTCTTACCGTTCTATCTTGTTATAGCTCAAAAGGTCAAAGGAACGGTGGTCAATGACTTAGGCAAACCAATCCCGCAGGCAAACATCTACGTTGACGGAACAAAAACGGGAACAATATCTGCAGAAGACGGAAGTTTCAGCTTAGATATTCCGAACGTTAAAAATGGAATTCTTGTTTTTTATAAAGATGAGTATGACTCTTATTCTATTAACGTTTCAGAAGTTTTAAACAAAACTTTAAAGGTTGAATTACTGAAGACCACGAAGATTGAAGAAGTAAAGATCATTCCTTACACAGAAGCGACTTATAAGCGCTACATTGGTCATTTTCTGAATGCATTTATTGGAAATGATCATGAAAATGTTAAGATTAAAAACCAAAGAACGCTCAAGTTCTCCTACGACTCAGAAAATAAAATTCTTCGCGTAAAAGCTCCCCAAACTTTAATCATCGAAAATAAAAACCTGGGCTATACCATTAATTATAATCTGGTGGAATTTGTCTCTGAATTTGACAACCAAACCACAAGGTTTTACGGTACCAGTTTTTTTACAGAAACAAAAAGTAATTCAAAAATGAAATTGAACAGAATGAACGCTTTCGACGGAAGTCAGGTTCATTTTTTCAGAAGTGTTTATGCTAAAAAAGTAGAATCAGAAGGTTTCATTGTTAATCAAATCACGAAATTTCCGAATGACAAATACCCAACAGATGCAGAATTACAACGCCTGAAAGATTTTGCTGAAGATTTTAAAGCTAAAAAGAGTTTAAATATTCCACCAGACTTATTAGAGATTGCCAGCAGAAAAAGAAGTGAAGTTCCTTACAAAATTGCAATCACCAAACTTCAAATCCCTGAAACAGATTATACAAAAATAACGGATGGAAAGTTAATTTTGAATTATGATTACATGATGCAGATTAACTTCAAAAAATACTTTTACGAATACAAAAAAGGTCAGTTTGTAAAAACAAAAATTCCAATTGTTCAAACTTCCTATCTTCATCCGGAAGGAGAAACTTTTGAGATAAGCTCTGACGGAAACACGTCCAATCCCGGAATGCTGACCAATCAGGGAGAATTTGCCAACAATAAAATAGAAAATCTGCTGCCTTTAGATTATCAGTTAGGTGACTAAACGAAAAAAGCTTCCAAAAAGGAAGCTTTCATCGTATTAATTTTAAATCTAAATTATTGCACGGCCTGCAAAACATTGATATTTCCATAGCCATAATCTGCATTTTTAGTTGGATAATAAGTCGCAGATTGTCTCATTTTATTCAAAACCTGATCTCTTGACCATGAAGGATTTTTAGACCAAACCAATGCCGCAATTCCTGCTGTAGAAGCTGTTGCGACTGATGAACCGCCTACGTAATCTGTTTGTCCGTTATAATAACTCAAAACAGGAATATTGCTTCCCGAAGCTCTCTCCATCTGATAGGTAAAGTCAATTTCGGATCCTGAATGACAGACATCACACTTTTGATTAGAAGTGTTTTCTTTCACCCCTGTTACAGCCTGTGTTTCCGGCATCCATGCAGGGAAAATCACACCGACGAACGTTGTGAAGCTTGTAGAAGTTCCACCGGCACAGAAGATAAGTTTTCCTTTTGAATAGGCATATTTTACACCGTCCTCAATCTTTCCGACAGAGAAAATATGTCCCATCGACATGGAAATAATTTTGACACTTGATGTATTTCCTAAATTCGTGAAAGCTGTTTTCACACCGTTTTGTTCGTGATAACCATCTAAAACAACGTTTGATGCGGCACGGTAAGAAATTAAATTCGCATTGTAAGCTATACCAACTGGCTGTCCCTGATTATTTCTCGGAGCCGCCATCGCTGAAGCCATGCTCGTTCCATGACCACACTTGTCATCCGAACCATCATATCCTGAACTCCACGGCCAAACTGAATCTACATAAACGCCCTGTTTACTGATAGTTCTTCCCGAAGAATTTCCGTTATTGAAACTGCTTCCCAATAAAGTCTGATTTGAAGAAACTCCTGAATCAATCAGACCAATCGTCACTCCTGCTCCCGTGCTGTAACTCCATGCAGAAGTAATGTTGTGTTTTGCGAATGACCATGGCGCTTTTGCATTGGGCGTTACAGTGCTGTAATCTGATGCATTTAAAACTAAAGATTCATATCCACAACCTGAAGATGAACTTGATTTCGCAGCACCACTGAATTTATTTTCATTTTCAAAATAACGGTAGTCGGCCGGTTCGAGATAACGGATTTGTTTTAATTTTCTTAAAGCAATAACGGTTTCCTGCTTTTCTACAACAACATCGATCTGGTTTAAAAACTCATCTGAGGAAAGCAAAATCCTGTCTTTTTTACCTTCATATTTTTCAATGGTTTGCAGGATCATGTTTTCAATCTCTTTGCTATCGGGCGTTTCGCTGCGGTCGAAAGAATTTCCAAAACCGATTGATGCTAATTTATTTCCCTGAAAAATACCACTCCAGATAAAATGATCTGAGGATTCTTTCCATGAAAAACGTTTTCCGGTTTTGATGGTTTCCTTGATTTTTTCGTTGATTTGTTTTGCAGTAAGCGGGTCGGTTTGGGTCATCTGAATTTCTGCGGGATTGCTCTGCATTTCATCCTGAGTGCATGATGTGAACGCAATAAATGCCACAAGCATGCAAAAAACTTTTGTTTTCATGTTTAAAATTTTAAAATATTTGGTGAAGCCAAGTTATTAATTTATACTGAAAGACAGAAGATTGCAGAATTAATTTAGCTTAAAAATCTTATGCAGGAAATACAATATCTTATTTTAAATATTTTTCTCAAAACAGATACTGCTTTCAATTTCTGCATACTGACCGTAATTCGGAATTACTTTGTAGCCACATTTATGATAAAGCGCAACGGCTTCAACCTGTTTTTTGCCCGTTTCTAAAACAGTTTTTTGGTAGTTTAAATCTTTAGCCCAAAGCTCTAATTCTTCCAAAACTTTTACCGCTAAACCTTGACCGCGATATTCAGTAAGTGTAAACATTCTTTTGACTTCCATTATATTTTCATCTAAAGATTTTATTGCGCCACAGGCTACGGCATTTTATCATCAAAAATAACAACACAGTTTTTTAAAGCATCGATTTTATTAAACCGATCATAGAAAGCATGATCTTCACCATCAATTACAGCAAGATATGCATCCAGCTTTTGTACTAAATTTTGAAATTCCTTATTTTCCGAATTGGTTCTGAGGATTCGCATTCTTTATTTGGAATAAAAATTTCTCCCGCAGATTAAGCGGATTAAGCGGATTAAAATAATCTGCAAAATTTACTTAATCTGCGAGAGAGTATATTAAAAATTATTCAGACACCGTCGTCACTCGGGCATTCTCCAGTTCAGCCATTTTCTGAGCACTTTTTTCAGCCTTTGCCTTTTCAATTTTCGCAATCACTTTTCTGCTGATTGCTTCACCCCAAATCCGGCCCTTTTCCATACTTTCATTCATTACCTCCGGCATGATGGCTACCATCTTTTTCCCCGTTGGCGACCTGTAGAATTTTATCAGCGCATCCAGATCAGATTCAGAATAATACTTGTCGTATATGGGAATGTACATTTTGGTCAATTCATCTTCATTGGCTTCCTTTTTAAATTCTTCCCAAAATTCCTCCGGCAAATCGGTAAATTGTTGTTTGTAAAGATCAACCATCTTATCGATGGACTGTTTCCCCAATTTATCAACAGCTGTAAGCTGAATGAATTCATTGATCTTTTTTTCTTTTGAGGTTTGGGCAAACGTCATGGAAGCTAAAAGAAATGCTGTTACAAATACAATTTTCTTCATCATTTTAAATTAAAAATTGACTACAAATTGTCTCTCATTAATCAGTTCAGCGATTGCCAACATATCTTTTCCAATTAACCTGTCATCTTCCAGTTTGGCAACTTTTGAACGGAGAATGGCGTGGTTTTCTTCAATGATTTTTGAGCATTTCGCTGGTCTTCTGAATTCTAAACCTTGAGCCGCAAACATCAGTTCTACCGCTAAAATATTAACCAAATTTCCTAAAACCTGATTGAATTTTCTACCCGAAATACTTCCCATCGAAACGTGATCTTCCTGTCCTAAACTCGTAGGAATTGAATCTGCCGATGCCGGGAAACAAAGCGTTTTGTTCTCAGTAACCAAAGCCGCAGAAGTATATTGAGGAATCATAAATCCTGAATTTAAACCTGAACTTTCCGTCAACAATCTTGGTAGACCATATTTTCCTTCCAGCAATAAATAACTTCTTCTGTCTGAAATATTCCCCAGCTCTGCAGCTGCCAAAGTCGCGTAATCCAAAGGCATTGCCAATAACTGTCCGTGGAAATTACCTCCGGAAATAGATTCTTCGGCACTCAAAACAATCGGGTTGTCGGTCACAGAATTCAATTCTGTTTCGGTAAGTAATTTTAAATGTTCAAAAGCATTTCTGCTCGCCCCGTGCACCTGAGGAACACATCTCATCGAATATGGATCCTGCACTCTGTCGCAGTATTCATGCGCTTTCAGATTGTCTGAATTCTTTAAAAATTTCAGCATTCTTGCAGCCACTTTTTTGCTTCCTTCAAAAGGTCTGATGTCGTGAAGTTCTTTTTTGAACGGACTTGCAGAACCTCTGTACGCCTCCAGACTCATCGCGGCAGTCATATCAGCAAGATCCAAAAGGTATTCGAATTTTTCCAAACCTTTGATGGCGTGAGCCAGAATAAACTGAGTTCCGTTAATTAATCCCAAACCTTCTTTTGGACCTAAAACCAATGGTTCAAGATTGTTTTTCTCTAAAATTTCAGCCGTTTCGAAGATTTCATTTCCTGCCCAAACCTGTCCGAGTCCTAAAAGCGGTAAAACCAGATGAGAAAGCGGTGCCAAATCGCCGGATGCCCCTACCGAACCCTGCTCAGGAACAACTGGAATAATGTCTTTTTCAAGCATCAGAATAAATCTTTCAATCACCTCCAGAGAAACTCCCGAAAAACCTTTAGACAAGGCATGAACTTTCGCAATCATCATGATTTTTGAAAATTCTTTATCTATGGGCTTCCCCACTCCTACTGCATGAGAAATAATTAAATTATATTGTAACTGAGCCGTTTCATCCGCCGAAATTTTAACATCACAAAGCGGTCCGAAACCTGTATTAATCCCATAAACACATTGGTCTGACTCTACAATCTGCTTTACATTATTCTGAGATTTTATGATCTGATTTTTTGCAGCTTCGTTGAGCATAGCTTTATTTGGGGTCTTACAGATTTCCAGAACATCGTGGAAACTGAAAGTATCTATACCGTATATCATTCTAAAAAAATTTGGCTAAAAATACACATTTTGAGGCGAACTGGAAACGGCATCCTCTGAGTATAAAATTTATTTAGTACAAGTCAAATATTTTATTATTTTTACGCCTTAATATTAAACATACATGTATGAAAATTAAAGCTTTATTATTGGCACTTTCGTTAACAAGTGCATTCTCTTTTGCTCAGGAAAAGGTAAAATACACCAAAGAGCAGATCAAAAACATGGAACAGTATCTCTTCAATGAAGGATTTTCTGCACCCTCTTCTAAGAAAGTTTCAACGGTTATTCTGAAAGACGGAACCGTTCACAAAGGATTTTGTGAGGGAACAGATATGAAGAAAGGGCAGATTTATCAAATCGTATTGAAAGACAGCGCAACCAAGAAGCAATTGAAACTTGATGCTGAAAACGTAAGCGAAATGTACCTTCTACCAAGAAATTTTGAAAAAGGTTTGAAGGCAATGAAATTTGTTTCAAACGTGAACAACATCAACAGAAAAAAAATGAACAAAAATGTTTCTGAAGAAAGGATTCACTTTGTAAATCAAACTGTTTCGTTAAAAAACAAAAAGGATGAAAAGGAATTTCTAATGCAGCTTATCAATCCTGAATTTAACGGGATTATCTCTGTTTATCATGATCCGAGAGCTAAAGAAACCGGCGGAATGAGCTTTGGCGGAATGCAGGTGAGCGGCGGAATTACAAAATCATTTTATGTAAAGAAAGGCGACAAAGTAATCTGGCTTCACAAAGATGATTTCGAAGACAACTACGATTTCCTATTTGGAGACAACGCGGAATTTATGAAAATGTATCCAAAAAAATCTGTAGAATGGGATTACCTGAGTTTCCTGATCAGTGAGTATACTGAGATGAGCAACGGATAAAGATTAATTAAAATAAATACTAAAGCTGTAGAAATTTCTGCAGCTTTTCTTTTACTCTAAAGTCATCATTCTAAATTCTAAGTTTTCCGGAAATGACAGGTAAAATTCATAGCAATTTTATTAATTATCACAACATAATGACAAAAAACTGTTTATTTTTTATATTTTTACGCAAACAATCTGATTAGCAATAGATTTTCAGATAAATTACTTTCACCACCAAATCAAAATTAATCACATGAAAAAGAAATTCCTATTTTTATATATTGTATTAAGCTTTATCCAGCTTAATGCTCAGGAGTTTGCAAGGGCATGGGGAACCTATTACGGCCCGGTAGATACGTTTTTTGGCAATGCTACCTATAATACATTACAGTTTGACTCGAACAACAATCTGAACTTTCTGGGAAGTACACAGACCATCAGTGGCTATCAGGCTTCTTATTATAATCAGTTTGCAACATCCGGTAGTGGATATGATATCACAAAAGCAAATAATATTCTGAGTGGAGTAATCAATCCTTCCGGAACAATTGTATCTACAGGCTATGTAGGCAGTTCTGTTTCATTTGAACTGCCGAATATGTCTTTTAATAATGCAGGAGACAGATTTGCTTACCAGTACTCTACTACAGGAATTACAGGAGCATCGGGAACTGCCGGAACCTGGTTTCCAACAGCGGCTGCTGCAGGAGCGGATAAGGTTTTATTATCAAAATACAGCAATACCGGAGTTCTGCAATGGAAAACTTTTTTACCCTCACTCAATATTTATATTAACGAAATAACCCATGACGGTGCTGGTAATACGTATGTTACTGGCAAAACTCTTCATCAGAATATCGGTACTTCCGGATCTTTTGAACCCTCGTTTGTGATCAGATATGACAACAACGGAAATATACTGTCAAATTCCTATATCGCAAAACTCAACCCGTCCGGACAATTGGTTTGGGCAACCTACTTTCCTGCAGAAATCCAGAGAATAAAATATTTCAATGGAAATCTTTACCTTACAGGAAGCGATGATGTTGATCCCGCTTTAACGCAGATGGCAACTGCCAATGCTTTTCAAAGCCAAAAAACAAATTTATCAATTACCAAACTGAGTACTTCTGACGGAAGCCGAGTATGGGGAACCTATTACGGACCTGCCGGCAACACTTTCGTGAATTTAAATTCAGGTCTTGATGTTAATGAAACAGGGCTGTATGTGGCTGGAGACATCTATGATTTCACCAGCAGCAACAATACTTACTTCAGCACACCCGGAAGTTTCCAAAACACACCGTCCGGAGGCAGTGATATCTATCTTACAAAATTCAATCACGATGGCGGAAGAGAATGGAGCACGTATTTTGGGAGCAGTTCTGAAGACATATCTTCATTCAACAACAACAGCCTTTCGGTATTTGGAAATGACATCTATCTTACGGGAGTTCAAACCGTTTCACCCAACAGTGGCACACCAGACAATCTGGCAACACCCGGAACACATCTTTCCAGCCCACCACCCTATTCGGGGCCAACCCATGTGGGACACAACTATATGTTTTTTGCTAAATTCAACAGCACAGGAACAAGAGAATGGTCGTCTTACTATGGATCGGCAGGATCACAACCCGGCTTCCCTCCCAGTTTAAGCATTTCTGTATTCAATACAGATACTTTCTATGTATACGGAAGCACAAGAGCTACCACAGGGATTTCCACTCCGGGATCAGTGCAGCCAACCGGTGTACCGAATGTTCTGAACGGCTACATTGCAAGGTTCAACAGAAAAACACTTTCTACCTCTGAAACAACATCTTTGCTGAAAGATTTAAATCTCTACGACAATCCCAACAACGGTATTTTCACTTTGGAAGGTGATGTTTTAAAGAAGAAAGATTTCACTTTAAACCTTTACGATTTCTCAGGAAGATTGTTGTACAGCGAAAAAATGAAAAAAGAAACAAAACAGACTTTCAACTATCAGGGAAGACTGCAAACCGGCACCTATTCACTTCAGGTTTCTGTCGGTAAAGAATTTTCTAAAAACTTTAAAATGATTGTGAAGTAATTAAGTGTTAGAATAATTGTAAAAACGCTGTCAGGGTTTTGAACCCTGACAGCGTTGATAAATTTTCTTTTTTTTTAAACGATTAATGTCTAGAATTCTAATCTCAAACAAAATTCATATCAATAATACTTTGTTTAATTAGTCATTGACATCATAATCAACTTTATAATTAAGCTCTAAAGGATTATATTCTTCCTTAATCTGCTTTTGCATTCTGATTTCCATCATTTTCATTTCACTGTCATTTAATCTCTTAGTATTTCCCGTACCATCATCCTTGCCCATAGGAATATTTCTACTTCTTAATTCTGAAAATGGCTGACTATAGTAATTTTTCTGAAGTTTTTTTAAATCATCCCACGAAATTTCCTTTCCATTTTTTTTGACATAAGCTAAATCTGTATTATTCTGTTTTACTTTTATTAAATCAAAAACAAAATTTTCATTTGTATCTGAAATTTTCACAATCAAACCAGGCAACTGACCGAAAACGTATGGTCCATCCGACAACGGAATACTTGAAGTAAACCAAGCTGTCCATTTTCTTCCTCCATATTCTGTCTCTGCTTTTTGGCATTCTATATTTCCAATTTTCATTTTTTCAGCAGAAATATTCCATGTATATAAATCCGGTTTTATGTAATATACATCACTAAACATGGGAGCAGTTACCATCTTCAAAACTGTATTTCTGCTAACATCTTTCAACACATCAAATTGATTATTATATGTTGGTTTAGATCCATAACCAAAGCCTGTTTTATTAACTAAAGAATCTGATTCCCTATGGTACTCAGATCTGAATACAGATTTTTTTCTGTCTATATCTAAATAAAAATTTTCAACAATAAAATCTTTATTGATTTGAGGTTTATATTTCAACTCATAAATAACTGTAAAGTTTTGACCTGACACAAATACCATTTGAAATAGCAAAAACAAAATTATTTTCATTCTAAATATTTAAATTGAATTATTAAAACTAACTCTTTTTGAAAAACTAATCAAAAGAAGCATAAAAAATATAAAAAATAAGCAGTTTTACAAACAAAACAATCTTTTTATTGACTATTACAAAATATATTGTTGATGAAACAATCCATTTAGAAAAACTCTTCATGGTTTTACAGATTACCATTACTTGGCACAATGACATTACTTTAATTTCTGTAATTTTGTCTCATGAATCCTTCTTTAGAATTACAGCTTAAAACTTTACCATCAGACCCCGGCGTTTACCGTTATTACGATAAAAACGAGAATCTTCTGTATGTAGGAAAAGCCAAAAATCTGAAGAAAAGAGTACTTTCTTATTTCAACAAAACACTTTCAGGCTACCGCACCAGGATTATGGTCGGGAAAATCAACCGTCTGGAAACCACGATTGTCAACAGCGAATATGATGCACTTTTACTGGAAAATAATCTGATAAAGGAGCATAAGCCGTTTTACAACATTATGTTGAAAGACGACAAAACCTACCCTTGGATTTGCATTAAAAATGAAAATTTCCCAAGGATTTTTCTTACCAGAACCAAAATTAAAGACGGCTCAGAATATTATGGACCTTACGCCAAAGTACGTCCTGCTAAGATTCTTTTAGATACGATTAAGCATATTTATAAATTAAGAACCTGCAATTTAAATTTAGCTCCAAATAAAATTGAGGAGGGAAAATATAAAGTCTGTCTTGAATATCACATCAAAAACTGCGAAGGCCCGTGTGAGGGATTGGAAAGCAAGGAAGATTACGACGAAAAAGTAGATGCCATCCGCGGAATTGTAAAAGGAGATTTCCGGAAAGCCAAAGAATATTTGGTGCAGCAAATGATGAAATATGCTTCAAATCTTCAGTTTGAAAACGCACAGATAATTAAGGAAAGACTGGACGTATTAGACGATTACCAGGCGAAACACACAGTTGTAAATCCAAACATTGATGATGTGGATGTTTTTGCGATGACAAGTGACGAAACGGCAGCTTACGTCAATTATTTTAAGATCAGAAACGGAAATATTATCCAGAGTTTTACCACCGAGATCAGGAAAATGCTTGAGGAAACCGATGAAGAAATTATGGAAGAAGCGTTGATTGAAATCCGCCAAAAATTTGATTCGGATTCTAAAGAAGTTTTGTTACCCTTCCATTTATCTGTTGAAATCCCGAATGTAAAACTGATTGTTCCGAAGGTTGGTGATAAAAAAAGAATCGTGGAACTTTCAGAAAAAAATGCAAAGGAATACAGAATTGAAAAATTAAAACAGGTTCAGATTGTCGATCCTGAGAGACATTCCAACAGAATTATGGCAGAAATGCAGAAGCTGCTGAGAATGCCCGTTGAGCCGCGACATATTGAAGGTTTCGACAACTCCAATATTCAGGGAACCAATCCGGTTTCGGCGTGTGTGGTTTTTAAAAATGGCAAAGCCAGCAAGGCAGATTACAGAATTTTTCATCCCAAAACGGTAGTCGGTCCGGATGATTTCAAAACGATGGAAGAAGTGATTTTCCGCCGTTACAAAAGAATGTTGGATGAAGGCGAAACTTTACCTCAATTAATCCTGATTGACGGTGGAAAAGGTCAGCTATCTTCCGCTGTGAAAAGCTTAAAACTACTCGGACTTTACGGTAAAATTACCATCGTGGGGATTGCAAAAAGACTCGAAGAAATTTTCTTCCCGGAAGATCCCATTCCTTTATATTTAGATAAAAAATCTGAGACGCTGAAAATTTTACAGCAGGTGCGTGACGAAGCTCACCGATTTGGCGTGAGACATCACCGTACAAGACGCACCAATTCTACGATAAAATCTGAGCTGGAAGAAATCCCGGGTGTTGGAGAAAAAACGATTGAACTGCTTTTGTCTAAACTCAAATCAGTCAAAAGAATTAAAGAATCCAATCTGGAAACTTTAGAGGAAATTTTAGGAAAAACTAAAGCGAAGATAATTTGGGAGTTTTTTAATTCTTAAAATTTGTAATTTACTATACAGGCAATTCAAAAATTTCAAACGATTAAATATTAAGTTGTTAAGTTTTGTTAAGGAAATATCTTTAGATATTTATATAAGATGGATGTATAATTTTATATGATTTTTTGTTAAGCTTTAACCTCAAATTTCGACAAAAAAAGGTCAGCTTTGATTAAAAACTGACCTTTTTTTATATACTTTTTGTATTAATTTTTCTGAAAAACCTGCTTTAAATAACTGTCTTCAGACAAAGGCATTTCAAGGATTAGATTTCCATTTTCAAAATAGGCGATACTGGATTGCCCGTTTCTAAATTTCACTCTGAAAACGTCCTTCTTTGTAGTCTCAGTAAATGTTGCGAATGGTGACGAACTTTCATCTGTTAAAATAAACTGTTTAGAACTCAGCTGTATTTTTTTGAATTTAATACCTTGATTCGAAAACATTTCAGCTCCTGAAGCAGTTTTAGTATCTTCAATTACCATTTCTTTGGTCATCGTTTGCGGTGAATGATTTTCAACCGGAGGAAGAGGAACAGCATTTTGAATCGGATTTGATGCAGGAACTGTAGTCATAGCCTGTTTCAAAGCATCCTGAAAACCTGCTTCAAATTCTTTGATGGATGATGCCCCTTTTTGGGTGGCAATTTCTTTATTGTTACAGTCTTTAAACTTTACAATAACTTTATTTCTGAGCATCCCGCTGTCATTCACCACTTCTGCAAGAAGAATATTACACTGGTTTTGCATTGCCGCAGCAGGCCAATCATTTCTGTTGGTAGGCAATACAGTGTATTTTTTTGAGTTTAAAGATTTGGTTAAAGCTTTATCCAAACCATAATTACTGTCTTTGAAGCCTTCAAATTTATCGGCAATCATGATATATTGATAATCTGAAACTTTTTGTGCGAAGATTGCAGTAAAGCTCAGAATTGAAAAGGCAATTGCTAGTTTTTTCATTTTTTAAATTTAAACAAGAGTCTGTTTAAAATTTCTCCAAATTATTTCCCCCGACCCTAAAAGGGAGTAATTTTGTTACATTTTCAGAGAATTTTACCCCTGAAACTTCAGGAAAAAATCTACTAAAAACCTAGATGGGTATTTATTAAATATGAATTAGGAAATTTTCCCAAACCACTATTAATCATTTCTAAACTCTCCGATGTCAAGCTTTAAAGAAAAGAAATTTGAGTAAAAATTGGATGCTCCAATACCTGAGTTGCTGATGGCATAATCCAACGTTAAACCTCTGTAACGGATACCAATACCCGCACTCGGTTGGAAAGAAACTTTTCTGCTTAAATCTTCAATATCTGTAATCGACTGGAATCTGTTGACCCCAAGACGCACAAAAATCATTTTTTGGTACCCGAATTCTGCTCCTGCATAAGGCGTGATACTTGCAAAATCAGTTGAAAGCAAAGCTGCCGTTTTCGCAAAATCTACATTGATTCCCGCTTCCGGAAGAATGTACATGGTATTGTTGATGGCAAAATTTTTGCTGACACCCATGTTTAATTTAGGCATCGTTAATTCCATTTTATCGGTAGGTGCAGGGTTAAATTCTTCCCCGTTCACCACGGTTGACAATTCTTTTTGATTTACATTCCAGAAGTTGACAGTAGTTGTCGCATCTCTCAGCATTGCACCGATTTTGTAACCGCTGTCCAATTTATAGATTGCTCCGACATCAAAACCGAAACCATAACCGCTGGCAAATTTCCCTACATTTCTGTAAACAATTTTGGCATTAACCCCTACGTCAAGATTTTCACTTCCACCCGGACGGAATGCGTAAGATAAAATTCCTGCGTAATCTGATTGCGAAAACTGGGTGATTTTGTCGTAATCAATATTTCCTTCAGCATCGATTAACTGGGTTGTATTTAAAATATTATCAACCCCCAATCTTACTACTGAAACTCCGAAAACACCGTTTTCCAAAACTTTAGCGTAAGCCAGATAATCGTATTTCGCAATCGATTCGAAATATTCTGCGTGCATCGCTGCGCCTTGCCAGTCTTTTTGAATACCCAAAAGACCTGCAGGGTTCCACATTGGCGAGTACACGTCGTCTTGGTTGGAAATTACAGCTCCACCCATCCCTAAACCTCTTGCGCCTGCACCGATATTAAGGAATTCGTTGGAATATTTTCTTACAATCTGTGCCTGAGAAATCCCAAAAGCCAATGAGAAAACCAGTAAAAAATATTTTTTCATCATATAAATTGATGCTTATTTGAGTTGTTTTTGTTTTTTTGCTTTTATAAAACCGTTGACTACAATAGCCAAAATCATTACCAATGAAGCGATGTAAAATACCGGGCTCATGTGTTCTGATTCCCCAAAGATAAAAAAAGCTAATATAATTCCGTAGACTGGTTCTAAATTTACTGTTAAAATTAAAGTAAACGGCGAAATATATTTCATCAGATTTACCGATTCCAGCATCGGGAATGCTGTGAAAACACTTGCCAACAAGGCTATTAACGACAAATCTCGGTAATTTATTTCATTCATTTGAAATATTTGCCCTGAAAACAGATAAAATAATGATAAAATAAACCATCCACTGAAAATTTCGTAAAAAATAATATTCCCCGAACTGGTTTTTCCAAACATTTTCCCATTAAATACCGAAAATATCGTCCCGAATACTGCACACAAAATCCCAAAGAAAATACCTTCTTTATATTGGAACTCTGTTTTAAAAATAAGAAGAATGCAAGTTACAATTACAGCTCCCATGACGACTTCCGAAATATCGACTTTACGTTTAAAAACCAAAGGCTCTAAAATCGCTGCAAATAATGTTGATAATGAAAGGCAACTCAACGCAATAGAAACGTTGGAAACTTTAATGGAATAAAAAAAACAGAGCCAATGCAAGGCCATCGCAAAACCAATCGCTGCAAGCTGAAAAAAAAGTTTTTTCGAAATTTTGATGCTTTCTTTTTTGAAAACTCTAATGAAAACAAAAAGGCAAATTGCAGCAAACAGCATCCTGTAAAATACAAGAATATGAGCGTTGGCAGTAATCAGTTTTCCCAAAATTGCAGTAAATCCCCACAAAAAAACAATCAAATGCAATCTGAAAAGTGCTAATTTTTGCATGCTTTTATTTATCAAATTTTTAACGAGCAAATTTACGAATAGGTTTCAGTAAAACTCGCACATATTGCAAAATATATAACTGCAATTCTTTTAAAAATATTATTTTTTTGTTTCATAGAATCAGGCGACTTTTGAATCCCATGAAAATTAAAAACATCTGGAAATGCAAGATTAAAATTTACTTACAGTAACCTTTAAAATCAGTTTACTTCGTAGTACTTTCTCATTAGTTCTAAGTTTTTCTTAAGCTTATTATATTTTTCTGTTCTCTCTTCATTACTAAGAAATCCGTAGTTGTCATACCTAGTTTCTATATTCTGAAGAATCCTCTTCTCTAACGCTTTTCCTTTTGAAAACGATTTCAATTTATAATACATATCCACAAATTGTATTGTTTCAAAACCAAAATAGGCCAGTTCGTTTGGATATAATTTTAAACCTTCATCTAAAATTTGTTCACTTTTCCGAAAATCTTTTTTATTAAAATAATAATCTGCTAATCTGAAGTACATTTCCCGATAGTCAAAAGTTATTCTTCTTTCTTCAACAGGCAGGTTTGTTTTATCAACAAATTGATGCAGGCCTTTCATATTCTGTTCAAGTTTTGCAGGATTTACATATCCTATTTCATCAGAATCACTGCCTTTTTTTGAAGTTAATTTATAAATCAAACCTTCATATTGCAAATATTCAGATAATCCTACATAATTTTCCTGGCTACCGTCCGGAGTGAAATAAACAGGTCTTCTCCAATTGTTAGTAGCAATAATATCTAAAATCAGCAATTGATTTCTGTATAAACTGTTGCTATCTATTTTCCAGTTCAAAAGAGTATTTTCATTTTTAAACGTGAAATCATGGGATGGAATTATTTTGTAAGCATAAGAAACGGAAGAAGCCTGAAAAACATTATTTTTATCAGAAATAACTGCGTTTAAATTTTTAATTGAAATTTCTTCACTTGTGCCGTCGAGCAACAAAACTTCACTTTGTTTATCTTTAACAAAATTGGTGTTTATGGAAAGTGGAATTCCATCAGCATCTAAAACTTTATCCATCATGACGATGGCATAGCGGCTGTCTTGCAGCATTGTGGAAGATACAACCAAAACATCGGTTCTGTAATTATTTTGTGCCTGATAAATCAATACCGAAAAAGTGTCGGAATCTCCTGCAGTAAACAAAATGGCATTTTTTTCACAAGAATCTAAAATGTTTTTAGCATACATCTTAAAATTTTCCGAATACATATTTTTACCAAGAATCTGTTTCATAGCAGTTTCTTCGTTTTGATAAATTCTAAGATTCAAAAAGCTGAAAGCGATTTCATTAAAATATTTAATCCCGATTTGACCGGGAATGGCTTTAAAATCAGGATTTCTTTTATACAATTCAAAAAAAGAATTTATTGCTTTGTTTTGATAGAATAAATAAGTTTTCAACTGATTATCTGTAAGTGAATTTTTTGAAAACCCCAGATTAAACCCAACTTTTTTATCAGAAAAGTCATAATTGTTATTCATCAAATCGTTTGCATAATTTGAATATGCGTAACCCAGAGAATATAATTCGTTATCAGACAATGGTTTTTTATTTTCGTACAACTTGATGATATCACTGCTCCAACCAACATATCCGTAAAATGGAAGCTGATTAAAATTCTGATCATCATTAGACCTTGTATTTATAAAATTTTTAATGCGTTCAGGAGTTTCCGTGTTGTTATCTTTTAAAGGAAATTGAATTTTATTGAATTTCTGTAGCTTACTGTCCCAAAAAAGTTGTCTGATTGTGTCATTAGAAGTATGATCAATAGCCAGAACGTTCCAGCCCACTACTCTTTTTTCAAAAGATATCCTTGCTTTATCTTCGACAGATTCTATATCGTAACCATTAAAAAATTTCGAAACAACTTCCCTGTAACTTGGATTTGAATTTTGCGAATAGCCCGAAACAGCAATTAAAGAAAAAATGAACAGTTTGATTTTCATGATTGATTTTTTTTCACCAATCCACGAATATACTAAATAGAACTGTATTTTTAGCGAAAATCTGCCCTGCAAAGCAGCAATAGGAAGTCAATAGAATTATAAGTAATTACTCATTTTAAAAAATTAATAACTGAACTAATAATTATAAAACATTACCTACAACAGAGAAATTTATATACAAAAAACCCTGAAAATCTATGAAACTTTCAGGGCCTTCAAATAATAAACTATTAAAAAAATAAACTAGGAACTTAGAGCGTAAACTGAGATGCTATCCCGTTTATCTCTACTGTAAAATTAGCAAAAGTATTGCCAAAATAAAAGTACCGCATAGTTAAATCTTTCATAAATTTCTGAATACCACATATTTGACCTCAAAAACAACCCTGTTTATTTCATTTATCTAAAAGTAGTATATTTAAAAACGCAATAAAATAAAATTTAATGGATTTAGAATTCAATAAAAGAGAAGATCAAAATAAACTCAAACTTTCTGAAATCAACAGAATTTTTAAAGAAATAAAGAAAGGCGGTGGCGAAAAACGACTGCAGAAGCTACGTGACGAAGGAAAAATGACCGCCAGAGAAAGAATTGAATATCTTCTGGATAAAGATTCAGATTCTATAGAAATAGGAGGTTTTGCAGGCTACGAAATGTATGAAGAGCACGGTGGATGCCCGAGTGGTGGCGTAGTTGTAGTGATGGGTTACGTTTCGGGGAAACAATGCTTGGTTGTTGCCAATGATGCATCTGTAAAAGCCGGAGCTTGGTTCCCAATTACGGGAAAGAAAAACCTCAGAGCTCAGGAAATCGCCATGGAAAACAGACTTCCAATCATTTATTTAGTAGATTCTGCTGGAGTTTATCTTCCGATGCAGGACGAGATTTTCCCTGATAAAGAAATGTTCGGAAGAATTTTCAGAAATAATGCTAAAATGAGTGCTGCCGGAATTATTCAGATTTCTGCGGTGATGGGAAGTTGTGTTGCCGGTGGAGCTTACCTTCCGATTATGAGCGACGAAGCGATGATTGTGGACAAAACAGGTTCGATTTTCTTAGCCGGAAGTTATCTGGTAAAAGCGGCGATTGGTGAAACTATTGATAACGAAACTTTGGGCGGAGCAACAACTCACTGCTCTATTTCAGGAGTGACCGATTACAAAGCGAAAGACGATAAAGATGCTTTAAACAGAATTAAAAATATTATGAAATCTGTCGGAAGTTACGATAAAGCAGGTTTTGACAGAATAGAAAGTGCTCCACCAAAAGAAAATCCAGAGAATATTTTCGGAATTATGCCTGTTTCGAGAGCTGAACAATACGATACTTTAGAAATCATCAAATGTATTGTTGACAATTCTGAATTTGAAGAATACAAACCCGATTACGGTAAAAGCATTATCTGCGCAACGGCTCGAGTTGATGGCTGGTCTGTAGGGATTGTTGCCAACCAGAGAAAACTGGTAAAAAGCGGTAAAGGCGAAATGCAGTTTGGTGGTGTAATTTATTCTGATTCTGCCGATAAAGCAACGAGATTTATTGCTAACTGTAATCAAAGAAAAATTCCTTTGATCTTCCTTCAGGATGTAACCGGATTTATGGTCGGTTCAAAGTCTGAACATGGCGGAATCATTAAAGACGGAGCTAAAATGGTGAACGCTGTTTCCAATTCCGTAGTTCCAAAATTCACAATTATCACTGGAAATTCTTATGGTGCCGGAAATTACGCCATGTGTGGAAAAGCGTACGATCCGAGATTAATTGTGGCTTGGCCATGGGCAGATCTGGCAGTGATGGGCGGTTCTCAGGCGGCAAAAGTTCTAGCGCAAATTCAGGAATCGACTCTGAAAAAACAGGGTAAGGAAATTACTCCAGAAGAGCACAAAGAAATTCTTGATTCTATTACAAAAAAATATCAGAAACAAACTGAAGCGACTTATGCAGCTTCAAGATTGTGGACAGACGCGATTATCAATCCTGTAGATACCAGAAAATGGATTTCGATGGGAATTGAAGCGGCAGATCATTCTCCAATTACTGAAAAATTTAATTTGGGAGTAATACAGGTCTGATTTCATTTAATTGTTTCTAAAATTTCATCAAAAGCCTTGCGGATTGCAGGGCTTTCTTGTTTTTAAAATTGTAAATTAATTTTAAAGTATGGTTTTTGCAATGTATTTGATAAAATACCCGATGAAGAATTTTTTTTAATTTTACATAAACTAAAAACTATGAAAACTTTACTAACTCTAACTCTCACTGTAACGAGTCTCTTTCTTTCGGCACAATGCCAGATTTTGGGCTCACCAACTGTAAAAGTGGGCGACAGTTTCCAGCTCATGTCAGACACCGCCGCAAAATGTTCAGATTGCTATTTATGGAAAATTTCTTCTGAAGATTTTCTTTCTGTACAGTCTTCAGCGGAGGGACAAATTTCGTTAAAAGCCCTGAAAGCGGGAACAGCAAGAATAAGTTTAACGGTAGAAACCGCTGACGGAAATTTGACTTGCGAAAGAGATATTGAAATCCAAAATCCGTCGCAAGTGAAAGAAAAAAAGTGTGATGTGGAAATTACAGATTTTAAAGATGTAAAAGTAGACGAAAATACAATGTCTTTTTTCCCGAATGTAAGCTCACAAAAATATACTTATCAATGGAAAGCGTTTTATGCAGACGGTTCTGCGAAAGAGTCCGAAGAAAAAATTCCTCAATTTACCAATAATCCAAATTCGGTCATTAATTCTGTGGAAGTAAAAATTATCAACAAAATATCACTTTGCACATCAATTATCACGAGAACTTTTGGAGAAAAAGTCTGGTTTCCTAAGGTCGAAAAAATCGAACAGCGAAAATACATTCAGGGAAGCTACCAGCAAAACCAAGGAAAAAAATAATTATTTTTAAGCTTGATTTACTTCAAAATATTTTATGTTAAGTTTTACAAAATCTTAATATAAAATTAGTAAAACCTTTATCCATCAGCAAAATTTGAAATTTATAACACTCAAAATTTCATATATTATGTTAAATAATTCTAAAGAATCATAAAAAACTGTTTCAAAAAGAAAAAAGGAAAGATTATTGTTAAGTAATAATTACCCCTTAATAACCACTTTAGAATAGTTAATATGATGCGATTGAGTTATGAGAAGATATTTTGTGGTTTTTATCAGCCTTTATACAATTT
The DNA here is from genome assembly GCF_057180485.1 of Chryseobacterium sp. HNCC26DJ240. Lineage (NCBI taxonomy): Bacteria > Pseudomonadati > Bacteroidota > Flavobacteriia > Flavobacteriales > Weeksellaceae > Chryseobacterium > Chryseobacterium sp. HNCC26DJ240. The sequence continues at coordinate 225,364 of NZ_JBXUGK010000009.1, forward strand.
TTTTACTTTATATGATGTTTTTTGCTTCCGGAAGAGAAGCCTCAGAAATATCGTATTTACAGATGCGACCGTTTATTACGATTGAACATTTTTTCACAGATGACGTAGATGGCGAAGCGTTTTTAGTCAACATTATCGGGAATGTTTTTGTGTTCAGCCCTTTTGGCTGGCTGGGTTTGTGTATCAGAAAATTTAATTCGCTGGTGCCCATCACAGCATTTTTCCTGGTTACAATAACGATTATTGAATCTACGCAATACATTTCAGGACGAGGAGTTGCAGACATTGATGATGTATTTCTTAATACATTAGGAATGTGTTTCGGTTTTATTTTATTTAAATATGCGACCTGGAAAAACATTGCCAACATCAGGTTTCACTTCGAACTTCTTGATGACAGAAAAACGCTGGAAACAGCCTAATTACAACCCTTAAGATTATTTTTTACTATAAAAAAAGCTTGAAATACAATATTTCAAGCTTTTTTATTATGTTAAATTGATGATTATTACGAAAAGAAAACTCCGGTTTTAAATCTTTCTTTATTTAATTTTTTATTGACAGCCAATCCCCAAAGAACAAATTCCTTCAGAAACAACTGATCTTCTGCTTTAGTCTCAGGTTGATACTTTTTAATCAAATCATGCAAAGGTTCAATTTTGTTGAGTTGGTTCACATAATTTTCGTCTGAAGCATCGTCAGTAATTTCCAGAAAGCCTTTATCATCTAAAAACCATTCGATTATGGAATCATAAGCCGTTGGAGCATCTTTGCGGTGCAACTTTTCTATCTTCGGAAAATTCAATGCGAAAAGTGTTCTTACAGCATTATCAATCAACATTTCAGCGACAAACTCGGCACCTTCCTGCTCACCTTCGTACACCAATTCAACTTTCCCTGTGATAGCAGGAATAATTCCCACAAAATCGCTCAATCTCACATTTGTTTTTTCAGCTCCTATAATCAAAGCACGTCTCTCCGCTGTACTCAGAAGATTTTCAAAAGCAGTGATGCTCATTCTTGCACTCACACCGCTTTTAGCGTCTACATATTCACTTTCACGAGCTTCAAAACCGATTTGCTCTAAAAGATCTTTTGCGAGTTCGGGAACATAAATTGTTTCGTTCTGTCTTTCATCAAGCGAAGATTCATACTTGGTAATTTCTTTGGCAGTATTGATATTTTCAGGATAGTGCGTTAAAATCTGAGAACCGATACGGTCTTTTAAAGGAGTCACAATGCTTCCTCTGTTGGTATAATCTTCCGGATTCGCAGTAAATACAAACTGAAGATCCAAAGGCATTCTCACTTTAAAACCTCTGATCTGGACATCGCCTTCCTGCAAAATATTAAACAGGGAAACCTGAATTCTCGCCTGTAAATCTGGTAATTCATTAATTACAAAAATACATCTATTGGCTCTTGGGATCATCCCAAAATGAATAACACGGTCGTCTGCGTAAGAAAGTTTAAGATTCGCGGCTTTGATGGGATCTATATCTCCAATCAAATCGGCAACCGTCACGTCCGGAGTTGCCAGTTTTTCAAAAAATCTGTCATCACGGTGAAGCCATTCTATTGGCGTGTTGTCGCCTTCGGTTTCAATTAATTCTTTCGCAAATCTTGAAATTGGTTTTAAAGGGTCATCGTTGATTTCACTTCCTGCTACGAAAGGAATCCATTCATCCAGAAGCGTTGTCATCATTCTCGCCAATCTTGTTTTTGCCTGACCTCTCAAACCAAGTAGATTGATATTATGACGGCTTAAAATTGCCTGCTCTAATTGCGGAATTACGGTATCTTCATACCCAAAAATCCCTTCGAAAACTGTTTCTTTATTGCGGATTTTGATTATTAAATTTTCTCTTAATTCATCTTTAATGCTCTTTACTTTATAGCCTGATGCCTTTAGCGAACCTAGTGTTTTGATATCTGGTTTTGCTGTCATTGTATTTAAAATCTGATTTAATATTATTATGAAAATGCCTGTTTCAGCATTAAAAATTTAAATTTTAGCGAATTCTTTTTTTACGGTTTGCCTCGTAATCATGAAAAATCATTTCTCCCAAACCGTTCAATCCGGTATAGAAAGCTTTCCCTTGGTTGGCTTGTGTGAATTCATTGACGAACTGCTGAAGGTAAGAATCCTGAGCAATCATAAATGTAGTGATTGGAATATGTAATCTACGAGCCTGTGCCGCCATATTGTAACATTTCTGAACTACATATTCATCTAAACCATAAGAATTTTTGTAGTAAGTGCCGTCTGGTTCACGCACACAACTTGGTTTACCATCAGTAATCATGAAAATCTGCTTGTTGGTATTTCGTTTTCTACGCAAAATATCCATCGCAAGTTGAAGTCCTGCAACGGTATTGGTATGGAAAGGGCCTACCTGCAAGTACGGTAATTCCTGAATTTTAACAGGCCAGGCATCATTTCCAAAAACGATGATGTCTAAAGTATCTTTCGGATATCGGGTCGTGATTAATTCGGCAAGAGCCATCGCCACTTTTTTGGCAGGTGTTATTCGGTCTTCACCATAGAGAATCATGCTGTGGCTGATATCTATCATTAAAACAGTACTCATTTGTGACTGATGAATGCTGTCTTCCACAATCAAATCGTCTTCGGTTAAATGAAAATCTCCGACACCATTGTTGATTTGGGCATTTTTCAGACTTTCCGTCATTGAGATTTTCTCCAGAGAATCGCCAAAATTGTAGTTTCGAAATTCTCCTGTGCTGTCTTCGCCCGTTCCGCTTTTATTGGTTTTGTGATTTCCAATTCCGCTTTTGGCTATGTTTCCGAAGATTTGTTTAAGTGCCTGCTTTCGGATATTCTGTTCCATTTTGGCGCTCAAAGTCACACCATCTCCAGATCCGTCGGGTCTTATCTCTTCACGAATAAAACCTTTCTTTTTTAAATCTTCAATAAAATCATCGATAGAATATTCGGGAGTGGTCAGTTTATATTCCTCATCCAGCATTCTCAGCCATTCTATAGCTTCATCAAAATCTCCTGAAGTATGGGTTAAAAGATCAGTGAAAATCTCCAGCAGCCTGTCGAAAACTGAGAGTTCCGGTGCTTTATAATTTTCAAATCTGAAACCGCTTACAATTCTTTCTTTCATAAGATAAAGTTACGACATAAATTTTGAGAGTGATGAGAGATTTAGTCTATTTTACCATTTGTTAATAGATATGATTTGAGATTTGAAGTTTGATATTTGAAATTTTATAACACAAATCAATCTGGATCAAAATGTAGCAAGTAATCTAAATACTTTCAGAAAACGTCTAAAATACGGTGTTTATAATTATAAAAAACAAAAAATCTTTTATCTACCACAAAATTTACGTTTACTATTCTATTAAATTTTCTATTGTCTCCTATTGAAATGATATTTTTATTGTAATAAAGTGTTAAAATCTAAGTAACAGAGCCTCTTTAAATTTGCAGTCAAATTTAGAAAATGAAAAAAACTTTAGCCACATTTTCGGTATTGTTGCTTCCGCTTTATCTGAGCGCACAGGAAACTCAAATTACCGGAACTGTAAAAACAGAAGAAGGAACTGTAGTTTCGGGAGTAAATATTACCGACAAAAATACGGGCAACACTGCAACTTCTGATGAAAACGGAAATTTTACCATTTCTGCCAATCCAAAGGATATCTTAGAATTTTACACTTCAGACTATTCACTTTACACGGTGGAAGTTTCTTCGAGAAGAAATTATTCTATCGTCCTTAAAAAAGCAAGTGAAAAGCAGATTGAAGGCGTAGTAATTACCGCTTTAGGAATCGAAAAAAAGAAAGAAAAACTGGGTTATGCCACTCAGGAAGTCAATACAAAACAATTTGAAACAATCACTACACCTAGTTTAGGAAATTTATTTTCCGGTCAGGTTGCGGGTTTAAATGTTTCGAATCCTACGGGAATGCAGCAGAAACCTGTCTTTTCTTTGAGAGGAAATACCAATTTGGTGTATGTAATCGATGGAGTGATTGTAGAAGCTGAAGTTTTTCAAAATTTAGACCCTAATAATATCTTAAATATCAACGTGCTGAAAGGAGCAACTGCTTCTGCACTTTACGGTTCCAGAGGTCGTTACGGCGCTGTATTAATCACAACAAAAAATGCTAAGAAACAAGGTTTCTCTGTTGATTTTTCGCAAAACACGATGATTACGGCAGGATTTACCAATCTTCCGGAAACTCAGACTGAATACGGAAACGGTTCACAGGGAAAATATGAATTCTGGGACGGAGCCGATGGCGGTGTGAATGACGGTGATATGATTTGGGGACCAAAATTTACTCCGGGATTAAAAATAGCGCAGTGGAACAGCCCGATTCGTGATAAACAGACCGGACAAATCATCGAATGGTACGGAACTGTAGCAGGAAGCATGTACAACGACAAATCAAGGTACGAAAGAGTCCCAATCGACTGGACGTATCATGACAACTTAAACACGTTTATGAAACCTGCGGTCATCAACAACAATAATTTTGCAATCAGTTATAAGCACAATAAAGATTCTTACCGTCTTTCCGGGAACTTTATGAATTATGATGACAGAATTCCTGAAGCGTATTTGCAGCGATACGGGATTAACTTTGCATCTCAAAACTATTTTGGAAAGAAGTTGATTTTCGATACTAAATTAAGTTTCAACCAAACTTTCACTCCAAATATTCCTAATTATGATTACAACCCGAGTGGTCACATGTACACCATTTTAATCTGGATGGGAGGTGACGTTGACGGAAATGCACTAAGAAACAATCTTTGGGTTCCCGGTCAGGAAGGGAAAACGCAGGCCAACTGGAACTACGCCTGGTACAACAACCCTTGGTTTGGAGCTGAAAAATATAAAAATAAAAACCGTACGAATATCCTTAATGCTCAAACGAGTTTAGAATATAAAGCGACAGAAGATTTATCAATCAAAGGAAGAGCTTCTATTGTTGAAAATCACAACAAACAGGAGATTTTGAGTCCTTATTCTTATTTCAATTACAGTGCCCCCAGGAATGGAGGTTACCTTTTGAATGACAGAAAGACATGGAATATGAACTCCGATGTTCTCGCAACTTATAAAAAGAAGATTTCTGATAATTTTGATTTCAGTATAAATGCAGGTGCGTCGACTTTTTACTATAAAAATAATCAGGATGATGCTTCTACAGATGGTTTGAAAATCCCTGAAGTATATTCATTAGAAAATTCAACCGGAGCTGTGAAATACTATGATTATTTAAAAGAAAAATTAATCTACTCAACATACGGAACGATTGATATCAGCTTGTACAATGCTTTCTTCATCAACGTTTCAGGTAGAAATGACTGGTCTTCTACTTTGCCTAAAGAAAACAGATCCTATTTCTATCCTTCTGCTTCGATAAGTGCAGTCATTTCTAATTTGGTTAAAATGCCTGAATCCATCAATCTGCTGAAAGTTTCAGGGTCGTGGGCAAAAGTAGCGTATGACTTCCAGCCTTATGCCATCAGAAATTACTATTTGAACAACAACGGAATCAGTTTCAACGGAAACCCAACGTTCTATTATCCGACTACTTTGAATTATGAAAATTCATTAAAACCGGAACAGACAGAATCTTACGAAATCGGTTTAACGGCAGGTTTGTTTAATAATCGTTTGACCTTAGACGCTACGTATTTCAGAACTTTAGATTACGACAATATTCTTCAGTTTCCAAGTACGCCTTCTTCAGGATTTACTTCGCAAAACGTGAACGGAAACGAATATACCACAAAAGGTTTTGAAATTTCATTAGGTTTAGTTCCTGTAAAATCTACCAACTTCACATGGAGATCGTTGATCAACTGGAGTACCTACGAAAAAACATTAACGGAAATCTACGGAGGAATGTCCAACTACAACAACATCAAGTTGGGTGAAAGAATGGACACTTATTATGACACAACATGGCAAAAATCTCCTGATGGAAAAGTAATACTAGACGCAACCACCGGAATGCCGACAAGAGCAACAACGCCGAGCAATCTCGGTCATTTCGGACCGGACTGGACTTTTGGTTTTAACAACACATTCAAATACAAAAAACTAAGTTTAAACATCGGAATCGACGGAAGCATCGGTGGTGTAATGAGATCTCAGGTCGTAGAAAAAATGTGGTGGGGTGGAAAACATCCGAACTCTACAGAGTACAGAGACATTGAATATGCAAACCCCGGAACTTATTTCTTTGTGCCGGATGGCGTAAATTATAACGCTTCTACAGGAGCTTACACTACTCACACTACACCAATCAGTTTCCAGAGTTATGCTCAGAATTATCCTTATCAGGCGAGAGTTACCGAAGACGAAAGCGAATTGTTTGCGAATGTTTTCGACAGAACTTTTGTTAAGCTAAGATCACTAGTTTTAGAATATGATTTCTCTCATTTACTGAATCCGAATGGTTTTGTGAAAAACTTTACCGCTAATATTTCAGGATATAATTTAGCGATGTGGAAAAAATCTAAAAATCTATATTCAGATCCCGATTTCCAGATTGGAAGCCAGACTTCAGGTTCAGGAAATGATATTCAGGATCCTTCAAGCAGATGGTTCGGAATTGGGTTTAACCTTAAATTTTAATTAAAACAAATGAAAAACAATATCTTCAAAATAGCCGTTTTTGCAGTTGGACTATTTTCACTTTCATCATGTGAAACCAATCTGGATAAAATCAACGAAAACCCGAATGATCAGGCAAATATCGACCCTCAATATCTTTTGACTTATGTTTCTAAAAATGCCTTTGGTGTTCAGGGAGATCCGATGTATGCTTCAAGAATGCTGATTGGTACTGACGGGGAGAATGTTTACCAATACATGAAATGGAACGATGCGTCTTTCAATACCTACAGCACAGATCTTTTGAATACAATGAAAATGATGCAGGAAGGTGAAAGAATCAATAACAAAAATTATCAGGCTATCGGAAAGTTTTACAGAGCTTTTCATTTCTATAATTTAAGTTTAAAATTCGGAAGCATTCCGTACACTGAAGCCGTAAAAGGGGAGTCAGGAATTACACAACCGAAATACGACAGTCAGGAAACCGTAATGGCAGGAATTTTAAATGAACTGAAAGATGCCAACGCATTAATTAATTCTTCAGATGCCATTGCAGGGGATATCATATTCAACGGTGATGCTACAAAATGGAAAAAGCTTATCAACTCTTTCCGTCTGAAAGTTCTGCTGACTTTATCTAAAAAAACAACCGTTGGAGGAATCAATATCGCTACCGAGTTTGCTTCAATTGCGGGAAGCCAGACTTTAATGACATCCATTCAGGATAATGGTGAACTGAAATTTGCTGATGCTGCAGACAGCCGTTACACGACATTCAACAGCAGCGGCTACGGTTCCAGCTTGTACATGGCGAATTATTTCATCAATATGTTCAAAGACCGACAGGATCCCAGAATTTTCACTTTTGCAGAACAGACCACTTCAGCAAAAGAAAATGGTTTGGCAATTACCAATTTTAACGGCTACAACGGCGGAAATCCTACTTCGCCTTATGCTGATAATGCTGCTTTGATTACCGCTAAAAATATTTCAAAAGTCAACGAAAGATTTTATAAAGACGCTATCAATGAGCCTTCCAATATTCTTTCTTACGCTGAATTGGAATTTATTTTAGCCGAAGCAACAGCAAGAGGATGGATTTCGGGATCAGCCAAAACCCATTATGATAATGCTATCAAAGCAAGTTTTCAGTTTTACCAGACGTATGTAAAAAATCCGAATCTTTATTTTACCGGATTTAATGTTGATAATTATCTTGCCAGTTCACTGGTGGTTTATAATAATACCGCCCCGCTTCAGACTCAGCTGGAGAAAATTATTACCCAAAAATACATGACGATGTTCCACCAGGGACAGTGGACTTCCTATCAGGATTATTTGAGAACAGGCTACCCGAATTTACCTTTGCAGACTGGAGTTACCGCACCTTCAAGATTCAGATATCCACAGGTGGAATACAATTACAACAATACTAATTTACAGGCTGCACTGACTGCGCAATACAACGGTCAGGACAATATTACTTCAAAACCATGGTGGTTGCAGTAAGAAAGCTAACAATTTTATAATATTAAATTGAAGAAACCGTAAGATGATCATCATAACTTGCGGTTTCTTTCTTATTAACTATTTTCAAAATGAACAGAAGAGAATTTTTAGAAAAATCCGGGATTTTAATGGCCGGGCTCGGAACTTCAGGTATGCTTCATCCTGCAATATCAAAGGCTATGGCAATAGATGCCGCAGCGGGATCTACATTTTATGACGCAGAACACGTCGTTATTTTGATGCAGGAAAACCGTTCTTTTGATCACGCTTTCGGAGCCTTGAAGGGAGTTCGCGGGTTTTTGGATCAGACAGCATTCATAAAAGAAGATGGCCATTCTGTGTTTTTTCAGAAAAATAATGAGGGAAAATACGCCGCTCCGGGAAGATTAGATTTAAAAAATACAAAATCAACCTGGATGAGTTCGCTACCGCATTCCTGGTCTGACCAGCAACATGCTCTGAATGGAATGAAGTATGACAAATGGCTTCAGGCAAAAGCTTCCGGAAATAAAGAGTATAAAGAAATGCCTCTGACTTTGGGTTATTATAACCGTGAAGACTTGCCTTTTTATTATCAGTTAGCAGATTCGTTTACCATTTTTGACCAATATTTTTGTTCGTCTTTAACAGGAACTACGCCCAACAGATTATTTCTTTGGTCAGGGACCATTCGTGAACAGCAAAACGGAAAAGTAAAAGCCAATGTTTATAATGATAACATCGATTATGATAAAAACAAACAGGCAAAATGGAAAAGTTTTCCTGAAATTTTAGAAGAGCAAAATGTTTCGTGGCGCATTTATCAGAACGAAATCAGTCTTCCAAAAGGAATGCCGGGTGAAGAAGAATCCTGGTTGAGTAATTTTACCGATAATCCGATTGAATGGTTTTCTAATTTTAATGTGAAGTTTTCGAAAGGATATCATCAAAATATACCGAATCTCATTAATCATTTAAAAACTGAAATCGGGAAAAATCCGAAAAATAAAGAACACTTTGAAAATTTAATTAAACAACTTGAGGAAGATTTAATAAAATATCATCCTGATAATTATTCAAAACTTTCTCAAAGAGAAAAAAATCTACACGAAAAAGCATTTACAATAAATTCTGATGATCCTGATTACTGGAATGTCGAAATAGGAAAAGATGAAAACGGAGAAAGACTGGTTGTTCCAAAAGGTGATGTTTTGCATCAGTTCAGAAAAGATGGTTCCGATAAAAAACTTCCTACAGTTTCGTGGTTGGTTGCACCCGAAAGATTTTCCGATCATCCGAGTTCTCCTTGGTACGGAGCTTGGTATATTTCTGAAGTTCTGAATATTTTAACGAAAGATCCTGAAACGTGGAAGAAAACAATTTTCATTATTAATTATGATGAAAATGATGGCTATTTCGATCACGTTATTCCTTTTGCACCACCTCTAAACCCCAATCAACCCGTTGATATGAACGGAAAAGAAGGAGCGGAATATGTGAACAAAAATCAGGCATATATGACGACTCACGATCTTCGTGATAATGAAAGAATCGAAGGAACAGTTGGTTTAGGATTCCGTGTTCCAATGATTATAGCTTCACCCTGGACGAAAGGTGGATTTGTGAACTCTCAGGTTTCCGACCACACTTCGGTTTTACAATTTTTAGAAAAATTCATTCAGAAAAAATATAACAAAGATGTAACTGTAGAAAACATCAGTGACTGGCGAAGAGCAATCTGCGGTGATTTGACATCGGCTTTCAACAAATCTGAAAGCAAAATTCCTAAAATGGATTACTTAGATCAGAAAAAATACGCACAAACCATTAATTCAGCAAAAAACAAACCTACACCCAATCTCAAATGGTATTCTGAAAATGAGTTAACACCTGAGTTGTTAAAAGTTCAGGAAAGAGGAATCAAGCCATCCAATCCTTTACCGTACAATTTTCAGGTGAATTTCATCAACGGAGAAATCCAAATGACCAATCTTACCGACACCGCAGTACCTTTGCTGATATACGACAGAACTGAGTTGAATTCAAAAGACCACTTCTTCTCCTATGCCCTTTATGCCCAAAAACAGATTCAGCACAGAGCAAAAGATGAAAATTATAATTACGAAATTTTAGGTCCAAACGGATTCGTAAGAAAATTTAGAGGGCAAGAAAAATCTCAGGTAGAAGTACAGCTTTTCAATAAAACTTATGAAAACAAAATTGAAATAAAACTGAATTCCCTATCCAAAAAACCTCTTACAATTCACATAGAAAACAAATACGAAAATAACCAGCAAAAACTGGAAATCAAATCCGGAGAACAAAATTTATCATTTGATTTAGGAAAGATGAAAGGTTGGTATGATATTGAAATAAAATCAGAAAACTGCATTTGGCATTTTGCTGGCAGAATAGACTCCGGAAAGCCTACCGTCACCGATCCCCATTGGGCTTAAAAGATAATAATAATAATAATAATAATAATAATAAGATCTCATGAAAATGAAGTCTTTTTTTAGGAGCTATTTCCTGCTATCCGCTGTATCTTTTTTGTCGCCGACTATTGTGCTGATTTACATATTTATGCAAGAAAAAAAATGATGCCGCTCCTATCTGGGCTAGGGAAGCGCGCTAGGAAGAATATTTATTTCTGAAAACAAAAGTTTTATGAGCGATGAGTAATAGGTAATGATTGATGGTTGATGATTGATGATTGATATAGAGTGTTGGATGATGGGTGGTGGGTGCCTGAGACA
>NZ_JBXUGK010000010.1:0-157206 GCF_057180485.1 Chryseobacterium sp. HNCC26DJ240
CTACTCCACCAGACAACTAAAGTTCTTTGAAAACACCATCGTTACCAGCCCCGATGGCAGCGACATCCTTTTGTGAGACGGGTGGAACGAAGTGGAAACCGACTCACAAAAGATACAGCGGACAGCGGGAAATAGCTCCTAAGAAAAATTGTGGGAGCGTTTGAGAGTTGGAGAAATTGAGGGCTTTGGAGAATATAAAGAGATGACTTACTTGGATTCAAGGATTAGATTTAGCTTTTGGGGTTGTGAGTTAATTTCCACGCCTGATGCTTTTTTTTGAATGCATCATATTTATCGTAATGATTTTTTTTGGCGGCATCAATAGAATGTGACTCGTGAATATCTAAATCTTTTTCTGCAAGATCTGCGAGTTTTTCATAATATATATGGAGTTGATCCAGTTCTTTTTCTGTTAGATCTTCGATGTCTACAATTCTGTTGCTGGCTTTTTCGTGAGATGCAATAAGTTCATTCAACTTGATCTGAATAGCTTTTGAATCTTTATTTTGTGCTTTCTGAATGAGAAAGACCATTAAAAAAGTAATAATCGTAGTGCCTGTATTGATGACCAATTGCCACGTTTCGGAATATTTGAAAAACGGGCCGCTGATTCCCCAGATGATCACAATGAGAAAGGCGCCGATAAATGCTGTGGAACTTCCTGTAAATTTTGCCGATTTGTTGGCCAGTTTCTCGAAGAAAGAATTGTTTGATTTGCTCATGACTTATTTTTCCAGACGCTGTAAAGTTACAAAGCTTTCCTTAATTTATTAAACCAAAAAATAAAACCAGTAATCGGCAGAGAAAAACCGATGAAAGAGATGACAAAATAAAAAATAATACTTTTTAAACCTAAAATCTCACCTGTATGTAAAGGTTTGGCGACTGATGTAAACTGTTTATTTAAAGGTTTATCCCAAAATAAATCTTTAGATTTCAAATTTCCTTTTTTATCGAAACTGATTTGATCCGGAAGCATTGCTCCAAGAAAATTGTCGGTATTGATTTTTGTTATCATAAATCTCGGATTGTCTTTGTTTGGCAGTTCGAGCGTTGTCACGGCTTCATAAGGAAGTATTTTTTGGGTTTTATCTAAAATCTTTTGAAGCGAAACGGGCTTTTCTACCTTCTGAGCCTTTTCTTTCTGACGGTTGAGCATATCTTTAAAAGATAACCAAACGCGTTATTGTCTTCCTTGCTCGCTGTGGAAATCTGTGAAATAGAATCACCTCCCATCGAAACGACAAGCGCATTTTTCACCCATGAATACAGTAACTGCAATAAAACTAACACAGTGTAGCTAAAATACACTGACAAAATTTTCAAATAAAAATTTGGGTTGTCCAACAAAAGCCTAAGCTGAATTTCCCTAAATTTAAAGGATGAAAAAAATTGTTTCTGTCTGGATTATTTTTTTGATTATAATTTCCTGTAGCGAAGAAAAAAATATTCCCTACACCTATTATTATTGGCGTACTCATCTGAGCTTGGATGCTGATGAAAAAAAAGCTTTGCAAAAAGCTCAAACCTCTTATCTCTACACCCGTTTTTTTGATATTGAAAAAAAAGACGGGCAGTTTGAACCAATTGGACTCATAACAAAAGACAAATCCTTTGAAACGGATAAAGAAATTGTACCTGTAGTTTTTATACAAAATGAATCTTTTTATGGTATAACCGCTGAGGAGATTGATTTCCTGGCCGAAAAAGTAAATAACCTAGTTATTAAAAAGCAAAAAGAATTTCAATTCAAAATATCACAGGAAATACAAATCGATTGCGATTGGACAATGAAGACCAAAGATGATTATTTTAAATTTTTATCAAAACTAAAAGCAGTATCGGAAAAACAAATCACTTGCACTCTGCGTCTGCATCAGGTAAAAGATAAAGCCCAAACCGGAATTCCGCCGGTTGACAAAATGTATCTCATGGCGTACGCTACCTCTTCCCCACTCGAAAATTCAGAAAGGAATTCGATTTTGGATGTTGATGTTTTGAAAGCTTATCTTAAAAATATCAATCAATATCCTGTAAAGTTTGATGTAGCCTTACCGATATATTCCTGGGGAATCGTCACCAACCATTTAGGAAAGCATAAACTCATCAATGCTTTAACCGAGGAAGATTTGCAGGCGAAAAAATTCAGGAAAATAAAAAACTCAACATATGAAGTCGATGAAGATGGCTTTCATTTCGGGATGTATCTCAACAAAGGCTTTACCATCAAGATTGAAACTACTGCAGAAGAAGATATTTTGGAGGTACAAAAGTTTATTAATGAAAAAACAAATAAATCACATAATTTTATATACTATCATTTAGACCACAAGTTTATCAACCGTTACAAAAAATTATTTCAATGAAAAAAATCATTCTTCCTTTAGCTGTTTTCTTTTTGGGCCTCCAAACTTCAAAAGCCTGTGGATGGTACGATCCGGATTTTGAATACTTCGGGATTTTTACCCAGGAAATTATTCACAGCAAACAATACGAGCCATTTTTAATGACCTATTCGAGTCCTTTTTATGGAGATTCTAAAGCCATTACTCCAGATGAAAATATTGAAAGTTGGCAAAATTATTTTAAAAACACATTAACCTATGAAGAAACGGATGCTTTGGTAAAAATTATCGACATCAAACATCTTAATAATTTAAAAAAAGGAAATCTCTCCCACGATTTATTCAAAAAAACAGGGAAAGATTTTTACGCCAGATTTTCAGAGGGCATTGATTATCTCATTCAGGCAAAATATATGGAGCCTTATATGAGATTTACTGAACAGACAGTGTACAGAAACAATGATTATAAAAATCCTATTACGCTGAAAACTGCTTCAGCAATGAATTATCAGAAAACGGTAGCTGCTTTAAACTCGCTGTATCAAGCGGCAAAAAATCCTGAGATTAAATTGCGATACGGATATCAGCTGGTGCGTTTTCAGCATTACACCCATCGTTACAGAGAAGCAATTTCTGCTTTCGACAAAATGGTGACTCCTCTGAAAAGAGATACTCCGATTTATTGGTATGCTTTGGATCAAAAAGCCGGTGCGCAAAGAGGTTTAAATCAAAAAAGCGAAGCCAACTGGAACTTTTTCCAGGTTTTCAGTCACAGCAGAAATAAAAAAGAAAGCGCTTACAACTCTATGTTTTTGGCCGAAGACAAAGATTTTGAATCTATTTTAAAACGGGCAAAAACGGCGGAAGAAAAAAACATGGCTTATTTTCTTTTGGCCTACGACGGTTTCAGCAATCCCGTTTCACTTATGGAAAAAATGTATGCCAACAATTCCCAATCAGACATTCTAAAAGTGCTCACCGCAAGATCAATCAACAGTCTGGAGCGTTCTTTCCTCCCGATTTATATGAATTGTGAAAAAAATTGCGACAAGAAAGACAAAAGGCTACCGTTATTTTCGGATAGCTACAACTCAGAAAAACAGGAGTCGGAGGCTAAAAATTATGCAAAAAGCTTAGAACAATTTATTGAAAAGGTGAAATCAAAATCTTCGGATGAGTTTTGGCAGATTTCTTTGGCTTATGTGAAGTTTTTGAATCGGGATTATGCCGGAAGTCAAGGAATTTTAGATAAAATCAAAACGACAGATGCCGATTATCTGGGAGAAATTGAAAAAATGAAAATGCTGAACGATATCGTTTCTCAACCCAAAATAACGGCAGCTTTTGAAGAAAAAATGATGCAGAAATACCAAAATTTCTTTACCAATGAAAAGACCCGTGAAAAATACGACTGGGAAACAAAGCCGACCACCAGAGAATTTATCTTCGATATTCTCGCCAACCGATACTTTCTGCAAGGCGAAGATGGAAAGTCGTTTTTGATGAACAACAAGCTTTCGGATTTGCAGTATAATCCAAACTCTTCTCTTGTGGCAAGTGTGCACAACTTTTACAAAAAAACCAATAAAACCAATTTTGAAAAATTTATTGCAAAGAATTTTGATGATGTAGGAAATCCTGAAGCATTTTTCAATATTATTTATGGTGACAAAGCCATGCGCAATGCTGATTTTGCTTCAGCGAAAAGCTTCTATGAAAAAGCGAGAGATTTTAAAGGAATACCAAGATTAAGTTATGACTGGGACGAAACCACCGAAAAATCTACGACAAAACCTATGGCTTACAAGTCTGATGAATACAATGGTTTCAATAATATTTCGAGTTTAATTTTCGGGCATAATGTTTGGGAAAGTTTTGGCAGCACGCCTACTGAAAGTATGAGAGCGGAGAATATTTCTGCATTTACTTTCATTAAATCTAAAATGAATAAGCTGGAATTGGCAGAAGCTATGATCCAGCTGCAAAAAGCAGGAGCCGGAAAAGATGAGACGGCTGCAAAAGCAAACCAAATGATTGGAAATCTACTTTACAACACTTCTATTCTGGGATATTACCGTGAAATTTTTGTAATGGATGTAAATAATGAAAACGGCCCTAAATTTCATTTTTGGAATACAGCAAACCCTCCGTTTCATTATTATTATAAAAACTTTTCTTACTCAAGCTTTGTAGATCCTGACAATTTTGATTTGGCTTTAAAATATTACCAAAAAGCATTGAAAACAAGCAGAGACAAAGAACAGCAAGCCCGAATTGTTTTCCAGATGGCGAGTGCGGAACAAGGGAAATATTATCAATGGGAAAACACTCAGAATTTTGACAGCGATTACAGCGATAAAGACTATGATACAAAGAAAAAACTACATGAAGAGAAGTTGGCTAAAGTAAAAAACCAACAATACAGAACGGCTTTTGCAGATTTAAAGAAAAACTATTCTGATACAAAAACCTATAAAGATTTGCAGTCTTCGTGTCTTTATTTTGGATATTATTCGAGGAAGTAAAACAGCTTTTGATAGAAATTAGAAGCCTTCAGGATTTTTTAAATTCTGAAGGTTTTTTGTGATTAAATGTGAAGGTTTTTTCTAATTTTTTAAGATGGAATATTGAGAATGATTTCAACATTAAAATTATCTTATATTAATAAACAGACGGTGCGGAATAAAAATACCCATAACCATGGCTAAAAGTGCTAAAGCCGAAGCCATAAAAATATCTTTTAGTTTAAATCTTAAAATAAGAATTAATAAAATGAAATAAGAAGTATCGACCAAAAGATCAATTAAAACTTTTTCTTCTGAAGGTGGAACTATCTGCTTACATAAAAAAATAAAACCTAATTTCATTTTTAAAAACATAAAAAAAGGGTTTAAGAAAATCCTAAGCACAAAGGACAAGAAGAGAAATTTAAGAAATGAATTAACTTCAAAATAATTTTTAAAATAAACAAAAACTGTAGCTAAGACTAAGCTGACGCTTATGTAAAAAATTCCTACATCAAATTTTCCATTTGTTAATAAAGAATTTGTAGAATAAAAAATCAGCTCATATAGAATTGAAACAACAAAAATAATGGCGGAAAAGTGCAACAAGGTTTTTAAATTCATCAAAAAAGTTTTGAGTAAATGTATTGATTTTTACCGAGTAACTAAGTACTTTTTTAAAAGGTGCCGCTCCTATGGAGCTCCTTTTTTTTCATTGTAAGATTTCTGCTACAAAGGTTTTGCCCCTTCGGAGCCAGGAAACGGGAAGGTCATAAAATAAACATCAATGCATTTCGTTTACGCACAAAATATCCCTCTTCTCTCGAAAAGGGATTCTAATATTACAGACCGTGAAAATTGTGTTACTACATATTTTAGTTTCAAACGCTTATAATATGCAAAAGAATCTAAATCTCTTAAGGTTTTAGTTCAATAGGATTATTTTTCTTATTCTGCGTAGTCTTAGCATTTTGTTTTTGTTGCTCGCTAAACGCATCTGGTGCTACTATGTTCATCCTTCCAATGATATTATCAAAGTACTCTTTCTTTGCTTTAAAAAAACTCTGTTTATCAATATCTCTTATTTTTGATAATTTGAGTTCGGGAATTTCTAATAATGAAACCCTTTCTTGTGGCGTCTGTTTTATCATCTGGAAATGATAGTGCATTTTGGTATCATAAAGCTCCAAAATTAGACCAGGCAAGCCATGAAATTTAAATGGTCCATCATTAATGGGAATTTCTTTGGAAAACCATGCAATAAATTTTCTTCCAAATACCGTAATCGTTGCTTTTTGGCATTCAAATCCTTCAATAAGCTTGATATCATTTTCTAGTAACCATCGAAGCTTATCAGGCTCTACATACGAAAAGTTATATTTACCTACCGTATCATAAGTTTTGACTTGGAAATTTCCTCCTAAATTTTTTTCTATATAAAAGGTAAATTTAGATATAGGCACTCCTTTAAAACTTACGAAAGATTTATTTCCTTTTAAATATTCCCGTTTTAATATAGTTGCAACCGAGTCATGCCTTAAATTTTGAATACTAGTAAAAAAGGATTTATTTTCTTTAACTGAAAGTACAAAATAGTCTTTTCTTTTTGATAAGATATCGGTAGCGTCGATTTGATAATTTAAAGAATAGTAAAAATTTTTTGCAGGTATAGTCTCTGTGTTACCACTTTGTGCATTAAGGTAGATTACAAGAAGTAAAAAAATAGATGTGAAGATCTTACTATACATCATAAGATAAAACCAATAAAGTTTAGTTAGCCACCAAAAAGATGTAAAAACTAAGCATTTTAATTTAAATATCTTAGCTGAAAATGTTTTTGATGGCTAACTATAATTAAATTCTAATTACAAAATGTCTCCTCCAACAGCATTTGGAACTCTGAAATATATTCCCATGGAATTTCACCTTCAAGAGTAAGTTCGTCATCAGGAGCGCATGCGAATCCAGCTTCGCCACTACTCGATTCAACTCCCACACATCTTTTAAATAAACTCTTACTTTCTACAACATCACAGTTGTCTGTTCCGTTTAGATCAACATAAGCCATATTTTCAACAAAATTATTGGCATTAATCAGTCCAGCAACTCCCAATGCTGCTACTAAAAATAATTTTTTCATAAACGTTAATATTTTAATTGTTTACCGTTTCAAAATTAAAACTAAAACTAAAACTAAAACTACACAAGTTTTTTACAAAAAATAGTGAATTATTACATTGTGTTAAATCCAATTTATGAGATTTAAAACAGATTGTTTGATTTTAACAAAAATCCTTTATTCATAATCGTTTTCAAATTAAAATTCAGAAAAATAAAACCTTAAAATATCTTAAAAAATAATCAAAAAAATCCCTCTTCTTTCGAAAAGGGATTTAGTATAGTTGCAAAGTTTGATTTGCGTTGAAAACTTCCATCTTCCGACTTCCATCTTCGTGCATTTATCACACTTTAATTTCTACGTCAACTCCTGAAGGAAGTTCTAATTTCATTAGAGCATCAACAGTTTTAGAAGAAGAAGAGTAGATATCCATTAGTCTCTTGTGAGCTGATAATTGGAACTGCTCTCTTGCTTTCTTGTTTACGTGCGGAGATCTCAACACTGTGAAGATTCTCTTGTTCGTAGGCAATGGAATTGGACCGTTTACAACAGCGCCAGTAGCCTTTACCGTTTTTACGATTTTCTCAGCAGACTTGTCTACCAAGTTGTAATCGTAAGATTTTAGTTTTATTCTGATTCTTTGTGACATTTCTTGTACTTTAAAAATTAACCTTTTGCTTTAGCAATGATATCTTCAGCAACGTTTTGAGGAGTAGCCTGATACTTCTCTAATTCCATAGAAGAAGTAGCTCTTCCTGATGAAAGTGTTCTTAGAGTAGTAACATATCCGAACATTTCAGATAATGGAACTGAACCTTTGATTACAACGGCACCGTTCTTTTCTTCTTGTCCACTGATTGTACCTCTTCTCTTGTTAAGGTCACCAATGATGTTACCCATATATTCTTCCGGAGTTACAACCTCCAATTTCATAATAGGCTCCATGATTACTGGCTTAGCAGCACGTCCCGCTTCTTTAAATCCTAATTTTGCAGCTAATTCAAAAGAAAGAGCATCAGAATCCACCGCGTGGAAAGATCCGTCTTTAAGAGTAACTTTAATACCTTCAACTTCGAAACCAGCCAAAGGACCGTTCTTCATTGCAGCTTTAAATCCTTTTTCAATTGCAGGAACAAATTCTCTAGGAACGTTACCACCTTTGATCTCATTAACGAATTCTAAACCGATTTTACCTTCTTCAGCAGGTCCTAATTCGAATACGATATCAGCAAATTTACCTTTACCACCAGATTGTTTTTTGTAAACTTCTCTGTGCTGAGCAACTCTTGTAAGATTTTCTTTGTATTCTACCTGAGGTTGACCTTGGTTAACTTCAACTTTGAATTCTCTTCTCATACGGTCAACAATGATATCTAAGTGAAGCTCACCCATACCAGAAATGATCGTTTGTCCAGAAGCTTCGTCAGTTCTCACTGTGAAAGTAGGATCTTCTTCAGCCAATTTAGCCAGAGCGTTACCCATTTTATCCTGGTCAGCTTTAGTTTTAGGCTCAACAGCGATACCAATTACCGGATCAGGGAAAACCATCGATTCCAGAACGATTGGGTTTTTCTCGTCACACATTGTATCACCAGTTTTGATAGATTTGAAACCTACAGCAGCACCAATATCACCAGCTTCAATATATTCTACCGGATTTTGCTTGTTAGCGTGCATCTGATAGATTCTAGAGATTCTTTCTTTATCTCCTGAACGGGTGTTCAAGATATAAGAACCTGCATCTAATCTTCCAGAGTATGCTCTGAAGAATGCTAATCTTCCCACGAATGGGTCAGTAGCAATCTTAAATGCTAATGCAGAGAAAGGCTCATCTACAGATGGTTTTCTGAAAATTTCAGCGTCAGTTCTTGGGTCAGTACCTTTGATATCATCTTTATCCAATGGAGAAGGCAAGTATTTACATACTGCATCCAACATAAACTGTACTCCTTTATTCTTGAATGAAGAACCACAAGTCATTGGAATAATAGAAAGATCGATAGTAGCAGCTCTCAATGCAGCATTGATTTCTTCTTCTGTAATTGAATCCGGATCTTCGAAGAATTTCTCCATCAAAGTTTCGTCATATTCAGAAACAGCTTCTACTAATTTCTCTCTGTATTCAAGAACTTCATCCTTCATATCTTCTGGAATTGGAACTACCTCGAAAGTAGCACCTTGTCCAGCTTCATCCCAGATGATTGCTCTGTTTTTAATTAAGTCTACAACACCTTTGAAATCTTCTTCAGCACCGATTGGTAAAACGATTGGAACTGCGTTTGATCCTAACATTGTCTTAACCTGGTTTACCACGTTAAGGAAGTCAGCACCCTGACGGTCCATTTTGTTTACGAATCCCATTCTTGCAACTTTGTAGTTGTCAGCAAGTCTCCAGTTTGTTTCAGACTGAGGCTCTACTCCATCTACTGCAGAGAAAAGGAATACCAATCCATCCAATACTCTCAAAGATCTGTTTACTTCTACTGTGAAGTCAACGTGTCCCGGTGTATCGATGATGTTGAAGTGGTAAGGTTGAGTTTCTGGCAATTTTTTACCCTGGTCTGTTGGAAAGTTCCAAGAACAAGTAGTTGCAGCAGAAGTAATGGTAATACCTCTTTCTGCTTCCTGCTCCATCCAGTCCATTGTAGAAGCACCATCGTGAACCTCACCAATTTTGTGGTTTACTCCTGTATAGAATAAAATTCTTTCTGTAGTGGTAGTTTTACCGGCATCAATGTGCGCAGCAATACCAATATTTCTTGTAAATTTAAGATCTCTACTCATTTCTAATTAGAATTTAAAGTGTGAGAAAGCTTTGTTAGCTTCCGCCATTTTGTGAGTATCAGATTTTTTCTTGTAAGCAGCACCTTCTTCTCTTGAAGCAGCTACTACTTCGTTAGCCAATTTCAAAGCCATTGACTTATCATTTCTCTTTTTAGAGTAAAGGATTAACCATTTCATTGCCATAGAAATTTTTCTGTCAGCTCTGATTGGCATAGGAATCTGGAAGTTAGCTCCACCTACTCTTCTAGAACGTACTTCTACGTGAGGCATAACGTTAGTTAATGCATCTTTCCAGATTTCAAGGGCTGTTTTTTCAGTTTCTCCTTTTTTAGTTTCTACGATATCCAATGCATCATAGAATATTTTGAATGCGATTGACTTCTTACCGTCAAGCATCAAGTTGTTTACGAATCTAGTTACCAATTGATCATTAAACTTTGGATCTGGTAACAACGGTCTTTTTTTCGCTTTTGTCTTTCTCATTGTTTCTGTACCTTATTTAATGATTATTTTTTCTTTCCTTTAGCCGGTGCAGCTGCAGCTTGACCTGGCTTAGGTCTCTTAGCTCCGTACTTAGATCTTCTTTGAGTTCTTCCGCTTACTCCAGCAGTATCCAACGCACCTCTTACGATGTGGTATCTTACTCCTGGTAAATCTTTTACTCTCCCCCCGCGTACCAATACTATCGAGTGCTCTTGAAGATTATGTCCTTCACCTGGGATATAGGCGTTAACTTCTTTACCGTTTGAAAGTCTTACCCTTGCAACTTTTCTAAGTGCAGAGTTAGGTTTCTTAGGAGTGGTAGTATATACTCTCGTACATACACCTCGTCTTTGTGGACAAGAATCAAGGGCAGCCGATTTACTCTTCTTGGTAAGTGCGACTCTTCCTTTTCTAACTAATTGTTGAATAGTAGGCATTTAATTGCTTTTATTTTAGGGTGCAAAAGTAGTAATAATTTTTTAATCTACAAGCAGTTGCAAATAATAAATTTGCATTCTTAAAATTTAGTTTACAGAAACTTACCCAATTCTATTTCATCTGCAGCTGTACATTTTTGTCCCAGCTAAACTCTTTTACATTTTTTCTCAAAAGTTCTATCCCATCTTTATTAATAGAATAAATAGAAACTGTATTGCCCGCAGCATTTAGGTTTTCTTCTATTGTCAGTTCAGCAACTTTCACCCAATGATCAGGAATCTGACCATTAAACCAATGATCGTAAACAACAGCAAGTTCAAATTTATTTTCAGAAGTGTAATCTGACATGAATTTTTTAAAACGCTCATCAAAAGTAACTTCGTTACCATTATAAGGCATCGTTTCTACAGATCCCAATCCTACTACATCCAAAAGATGAATATCAGTAAAATAGGTAACAGCACCAATATCATTTGCTACAACTTTCGCATCATTGTAATAAGCATGCAGAAACTTCGCAGACTGTATCTGTTGTTCATAAATATTCTTGCTTCCAAATCTCAGCATCTGATGAGAAACGAAAGTTTTATAGCCCATTAAAATAAAATTAGCCACTAGCAAAAGTGACAGTAAAGCATTTTTTAGATTAAGAAAGTTTTTCAAAACAAAGTCTCTCGAAATCCTTTCAAAAATCACCATCGCAAAACCTGCAACCAAGTAGGCTTCATATCGGAACAAATACCTCGTCTCTGCAAAAAGACAGTGAAGTATAAAGTTTATTGATAAAACAATCAGTAAAAAGTTTTGTTTTAAAATTTCATTAAAAGATTTCTGTCTGTCTTTCCAAATAAAATAAACACAAATCAAAATGGGAAAGAAACCAATTTTGTAGAGACTTCTGCTAAAAAGAAATTTTTCTTTTACTATATATATAAGGTCAGAAATAAATTTTTCATTGAAATGAATCGCTGTTCCCTTCACCACAATTGAATTTGGAAACCAATACCCCGATTGCGAATGGTTAAAAACACAGAAAGATAAAATCGGAAGAAACCCAAAACATAAAATGGCTAAAGTATTCTTCCAGTTTTTGATTAATAAGAACAGAAAAGCCAGACTTACGAAATAAAACATGCTTTCGAAACGAATCAGACCGAGCAGTGCAAGAGAAATGTAAAAGCCATATTTCGCCCAACTTTTCTGATGCAAATAATAAAAACAGAAAATATTGGTTACAAATACGAAAACCTGAAACACATGCTCCATGCCAGAAAGAACCTGAAGATGAAGTGTAACAAACAATAAAGTGAAAATATTGGCAAATATTATTTTTAAATCTGATGAAAATACAGAGCTATAGAATTTATTTAAAATAAAAACAATTCCTCCTGAAAAAACAAAATTAAAATACAACGGAATCAAATCATTATTACCAAAAATCTTAATTAAAAAACCAATCAGAAAAGTAAATAATGGCGAAGACGAACTTGAGGAAAACCTGTACTTTGTAACTCCCCAAACATCATACAATGCAAAATTCTTTGCCATAGCCAAATGAATATAAGCATCGTCAATAACGTAAACATAATGCCCGTCTGTATCTTTCAATGATAAAAAATAATATCCTGTGCAGATGGCAAAAAAAATCAAAAGAGTGATACTAAAAGTTTTGTCCGAATTTTTTGAAACATCCATCTAAAAAAATGATTTATTATAAGAATAGCAAAGATAATCATCATCAATCAGCCTTGGTTCTTTTCGGCATAATATTTACAAGGTTTAAATATAAATAATAAACATATGAAAAATGCCAATATTATCGGTTTAAAAGAAGAAGATTGCCAAAACATTTCAGAAAAACTAAATAATCTTCTGGCGAACTATTCTGTTTTTTACCAAAATACAAGAGGTTCACACTGGAACATTAAAGGAGAACAATTCTTTACCCTTCACCCAAAATTTGAAGAACTTTACAACAGTTTGGTTTTAAAAATTGATGAAATCGCAGAAAGAATTCTTACTCTTGGGGCAACTCCGGCACACAATTACTCAGAATACCTTACCGTTTCAACCATTAAAGAAAGTAAAGAAGTTTCAGACGGAAATAAAAGCGTTGAAATTATTCTAAATTCTTTCAAAATTGTAATCGACTTACAAAGAGAGCTTTTAGACATCACGGAAAAAGCCGGTGATGAAGGAACAAATTCTCAAATGAGCGACTACATTACCGAACAGGAAAAAGAAGTCTGGATGTATAATTCTTATTTAGGAAAGTAAAACTGGACAAAATTCATCCTTATATTAGAAAAATCGTCTTACATTTAGACGATTTTTATTTTTAAATAACTAAATTTGTGTTAAAATCACACAATATGCAAAACATCCACTTAAACTCTATTCTCGACAACGATTTCTATAAAATCACAATGCAAAACGCAGTGGTAAAATTGTTCCCAAGCCAGATTGTAAAATACGAATTTATCAATCGTGGAAAACATCATTTCCCTGAAGGTTTTGATCATGCTTTGAAAGAAATTGTCAACAAAATGGCAGAGCTGAAACTCACCAAAGATGAGAAAAAGTTTTTAGCTAAAACCTGTCCGTATTTAGATTTACCTTATTTAGATTTTCTCGAAGGTTATCATTACGATCCGTCAGAAGTAAAAATTGTACAGACAGGAAACGATCTTTCCGTTACCGTTGAAGGACTTTGGTACAGAACAATTCTTTGGGAAGTTCCTTTATTGGCCTTAATTAGCGAACTGCATTACGAAATGAATCATCTGGAAAGAGATTCCAACGAAGTCGTGATGAACAAAACACTTGAAAAAGCAGAATCATTAAATAAACTGGGAGTTAATTTTGCTGAATTTGGGACCCGAAGAAGACATTCTCACAAAGTACAAAACCTTGTCATGGAAGCTTTGACGCAGAAAAAAGATTCTACATTTATTGGAAGTTCAAACGTGCATTTTGCGATGAAATATAATGTAAAACCAATCGGAACCCATGCTCACGAATGGTTTATGTTTCACGGAGCAGAGTTTGGATTTAAAATGGCTAACGAATTAGCCCTTGAACATTGGGTTGATGTTTACCGCGGAGATTTGGGAGTGGCGCTTTCAGATACATACACTACCGACGTTTTCTTCCAGCAATTCGACAAAAAATTCGCAAAACTTTTCGACGGAGTGCGTCACGACAGCGGTGATCCATTAGAATTTGCAGACAAAACAATTGCCCATTATCAACGTCACGGAATTAATCCGCTATTTAAATACATCATTTTTTCTGATGCTTTAAATCTTGAAAAAGTAGAAGAAATCACCAATTACTGCAAAGGAAAAATCGGAGTTTCTTTCGGAATAGGAACTAATCTGACCAACGATGTCGGTTTAA
Source organism: Chryseobacterium sp. HNCC26DJ240 (assembly GCF_057180485.1). Classification (NCBI taxonomy): domain Bacteria; kingdom Pseudomonadati; phylum Bacteroidota; class Flavobacteriia; order Flavobacteriales; family Weeksellaceae; genus Chryseobacterium; species Chryseobacterium sp. HNCC26DJ240. The sequence continues at coordinate 14,073 of NZ_JBXUGK010000010.1, forward strand.
AACCAATGAATATTGTGATGAAATTAATCGGTGTACATGCCACAAACAAAGAATGGATTCCTACCGTAAAACTTTCCGACGAACACGGAAAATACACCGGTGATCCGAAAATGATTGAGCTGGCGAAAGAGTTTTTGAGAATTAAAGATTAAAACTTTAGGGATTTTGGGCGCCTGTATCCGCCCTCCACTCCCGCTTTTTTATTTCCTAACGCTCAACCCTTCCAGCGTTCGAAACGCTGGAAGGGTTTCCAAGGTCAAAATAAAAAGAGCTCCGTTCAGGTCGGGGCGCGTGCAATTCGAAGTAATAAAAATTAAAAAACTACAATATGAAATCAAAATTTTTATTTTTAACCTTATTTTTAATCACAATTTCGGCATCTGCTCAACAAAAAAAAACAGAAACTCCAAAATACAACCAAAAATTGGCAGATTCTTTAGGTGCAGACCAATACGGAATGAGGGGCTACACGATTGTAATGCTCACCACCGGAACTGCAAAAATTGATGGTAAAGATAAAAAAGCCGAACTGATGAAAGGTCACATGGAAAATATCGGTAAACTTGCCAAAGAAGGAAAAATCACAGTTGCCGGTCCGTTCTTGGAAAAGAATAAAGAAAACTACCGTGGAATGTTTATTTTCAACACAAAATCAAAAGAAGAAGCCGAATCCTGGGTAAAAACCGACCCCGCCGTTGCAGCCGGAATTTTCAATTATGAAATATTTTCTTGGTATGGTTCTGCAGCATTACCTTTGTATTTGAAACATCATGATGAGATTGCCAAAGAGAATCCTTAAAATTAGGATATGAAAATTTGTTTTTATCTGATAATTATTTTTTTCGTGATCAGTTGCAGCCAAAAATCAAAAGTTTTTGAAATTAAAACAGAAACTTTAAATAAGAATTTGGTACAGGAACTTAAAAACATAAAAAATTTCCCAACATACGGTTTACTTTATGAAGACCAAAAATATGAAGTTTGGAGCTCTTGCTCTGGAGAATGGGGAGGATCTATATATTTCAAAAATAAGAAAACAGGGAAACTGTTTGCTGCAAAATCTAGTTGTGCAGTTTCAGTGAACAAAATAAATAACAATTATTACATATCAAATTCTTTGGCACATCTTTATGGTAGCTGTAGTATTTTAGAAATTCAAAATCCTGAAAAATTACAACCCTCCTTAAAACTTCCAATTTTTAATCCAGAAATTCTGACTGCAGAACCTGAGATAAAAAGTTCCCTTGGAACAAAAACTTTAGTTGATTCGAGTGGAGTTTTAATCACAACCAGTTTTGTTTACAATGATAAACTCTACTCAATTCTTACAGATAATGAAGGCAAAAAGAACACAATATCAGAAATAAAAAACAATAAATTCCGAACTGTTCAAGAGCTACCAAATGATATATTTTATCACGAACCGATTATAATAAAAGACAAAGACAATCATCAAAAAATTTATTTTCAACATCCCAAAAGCGGAACTTTAGAAATAACAGACAATCAGATTAAAATAATCTATTACGCAAAATAATTAGATTAAAATTTACAACCTCGCAACACTGTGAGGTTTTTTCTTATCTTTAAATCAAACTATTAACACATGAAAACCATCGAAGAAGTTCTGAAAAAATTAGACGAAATCATCATCTGGAGCAAAGAAAATAAAAGCCCTGTCGGATATTTTGCGTGTACCTACAGAATTATGACCGCTCAGGTTTTAAAGGGAATTCAGCAGAAAAAATTTGAAGACAACCCAAGAATGACTCAGCTTGACATCGCTTTTGCAAGTCGATATCTTCATGCTTGGGAAAATTATTCTAAAGGTAAAAAATGTACCAATGCTTGGTTTTTGGCGTTTGAAGCCACAAAAAACAAAGACCTTTTAATTCTTCAGCACATATTTTTGGGAATGAATGCTCATATCAATTTAGATTTGGGAATTTCTGCAGCATCGATTATGCCTTACCGAAAAATCAATCCTTTGAAAACCGATTTTGAAAGAATCAATTCTGTGATTGCTTCGATTAATCAGAATGTTCAGGATTCTCTGAATAAAATATGCTATCCCGTAAATCTCATCGATAAACTTTCCAACGGAAAAGATAATGCAGTTTTAGATTTTGCTATTTCAAAAGCCAGAGATACTTCCTGGGCAACAGCTGTGATTTCTTCGAACACTCCTAATTTTTTAAAAGAAAATGTAATTGGAATTGTAGATTATGCAGCGGCAAAAGTGGCATCGCAAATTCTACATCCTAAATTACTTTCTTCCAATTTAGCTAAAGAATTGAAGAAATGCGAAAGCAGTGATGTGGTGAAAAATATTGAGATTTTGGAGAAAACAAAAACTACTTAATTCAAAAGCTCTTTTTCTTTCCAGTTAAAAATACTGTACAATATAATAACTAAAGAACCTGCAATCGGAAAAATTATCAAAGTTAAAATTGATAAAATTCCCATTTTCTTTTTAATAACGCAGTAAAGCGCTCCAATAAAAAGAACGATAAAGCATAATAAAAGCAAAATTAAATGAAATGGACCAACGAAAAATCCCATGATTTTATTTTTTTGCTAAGATAAAGTTTTAATCTATATTTTTGTCGCATGGAATTGATGTATCTTTTTGCAGGCGCTGTTTCAGGCTTTATTATTGCCTATTTTTTATTGAAATCAAATTCAGTTTCCAGGAAAGAATTTGATGAACTCAATAATTCAAAAATTCAAAATCAGGCAAATATTGACCATTTAAATTTGAAAATTGAAGATTTACAAAAAAGAATTGCCGACGAAAAAGAACACAATATTCAGCAATCGGATATTTTAAATGATTTAAAAAACGAATTCGCAAAAGCTTCTGCAGAAAACACTTTTCTTAAAGCCCAAAAAGAAGAAACAAAAAAGATTCAGGAAGAAGGAAAACTGCAGTTTGAAAATCTGGCCAACAGAATTTTAGAAGAAAAGACAGAAAAGTTCACTTTATTAAATTCAACTCATCTTAAAAATATTCTTGAGCCTTTTCAGGACAAGATTAATGATTTAAAAAATAAAGTCAATGAAGCGTATGAAAAGGAAAACAAAGAACGTTTTTCGCTCGGAGAACGTGTAAAAGAACTCGCTTTACTCAATCAGCAAATTTCTGAAGATGCCAAAAGACTAACGAAAGCGTTGAAAGGCGAAAGCAAAACCCAGGGAAATTGGGGCGAAATGATTCTGGAAAGCATTTTGGAAAAATCCGGTTTGGTAAAAGGAAGAGAATATTTTCTGGAACACGAACTTCGTGATGAAGATAATAAAGCACTATTCTCAGAATTTTCAGGTAAAAAAATGCGTCCCGATGCGGTGGTAAAATATCCAGACGAACGGAATGTAATTATAGATTCAAAAGTTTCTCTTACTGCTTTCTCAGAATTAGTTGACGAAACCGATGCAGAAATTTACCAGATCAAAATCAATCAGCATTTATCTTCAATAAAAAATCACATCAATCAATTAAGTCAAAAAGCATACGACGATTACGGAAAATCCTTGGACTTTGTGATGATGTTTATCCCAAGTGAACCAGCTTATATTGCGGCAATGCAGGCAGACCAAAACCTTTGGAACTTTGCTTACGACAGAAGAATTCTTCTTTTAAACCCAAGTAATTTAATTACTTCGTTAAAACTAATTGCCGATCTTTGGAAAAGAGAATATCAAAACCGAAATTCTATGGAAATTGCCGAAAGAGGAGCAAAATTATATGATAAGTTTGCAGGTTTTGTTGAAAATCTGGAAAAAGTAGGGAAAAATATTGATCAGGCAAAAAACGTTTATAACGATGCCTTTAAACAGCTTTCTACAGGAAATGACAACCTTATTTCTCAGACTCAGAAATTAAAATCGCTGGGAATTAAAAACAAAAAAGAACTCCCACAAAGTTTGATTGACAGCTCCGAAAACGGTTTCATTGAAAAATCACACACTAATAATTAGACAAAACTAAAATTCACTTCTTTTTTTCATATTCATCTAAGAAAGCAATCAAATTATCTAAAGTACAGGGTGAAAAATATTTTTTATCCGTCTCGGGATCTTTAGTACCCCCAGAGACAATTCCTACCAGTAAACCATTCTCGTCAATAACAGGAGCCCCACTGAGACCACCGAACTTATCGGGAACGACAACGTCTTTTAAGAGCATTCTGTTATTAATGGTTTTATAATACTCAAATTCATACACTCTTTGCGGGCCGTTTTCCATAGTTCTCGTCCACCCAACTGCGTACAGTTTTTCGCCAACAATAAGCGGGGTAGTTCTCACCGTCAACACTTTTACTTTTGTATCGTTACTTTTCACCGGGAAAACAAGCCAATCATTGATATACGACGATTTGTCTTCTAAGTTTTCAGATTTATTTTCATTTAAAAGAGAACCTGTTGTTACAAGCTCATTCTTCTTATCTAAAACGAAAAAAGACCAACTTTTTATATTATTTTCGAATGACAAAGTTTTCATTTCTTTAGGCTTGATGATTTGCAACAAATGCTTTGCTGTAACCGCAAAAGTTTCATTTTTGTACTGTAACAAAAATCCACAACCAAATCTCGGTTGATCCAATTTGCTGTCTTGAAATTCAATTTTATTGACTAAAGCAATTTCACCAAATGTCTTTGTTGATACTTTTTCCTGACAACCGTAATTGACAAAAGAAAATAAGACCACTAAAAATAAATGTGACCATCTCATTGGGATTCGTATTTTAATGATTATTAATTTTGTTTAAATATAGTTTTAAATCAAGCAAATAACACTTATTATTTGAAAAAAATGAACACTCGGAAATTCTCATCTATGGAAAGACACGATTTTAATTATAAAATTCAACATTGAAAAACTTATAATTGTTGATTATGGCGCACAAATCATTTTTAAGAATTATTTTTGCAACAATTATCATTTATCATCCATCAATCATGATCATCGAAAGCTTTCAAAACGAAAAAATAAAACACGTTACAAAACTTTTAACTGACAACAGATTCAGAAAAAAGGCTGAAGTTTTTGTAGTTGAAGGTCAGCAGGAAAACGAGAGAGCTTTGAAATACAATTTCGAACCTGTGGAATTTTATATCTGTGAAAACATTTTTAAGGGAAAACTTCCTAATCAAAAAACACATTTGGTCAATGATAAAGTATATGAAAAAATAGCTTATCGTGGAACTTCTGAGGGAATAATCGGAGTTTACAAAACCAAAGAATCAGATATAAATAATTTTAAACCGAAAAAAGATTCTACAGTAATTATTGTTGAAGGCGTAGAAAAACCGGGGAATCTGGGAGCAATTTTAAGAAGTTGCGAAGCTTTTGGAATTGATGCTTTGATAGTCGCTGAAGGAAAAACTGATTTTTATAATCCCAATGTTATCCGTTCAAGCGTTGGCTGCCTTTTCGGAATGGAGATTTATCAGGCAGAAAACACTGAGGTTTTTGAATTTTTAGAAGAAAACAAATTCAACATTTATACTACAATTATGGATGAGACGTCCGAAGACTTGTATAAAAGAGATTTCACGAAGCGTTCAGCAGTTTTATTTGGTACAGAACATTCCGGTTTAAGTGATTTTTGGAATGGAAAAGGCCAGAATACATTAATTCCTATGAGCGGAAGCATTGATTCTTTAAATTTAAGCAACGCTGTAGCCATTACCTGTTATGAAACTTTGAAACAGAAAAGGTCTTAGAGTAATTTCTAAAACTAAACTGCATAAAAGAACCGTCTCGCTGAGCGAAACGGTTCTTTTATCTTTCAATCGTAACTGATTAGTGAGCTGGAGTTGCAGCTTTAGCAGTAGAATCGATAGCTTTAGTAGCTGAATCAGCAACTTTAGTGATTGAATCACCAGCAGCCTTAGCAGTAGAATCGATTTTTTCTGTAGCTGAATCAGCTTTTTCAGTTAAAGAATCAGCAGAAGTTGTTCCTTCAGCACCTTTCTTACAAGCAACTAATGAGATAGCAGCAATAGCAGCTACGAATAATGACTTTTTCATAATAAATTAAATTTAATTTGTTAATATTGTTTTTTAAAATCTCTTTTCTGTTCCGTTATTTGAACAAGACAAAGGTATAGCAGATGAAAAATTTGTTTATGAAAAACAATTGTAATAACTTTGTAAAACAGTTTTACAATTAAACTTTATTGAAAATCAATACTTTAAATATATTTTAAAAATTGACTGATCTGGATTTATTACACTTTGAGCAACTGAAAAAATCAGTTCAGGCTCAATATTTAACAGAATATACCCCTTCATTTGATGAAATTTCAAAATGGAAGGGTATTGACATCATCTATTTTCAGGAAGATCTAAGAAAAAAGGCAAAAGGAAATATCAGCGAAAAATCTTTTTACACTTATTTTAAATCTTCTCCTGTCACCAAACTTCCAAGAATTGACATGCTCAATTTATTGAGTATTTATGCAGGTTTCGACTCATGGTATGACTTCAAAAAGCAAAACCTTTTTGCCGGAGAATTACTGAAAGAAGAGGAAGAAATAACCGATAATGATTTAAAAGAATTAGAAAAAACGGTCTCTGCATCAATAAATCTCGGAGAAAAGCCTGAAAATAGAAAAAACGAGGTAAAAAACGAGCCTATTTTAACTGATTTACAAAAATCAGATACTGAAAATCAAATTGTTAAAGAATTTTCGCAAAATAATACGAATGCTGAAACTAAGACTTTCACACCTGCCAAAAAAAGCTATCAGAGAACTGCCTGGATTGCTGCAAGCTCTGTTTTTGTGATTTTGCTTGGTCTTTTAGGTTTTAAAGATGAAATTTTTCAGAAAACTTACACCTATCATTTCACTGACGCCGACAGAAATCAAAGCGTACAAAGTGATATTGAAATAAAAGTAATCAAAGAAAATGAGTCTCCCATCCTTTACAGAATAAAACCGGGAGAAAAATTTGTGTATCCTTCAAAGGATAAAGCTTTAAAAATGCAGATCAGTTCGGCAGTTTATGAGAATCTTGAGGTCAACAGAAATCTTGAAAATGCACCAAAAGAAGAAACTATAGAGTTGAAACCTGACGATTATAAGATGGCACTCTATTATTTCTCTATAAAAGATATTAAAGGCGACAATTCCGAACAGCTTATACAGCAAAAAAGAAAACAGCTTGAAAATCTAATCAGCAATGCTGCAGTAATCACTCAGGTTTATGACAGCGACATTTATGGTCTGGAATCCTTAGACAAAGAAGATTACATCACGCTTGTAACCACCCCAACGACATCCCTTAAAAACCTCAACGTTATCGAAATGAAAAAAGATAACAAAGGAAAAATTGTATCTATAAAATTTAAAATCTCAAACAATGAAAATAATCCGTAACTTTTTGTTTTTGACGATACTTCTTAGCATTGCTGTGATTGCCTGCAAGAAAAAAGATGAAACCCCGCCTGTGAGCGACCTGGATAAGCTAAGAAATACAGAAAATATCTCTGTAAAAATGGACAGTGCGCAAGCCATCAACGCCATAACCCTGCAAAAAGTACAGGACGTTCTGGATCTTTCAACACTTTATCTATCCGGAAATAAAAAAACTGAAATTGATAAGGCTATTTACGCCAAAATAGAAAAATACTTTGAAAAATCTGATTCTACAACTTTTCAAGGCTTATTTAAAGAACTTGAAAGTCTTCAGGTGAAAAAAATCAAGGTGAGCAATATTAATGTTTCTAAACAAATTAAAAATCAGGACACTTTAGATTTTGCAAAATTTAATGTAGAATATCTCGATGCTAAAAACAAATCGATTGGTGTTTTTGAAAAAAATGCCCAATACACGTTGGTTTCTAAGCAGGAACAGAAAAATAAGGAATTTAAATTTTACTTCCTCAAATTCTACTCAGATCCGCCAGCAAAAGACAGCACGGTGGTTGGTGTAACTAAATAATCTAAAGGAATATCGTTTTCCCAAACATCATCAATACAATCATCGGGGTTAAAATAATTAACTCCGATTTTTTTTGTTTTATCCGAAACTTTTTCAAAAAATCTGTCATAAAAACCTTTTCCGTAGCCTACTCTATTTCCTTCAGCATCGCAATAAAGCAGAGGTGTAATCACAAAATCAAAATCTAAAACTGCAGAATCTTCATTAGAAACGGGTTCGAAAATCCCCCAATTGTTGACTTCAAATTTTGAGTCAGAGAAAATTTCAACGGAGATTAATTTCGTATCAACAATTTTCGGAACAAAAACCCTGATCTTTCGGCTTAAAAAATAATCAATAAAAATCTGAGTATTGATTTCTTTAAACTTTTCTATTGGAATGAAAATGTGAATTTTTTGATTGGATAATGGTTTAAAATGATTGATAAACCCTTCAAAAATATCATTAGAGTATTGTAAAATATCCTTTTCTGAAAGAGATTTTCTTTTTTCTAAATACTTTCTTCTAAGTTCAGATTTTTTCATATCCAAATGTATAAAAAGATAGCGCTCCTACGGAGCGCCAATATGTAAAACTGAAAAATAATACTACACAGATAAAACTCCAACAGAGTTTTCCAATTGATTTTAATTCAGAATTTTGTATATTTTATCAGACAAACGCACTCTAAAAGGCAACTCAAAAGTAATTTGATCGCCGGCAGCAGCTGTTTTACAAGATTCGCCGTTTACATAAATTTCTGTAATTGTAAACTCCTGTTCGCCTGTAGTTGGTCCGGAAATCAAAACCTTATCTCCTACAGAAAGTTCTTTTTCCAATAAAAACTGAGCGATTTTTGATTTAGTGTAATAATGCTCGGCCTTACCAATCAACATTTTTTTGATGGCAATTTTTTGGCGGATATTTTTTGATTCAACTTTTGCCAAAGGCTTATCTGTAAGCTCTCCGGAGTTTTTAAATGTCAAAGCGTCAGATTTTCCTTTTCTGAAAACTTTGTTTCCTACCTGTGCGCCTTTTCTTAATCTCAACTGTTCAGCTGCCGGCAAATGATATATTTCTAAACATTCTGTAGAACAGCAATTCTCCATGGCAGATTTACATTCATCACACTGGATAAATAATAAATGACAGGCATCATTAGCACAATTTGTATGATTATCACAAGGTTTTCCACACTGGTGACACTGAGAAATGATATCATCGGTAATTCTCTCCCCTAAACGATGGTCAAAAACGAAGTTTTTACCAATGAATTTGCTTTCAACTCCATCTTCTTTTACCTGACGTGCATATTCAATGATTCCACCTTCCAGCTGAAACACATTTTTGAAACCCTGATGTTTAAAGTAAGCACTCGCCTTTTCACAACGGATTCCTCCGGTGCAATACATCAAAAGATTCTTATCTTCTTTGAAATCCTGAAGCTGATCGTTAATGATCGGAAGACTTTCTCTGAAATTTTCTACATCGGGAGTAATCGCTCCTTCAAAATGACCTACTTCACTTTCGTAATGATTTCTGAAATCGACAACGATCGTATTCGGATTTGCCAACATATCGTTGAATTCCTGAGCTTTCAGGTGAACGCCTTTATTGGTAACGTCAAAAGTTTCATCATTTAAACCATCAGCAACAATTTTATTTCTAACCTTGATTGTCAATTTTAAAAAAGAATGATTATCCTGCTCAACTGCTACGTTCAATCTGATTCCTCTCATAAAATCGTATGCTTCCAAAGTTTCTTTAAAAGCATCAAAATTTTCTGCAGGCACACTCATCTGAGCATTTATACCTTCGTGAGCAACATAAATACGACCCAATGCATCGAGTGCGTTCCAGGCTATAAATAAATCGTTACGGAATTTTTGAGGATCTTGAATTTTGGCATACGCATAGAAAGACAATGTAAGGCGTTCCTTACCGGCTTCATCAATAAGTTGAGCTCTTTCTTCTGCGCTTAAGGTGTTGTACAGTTGCATGCTATAAACTTTTTAAGTGAGAAAATAATTTTGCAAAGGTAAACAAATTTAAAAATGCATACAAATGCTGAAATGTCTCGAAATATTAATTGCTATTTAACTTTCTGTCGTTTTTCACCATCTAAATATGACAATTTGTCTTTAATAAAATTTTAAGTTTTGTTAATCCCACAGCAAAATTGTGACAAAAACTATAAAATGCTATAAATCCCGTTAAATTTTAGTTAAAGATGAAACACTTATGATATTTTAAATACCTATTTAGCATTAAATTTGTTTACATAAAAATAACTTATTAATTATAAACCTTAGAAGATATACAATGAAGAGTACTTTAAAAAAACTATTACCTTTTGCTGTAGTCGGAGTTATCTCCGGAGCTACCACAGTTGGTGTACAGCAATATTTCAATGACGGAACTGGCACAAATGACCAATCTTACTTTACTAAATCAGGAAACTCCTCTTTTGTAGGTATGAATACCGCTGCAGTTGGCGACGATTTTACTAAAGCAGCTAAAACTACAGTTCCGGCAGTTGTAACTATAAAAAATTATCAGAACAAATCTACAAGCAGAGCTTCTGAACAGGATATGTGGGATTTCTTTTTTGGTGATCCTATGGGCGGAAGAAATCAGCGTGGACAAAAACAACAGACACCGGACAATATGCCTTCAGGAATGGGTTCTGGCGTAATTATTTCGCCGGACGGTTATATTATTTCAAATAACCACGTTGTAGCAGGAGCCAATAAAATTGAAGTTGTATTAAGCAATAAAAAATCATACATCGCAACATTGGTAGGAACTGACCCTAACACAGATATTTCTTTATTGAAAATCGAGGAGAAAGGTTTACCATTTTTAAATTTTGCGAATTCAGATAATATTGAAGTTGGACAATGGGTTTTGGCAGTAGGAAATCCTTTAGGTTTAAATTCAACAGTTACCGCAGGAATTGTTTCTGCTAAAGGAAGAGGAATCGGAATTTTGGGATCCCAAGGGAAAGCAAGTAATCCAATTGAAAGTTTTATTCAAACTGATGCGGCTATTAACCCGGGAAACTCAGGCGGAGCTTTAGTGAATGCGGTTGGAGAATTGATTGGAATTAATTCGGCGATTCAGTCGACAACAGGATATTATCAGGGTTATGGCTTTGCAGTTCCAGCAAATCTTGCAAGAAAGATTGTGGAAGACATCAAGAAATTCGGTATCGTACAGAGAGGATTTTTAGGTGTAATGACTGTAGATCTTTCAAATGACCAATTGGTTGCCGCTTACAATAAAGACAAAAAAACCAACATCAAGCCAGGAAACGGAATGTACGTTACAGGTTTCTCTGAAAAGAGCGGTGCTGAAGACAGCGGAATAAAAATTGGCGATATTATCACAAAAATCGACAATTACGCAATCACTGATTTTGCAGATCTTTCTGCAGCAGTTGGAAGCAAGAGACCAGGAGATAAAGTACAAGTTACTTACACCAGAAATGGTAATGAAAATACAACCACAGTAACACTAAAAGATCAGAAAGGAGGCACTTCTACCAGAACAAAAGCAGACCTCAGCGTAACTGAAAAAATAGGATCTGATTTTGCTCCTTTAGATGACAGATTTAAAACGGATTACGGCTTAAACAGCGGTGTGGTTGCAAGAAGCGTAACTGAAGGCGGAGAGATGGCAAAAATTGGCATTGTTGACAATTACATCATCATTGAAATCAACGGGAAGCCGGTAAATTCTCAGGCAGATGTTGAAAAGATTCTTAACAAGTACACCGGAAATGTACAGGTGAAATTTGTAGATGACTACGGAAGAATTTATACAAAAGGATTTAAAATGCCTTAATAATAATTTCAGATAAATGAAAATCGCCGCTTCAGAAATGAAACGGCGATTTTTTTATGATTTAAGTTTTAACTTCTTATTTTTTCTTTCGTAAATGACCGATACAATTTTACCGCCGACCCATGCAAAAGGAAAAAATGTGAGGAAAATACTTATTTTGTAAAATGTAGGATGAAAAGGGAAGATAATTACGTCGAGCATCGCTATAAACAACATGATAAAGCCAATTAAAATTGCATAAGCCACTTTTGCATACTTTACAATCATTGCTGTAATAACGCCGCCAACAGTAGTACCTAACCCTGAAATAAAAAGGAGAAAACTAAAGAAAGTATCATTACCTTTCATGCTTTCTAAAAACCTCTGCCAATGCTCAAACGGAGCAAAAGCCTCGAAAGTAACCCATTGCGGAAATGCTCTTATTCCAAGAGTAATTATAAGCCCAGCTATTGCAAGACCTACCAAAACCGCCAATGTATTTCTAAGAAAATTCATTAATCCTGATGTGCAATCATAGAAATTTCAACATCTACATTCTTCGGCAGACAGGAAACCTGAACAGTTTCTCTCGCAGGATAAGTTTCAGCATCAAGATATGATGCATAAATATCATTCATCACAGCAAAATCATCCATACTTTTAAGAAAAATTGTAGCTTTTACAACGTTTTTAAAAGTCATGCCTGCTTCCGTAAGGATTGCTTCAAGGTTTTTCATTACCTGATGCGTTTCTTTTTCAATTCCTTCCACCAGCTTACCTGTAGAAGGATCTACCGGAATCTGACCTGAAATGTAAAGAACGCCATTGGCAAAATTTGCCTGTGAATAAGGTCCGATAGCTGCAGGAGCATTTTCTGTGTTGATTATTGTTTTCATTATTTAGATTTAGATATATTTTAAATGTTTTGAAGAATTAAATTCTGCCTAAAATCTTTGTGACATCAGATTTTACTTCGGCTGCAAATATAAAATTTTTTAATTTAAAAGATGATTTTAGAACGGAGCATTAGGCTGCGTAAAACTTCTGTCTTTATATTTAAGAGCGTCACTTAAAATATTGGCTTTGATTCCGATAAAGAAATCATACACTTTGTACTGCCCGAAAGGAACCCAGTTGAAATTTATGGTAAAACTTCGCTGATCTCTGGCAAAACCAATTCTTGTATAAGCCAGTTTACCTGTAATCATATCGTAATGCGTGCTTCCGGTAACATTCCAAAACGGTGTAAGCTTCATATTCCCGTCTAAACCTACGGAGGCAATTCTTGTGCCTTCTCTTGTTAAATTTCTGGTGTAAGCATAACTTGCATTAACATTCAGACTCCACGTTTGATCGAAGTGGGCATAATTATCATCATCAAAATAATAATTTTCATTTCTAATCTCTCCTTTTTTATCGTAGATTTTAGACAAATCTTTCTTCTCGCCTTTTTTATCTTTATTAAAAATCTCACTGCTTAGAGGATATGACATCTGAACACCAAAAGCTTGAACACTGAAAGATCCGAAATCTTCAGTTCTTATTCCGGTATCCTGTCCGGGCAAATACAAAATCTTGTATGGTTCAATAGCCATATTACTATTGATGCTCAGTTTACCGTCAAACAAAGAAGTCTGTCCGTTTACCGTAATGATTGAAAAAGGATGGGATTTTGCAAGGAAATTATAATTTCCATTAATATTTAATGATTCAAATATTTTGATTTTTTTCACTCCGGTAGAGTCACTTTTAGATTTAATTTTCATCTCAATATTGTTCGAAATATTATAACCTAAAGCACCTACTTCTCCTGCTGCCGGGCTTCCTACAATTCCCTGATCAAAAATAGAGTAAGGCGTGAGAGCTCCTGCTGCGTCGTAATAATTTCTGAAATACCCAAAACCTGGAGATCCGAAATCTGGAGCATAAGAAAAACTTAAGCTTGGCATCATCATGTGACGAATCGCTTCTACCGCTCCGCCTTTTTTGAAGTTTAGCATTCCATACAGAGTTGTCTGCAAAGAAGCACTACTACTGAATGTGGAATATCCTGCCACCTTTTTATTAATCTGATTTACTTCCTTATTCTCAATAGGATCATAGAATCTTGTAAGGGTTTTTGTAGTCAATGCATTATCAAAAGTAGTACCTAAGCTGAAAGTAAAATATTTAGCAATCGTTGTATTGGTTCCCAATGCAATATTATTTTTCACACCGGTCTGCAGTTTATCCCACATCGCCTTAGTGAAAAGTTCACCTTCGTCTGTACTTACAGAATTGGTTAGATTGATTCCGGTATTTACTGTAATATTCTCCAGAAGACCTTGTCTTACGCCCGTTTTAGAACCAAATAAATAAAACTGGTTGATTGCAATATTCATCTGAGGGAGACGAAGATCTGCCTGCCCTGTTGCGAAGTTTTGATTGTATGAAGCTGTTGAGGTAATTGAGATTGGTAATGTTAAAAATCGCTTGGTCAATGTAAGCGTAGAATTCTGCTGAGTTCTAAGCACACTTTGATCCATAATATAATTATTGTTTACCGTATTGTTGTAGAACGTCTGACTGGTAACATCTACTGAAGCAGAAAACGTTAGAAACGGATTGGCTTTAGTATCCTGAGTATGCCTCCACGCAATTCTGTATGTTCCGGTTTTACCGTAGTTGTCAAGTCCTTTAATTCCTCTAACTGTTGAACCGATATCAGCCGAGAAATTTCCGTTGTAGCGGTATTTTTTGATGTAGTTCATCTCAGGACGAATTGTCCAGCTGCCTTTGGTGTAAATATCTGCTAAAACCCTAAGATCAAAATGCTCTCCGATGGGTTGGTAATACCCCAAACCATTTAAGAAAAATCCTACATCTTCTCTTTCCCCAAAGCTCGGAATTAAAATCCCTGCAGAACGCTTATCTGAAAACGGCAATATAGCAAACGGCATTACCAATGGTGTAGGCACATCTTCTATATACATTTGAGCAGGTCCTACAATTAATGTAGAATTGCTTTTACCTTTTTGCATTTTGATGTGAGAAGCCAAAAGATGATAATCCGGTCTTTTATCCTTTTTGTCGATATAATATTTATCAGTTGTAAATTCTGCATGTCTCATTACGAAAACAGAATCGTTGTATTTTTTTGTTTTATCAGCGACAATTAAACCTTCGCTTTCCTCTGTTCTTGCGTTGTAGGCGATAGCTTCTCTTGTTTTTGTGTTGTAACTGAAACTTTCGACCTCATATTTCTTTCCAGCCTGATCGACTTGAGCTAATTCAACTACTTTTCCTAAAGAATCCAGCTTTCCTCTTGCAAAAATGATGTTTTTCTCTTCATCAATCGAGATATAGTCTGCATCAATCTGCATATCCTGATATTTTACCTGCGCATTCTGGACGAGGTATATCATTTTTTTGGGAACATCTCTCCTTTTAGAATCGGCTTTTGTACGCAATACATCTTCCAAAGATTCTTTTGGCAGAACTATTGTATCTTTCTTTTTTATTGTATCCCCCACCACTTTAGGTATGGTATCATTTATTACCGAATTTCTCTGCAATTTTTGAGGCGCTGTCTGTGCTAAAAAACTGTTAAAAATTAGGATAATAAGAAATTGTAATATATTTTTGAAGACGGTTTTGTCCAATTTTTGTTTGCTATAATTTGGGGTCAAAATTAGTATAATTTTTAAAACTTAAAGATGTACCAATCAAAATTTAAAATAATTTTAGCATTTCTGCTTGTCGCTTTCTTCAATCTTGTGTTTTCTCAAAAGAAATTTACCATAGTTTTGGATGCAGGACACGGCGGAAGCGACCACGGAGCTTACAGATCATACAGCGACATCGGGCGTATTGCCGAAAAAGATGTTACACTTGCGATTACTCTGAAATTGGGAGCTAAACTGGAAAAGAGTAAAGATTTTAAAATCATTTATACCAGAAAAATAGACGAATTTCCGTCACTTTCAGACCGTACCAACCTTGCAAACAGAAGCAAAGCCGATCTTTTTGTGTCTATTCACTGTAATTCTGCGACAAGAAACACAGCATATGGGACTGAAACTTTTGTACAGGGACCTAACCAAAATGATGAAAATCTTGAAGTGGCGAAACGTGAAAACGACGTAATTTACCTGGATGAAAAAGATAAGCAGACTTTCGGTACTTATAATGCTACTTCACCGGAATCTCTTATCGCCTTGAAACTTCAGCAGAGCAAGTACCTTGAAGCAAGCTCGCTTCTTGGAGGCTTGGTAGAAGAAAATTTCGTTAACAGAGACAAAAGATTTTCTCGTGGAGTATTTCAAAAGAACCTTCACGTTTTAAGAATGAACGCAATGCCTTCGGTACTAATTGAGACCGGATTTATCAATCATCCTGAAGAAAGTCATTATTTAGCATCAGATAAAGGTCAGGAAGAAATTGCAGAAAGTATTTATCTTGCAATCATCGAATACAAGAAAGCTTATGAC
This sequence comes from Chryseobacterium sp. HNCC26DJ240, assembly GCF_057180485.1. Classification (NCBI taxonomy): domain Bacteria; kingdom Pseudomonadati; phylum Bacteroidota; class Flavobacteriia; order Flavobacteriales; family Weeksellaceae; genus Chryseobacterium; species Chryseobacterium sp. HNCC26DJ240. Next base: position 30,297 of record NZ_JBXUGK010000010.1, read on the forward strand.
AGAAAAACAGGAAATATCGCATCAAACAAAAAGCCGGAGCCTGAAAAACCGGTTGAAGTTCCTTTAAAAAATGATTTCAGAATTTTATTGATGACTACTTCTATAAAGTATGAAGAGAACGATCCTGCTTTACGTGGTTTAAATTATATTTTAACCCTAAAAGAAGGTGGTGTTTACAAATATTACTATAGCGTAACCAACATGGCTTCTATTAAAGACCAAAACATTAAGACCGCAAAAGATGCCGGATTCAAAAATGCGTATGCTGTAGGTTTCATGCCAAATCAAAAATTAAATACAGGATATTACAATATTGAAGTCTATGTAGGAAAAGATAAATTGAGTGCCAATTCCCATATACTACAGACCCTGAAAGATGTTGAAAGAAATAAAATGAACGGAATTTTCTACTACACTTACGGAAAAGAGTATTCTCTGGAAGATGCTGTAAAACTTCAGAAAGACCTGGAAGCCAAGGGAATTAAAAATACAATCATCCAAAAGATGTATAAATAGGAGAAAAATTTTGAAATGTAAAAGTTAATATATATTTTTGCATCCTCAAAATCTGGTCTATTCGTCTAGTGGTAAGGACTCAAGGTTTTCATCCTTGCAACAGGAGTTCGATTCTCCTATAGACTACAAATTATCAGATATGCCGGATTTTAAAATTCAGGAAGCTAAAATGCTTTTTAAGAAAATCCACTCAGACCCAAAAAGTTATGATTTAAAAATCAATGAAGAAGGGATTACAGGCAATGATGAGAAAATAAGCTTCAGGCTGAAACGGGAAGGAGAACGGATTATTTTTGAGGTTATCATTGATAGTCTCACCTTCACCAACACCACTGGAGACTGGAACAACGCAGTGATTATGCTTACAAGCACAATCAGAAAAATAGAGAAAGAAAACGAAAATTTAAAAATAGAAATCGCAAGAGAAAAGCTTAGAAAATATTTATCAGAAGAAAATTAAAATTTTTTGAAAATAAATTTGGTAGATTAAAAAAAAGACTATACTTTTGCACTCACATTTGAACGATATGGCAAATCATAAATCAGCACTTAAAAGAATCAGACAAAACGAAGTAAGAAGACTTCGTAACAGATATTACCACAAGACTGCAAGAACTGCATTAAAAGTTTTGAGAAGCGAAGAAAACAAAGCAGCTGCTACTGAGCAATTGCCAAAAGTTATCGCTTTGTTGGACAAATTAGCTAAGAAAAACATTATTCACAAGAATAAGGCAGCTAACTTGAAAAGCAAATTGACTAAGCACGTTAATAAATTAGCGTAATTATATAGTTGGCCCGTTCGTCTATCGGTTAGGACCTCAGATTTTCATTCTGGTAAGAGGGGTTCGATTCCCCTACGGGCTACTAAATTTAATTGCTACTAACCGGGTAATTAATAAGAGTTGAAACTTATAAAAACAAAAAACTAACCCTGCAAATATTAATTTATTTACAGTCTGGTAGATGGCCCGTTCGTCTATCGGTTAGGACCTCAGATTTTCATTCTGGTAAGAGGGGTTCGATTCCCCTACGGGCTACAAACCATTGATTTATATCAATGGTTTTTTTTTTTAATTTAAATCTTTGAATCATAAAAACCGCATTCCTAAGTGAAATGCAGTTTTGTAATTTATAAGATAATATTACTTCTTGCTTAAAGCTTCATCATATCTTCTGCTGATTTCTTTCCAGTTAGTCACATTCCAGATGGCAGTTAAATAATCCGCTCTTTTGTTTTGGTACTTCAAATAATAAGCGTGCTCCCAAACGTCGATTCCGAAGATTGGCGTCCCTTTTTCTTCTACAACATCCATCAAAGGATTATCCTGATTTGGTGTTGAAGAAACGAATAACTTTCCGCTTTTATCAACAGACAGCCAAGCCCAACCTGAGCCAAAACGATCTGCACCAGCTTTTGCCATCTTTTCCTTGAAAGCATCCATGCTTCCGAAAGTCGAAGTGATCGCTTTTGCTAATTTTTCTGAAGGTTTGGTGTCTTTCTGTGGTGTAAGAACAGTCCAGAACAATTCGTGGTTGTAATGCCCACCTGCATTGTTTCTCACTGCAGGACTTGCCTTTGAAACAGTAGACAAAATCTGAAACAAAGTCTGCTTTTCCTGTGGAGTTCCAGCAATCGCTTTATTCAAATTGGCAACATACGCTGCAGCATGTTTTGAATAGTGAATTTCCATGGTTTGAGCATCTACATTTCCCTCCAATGCATTGTAAGCATACGGCAAAGGAGTTTGCTTAAATTGTGCAAACGCAAACTGCGCTGCAAATACTGCAGTAAATGCAGCTACTTTAAAAATCTTCATAACGTTTTTATGTAAGGTTAAACTTTTCTTTTTTGCGGGAAGCAGGGTGATGTAGCTGGAAGTTTACAACAAAATGCCATAACTTCCGACTTCCCTCTTCCCTCTTCCTGCTTCCCTCTTCCTACTCTTTCAATAATTTCTTAATATCTTCAATCAGCTTTTCTCTGTCGGGATGATATTTTCCGTTCAACTGTGGATTTGTTCCTTCCGGATCTCCATAATTCAATCCTGAATAATAGAGAATCGGTTTATTCTGCTGATCATAACGGCAACGGATATTTCCCTCTTTATCAACTAAAGCAATCATCCCGCTGTGATTGAGATTTTCGCTTTCATCTTCTTGATCTCCGACATAGATATCAAACTGATCAGCTAATTTACCTATATATGCCCGATCGCCAGTCAAAAAATACCAGTTGGGAGATTTCGCTCCAATCTTTTGAGCATGTTGCTTTAATAATTCTGGTGTATCGTTTTCCGGATCGATGCTTATTGAAATTATACCAAAATCCTCACTGTTGATTTCATCTTCGATAAATCTCATATTGCTATTCATCACCGGACAAATTGTTGGACACTTGCTGAAGAAAAACTCCACAAGATAAACTTTCCCAATCATATCTTTATTGGTGATCTGTTTGTTGTTCTGATTGGTTAATTTAAAATCAGGAACCTTCATCACTGTAAAAAGACTGGTTTTAAAATAATTCATTCCAAATCCTATTCCGAAAAACAACAGAGCGATGACAACAACAGGAAGGATGATCTTCTTTTTTGAACTGCTTTCTGTCTTCTTATTTTTGGACATATTTCTCCGGATTTTTCTTAAACTCGTCCTTACAGTAAGCACTGCAAAAACCGTACGTTTTATTTTTGTATTCAAAAGTATGCTTCATATCCGGTTCGGTTTTCATCTCGCAAATCGGATCAATGGCGTTGGCAAATTTTACAGGTTTTGAAACTGACTTTGAACTTTTATTTTTTGTTTTATGTTTTACTTTCGGGGTTTCCTGTGCACAGGCAATTAAAGAAACCGACAAAAATGCTGTTAAAAAGAATTTTGATTTCATTTTATTTTAAATTGAAATTAATAATTTGATTGAATAAAACTGAGTAATGTTTAAACTAAATTTAATATGAATTGGAAATCTACACCATTAAGAAATTTAAATGGTTAAGTTTTTTAAGAAAATCATATAGATTTTTAAGCAAGATGCAGATGAGTCTGTAGATTCAATGTAAATGGATGAGATAGTAAACTCAATCGAAGAATTTAGTTTAAATAAATTTAAGCTAACGGAGGATGGAATATTCTGAAATGATATTCTGAAATATCAAAATTAAGGTAATCCGAATATGGATTTTTCAATTGAAAATCAGGATTTAAACAATCTGAAAAAGACAGAATTTCATTTGAAAGAAATACATCTAAACCCACAATTTTCACATTCTGAGAATTATTAGATTGCTTTTCAGTTTTTGCGAGTTCTTTTCCAACATAACATTTTCCTTTACAATCGGAATCAATTACATTTCTTTTTTCACAAAGATTTTTTACGATATAATCATAATTCACCGCATAATTAAGCATCGGCAAAACGGGACGAATGGCGATGGTAAACACGATGAAAAATGAAACGAAAAACTTCAAACAAAAATCTTTACTACAAATATAGTGTAGAAAATTGAGTTTGGCGTTGATTTATGATGAAAGTCAGGGAGGCGGGGTTCGTGATACGAGTTACGGGATGCGACGTCTAGGATGAAAGGATAAGCAATTTTCAAAATTTCTTGGTTATAAATTGATAATCTCATTTTTAAATTAAATTATTTAAATTTATCCTATGAAAGTTTTAATTGTAAATGGTCCTAACTTAAATCTTCTTGGAACAAGGGAGCCGGAAATCTACGGGAGTGTTTCTATGGAAGAGTATCTGGAAAAACTGAAATCGGAGTTTTCTTCTCATGAGATTTTGTACTATCAATCCAATATTGAAGGTGAACTGATCAACCGTCTGCAGGAAGATGATTTTGATGCGGTTATTATCAATCCCGGAGCTTTCACTCATTATTCTTATGCGATTGCGGATTGTTTAAAAAATATTCAGAAACCAAAAGTGGAAGTTCACATCAGCAATATTTACAAGCGTGAAGAGTTCCGTCAAAAATCCGTGACAGCTGCTAGCACAGATGCGGTTTTGTCAGGTTTTGGGATGGATGGATATCGATTGGCGATATTGAGCTTGAAGTAGTTTCCCACAGATTGCACGGATTTACACAGATTAAATTGTGAATTTTCCTCATTCAAATCAAAATAATTATACAGATTTTTCTCTAAAATAAAAAAAAGCCTCATCAATCGATGAGGCTTCATTTCACTATTTCTAAATGGTCTGTTCCTGCAGTTGAGGACCAGAAGCAATCAGTTTTTTGGCTTCGTCATTACCGCAGTACTGCTCGAAGTTTTTGATGTATTTTGCAGCAAGATCTTTTGCTTTTTCTTCCCATTCTGCAACGTCACTGTAAGTATTTCTTGGATCTAAAATTCCTTCAGACACATTTGGTAACGAAGTTGGAATTTCAAGATTCATTACCGGAATTGTTGTTTTTTCAGAAGTTTCAATTGATCCGTCGATGATGGCATCAATGATTGCTCTTGTATCTTTTAAAGAAATTCTTTTCCCCGTACCGTTCCAACCAGTGTTTACTAAATAAGCTTTTGCACCGTGTTCTTTCATTTTTCCAATTAATGTCTTAGAATACATTGTTGGATGCAATGTCAAGAAAGCTTCTCCAAATGCCGGAGAGAAAGATGGTTCGGGTTCTGTAATTCCTCTTTCAGTTCCCGCCAATTTTGAAGTATAACCACAAAGGAAATGGTACTGAGCCTGATTTTCATCTAAAATAGAAACCGGAGGCAAAACCCCGAAAGCATCAGCAGAAAGATAAACAATCTTGCTTGCGTGACCTGCTTTAGATGGTAAAACGATTTTATTAATGTGATATATTGGATAAGAAACTCTTGTGTTTTCTGTGATAGATCCGTCTGTATAATCAGCGATTCCGTCGTTAACCACAACGTTTTCAAGAAGTGCATCTCTTTTGATCGCTCTGAAAATATCCGGTTCTTTTTCTGCTGACAAATCGATCACTTTAGCATAACATCCGCCTTCGTAGTTGAAAACACCGTTGTTATCCCAACCGTGCTCGTCGTCACCGATTAAATATCTTTTAGGATCTGCAGACAAAGTCGTTTTTCCTGTTCCCGAAAGTCCGAAGAATAACGCTACATCTCCTTCTTCACCAACGTTTGCAGAACAGTGCATTGATGCCATACCTTTCAATGGAAGGTAATAATTCATCATCGCAAACATTCCTTTCTTCATTTCGCCACCGTACCAGGTTCCGCCAATAATTTGAAGTTTCTCCGTAAGGTTGAACATTACAAAGTTTTCAGAATTTAAATCCTGTTCTTCCCAGTTTGGATTGGTTGTTTTTGAACCGTTGATGACCGTGAAATCAGGCTCTCCGTAGTTTTCCAAATCGTAATGGGATGGGCGGATAAACATATTCGTAACGAAATGCGCCTGCCACGCCACTTCAACGATAAATCTTACTTTTAGTCTCGTATCATCATTGGTACCGCAAAATGTATCGACAACATATATTTTTTTGGCATCAGAAAGCTGAGTTAAAACTAAATCTTTACAAGACTGGAAAATTTCGGGCGTTGTAGGTAAATTTACTTTACCATCCCAGAAAATAGTATCTTTCGTAACATCATCCTGCACAATGTACCTGTCTTTAGGCGAACGGCCTGTGAAAATCCCTGTCTGTACAGAAACCGCACCGGATTCTGTCAGTTCAGCTTTTTCAAAACCCTGATTTTCAGGCGACATTTCCGCTTGATATAATTCTTCGTAGGAAGGATTATAAATTAATTCGTAATCTCCTTTAATCCCTAATTTTTGTAAATCCTGGATGATTTTAGCGTTTTTCATTTTACTATATTTTCTTTTTGCTTTTTGTTTATTTAACGTCGTTAATATTAACGAATTGTTAAACTTCGATAAATATAAAAATATATGTGAAAATGACAAATAAAAAAAAGACGTTTTAAGTAATTGATTAACAATCAATTAAATCATTCCACCCGAATATGGTAGTAAAACCTTTGCCCCAAAAATAGTCCTCGTAGCCGTCAAATTTTGCACTCATCACAAAATCACCGCCCCAGGCACCCAAACTTTTGACAAATTTTGCACAATCTGCAAAGAAAATCGATTTAACTGTCGGAATTTCAATAAAATTCGAAATACGTTGTTCATGCAGCATCATTAGTTTCGAAAATTTATCTAATTCATCACACAACAAAATATTCTTTGTGAGATTAGAAAATTCGTCTATCAGTTTTTGAGACTTTGGTTTTGTTCTGTAATGATTAATTCCTTCCCTGCTATCCTGTTTTTGATTTAAGTGAATGAAAATCAATTCGTTCTTAAATCCAGGATTGAAATCAACTTTTTCAAAATGGATCTGAGGTTTATTCTGAAAGAGCACCGCCGATTTTGCTTTTGCCACAGCAATGTCGTAGCCGCTGCCGCCCAGACTGAGCGCATTGAGAAGGAAAGGATCAATTCCTGACCATTCCGCAAGGTTGTTCATTAAAGTTGAACTGCTTCCCAGACCGTAATCGGCCGGAAATTGGAGGTTTGTTTTTAAATTATAGGAATCTGTGCCTTTAAATTTAGTTTCAGAAAGACTCTGAACATTTTTGAGCGTTTTAAGAATAAACTCAGCACTTGAGTTGATATTGGTTTCAAGAATCTGCCAGTTTTTATAATCGATGACAGCCTTTAACCAAAATTTATTTTGATGATGTGCTTCCCAGAAAATGAGAGATTTTGCATCTGCAGTTTCATCAAAAAAAAACTCTTGTCCCAGCTTGGTTGGTACCGCCAGGACAAGAGCTCCGTCTACAGCGAAATATTCTGAAGTAAGCATCAGCTTTCCCGGTGAATAAATTTCGCCCATTTTTATTTAAATTTAAATTGCTGAAGCGGATGTCACTTCACTGTCAATTTTTTTGATCAGACCCTGAAGTGTTTTTCCAGGACCAACTTCGATGAAATTGGTAGCACCGTCTTTGATCATATTCTGTACAGACTGTGTCCATTTTACAGGACCCGTCAACTGAGCGATCAGATTATTTTTAATCTGCTCAGGATCTGTAACTGCAGTGGTAGTAATGTTCTGATAAACAGGAATCGTTGCCTTTCTGAATTTTGTGACTTCAATTGCCGCCGCCAGTCTTTCCTGAGCCGGCTGCATCAAAGGCGAATGGAAAGCTCCGTTTACAGGTAAAAGCAAAGCTCTTTTTGCTCCCGCTTCCTTTAATTTTGCACAGGCTTCTTCAACTGCTGCAGTTTCCCCCGAAATCACAAGCTGCCCTGGGCAATTGTAATTTGCAGGAACCACAATTCCGCTGACTGACGCACAAATTTCTTCCACTTTAGCATCATCCAATCCTAAAATCGCTGCCATAGAACTTGGGTTGGCATCACATGCTGCCTGCATTGCTTTTGCTCTTTCAGAAACCAGCTTCAGACCATCGTCAAATGACAAAACTCCGTTGGCAACCAATGCTGAAAATTCGCCTAAAGAATGTCCTGCAACCATTTCAGCGCCAAGACCGTTTACCGCTTTCAATGCAGCAACTGAATGTATAAAAATTGAAGGTTGTGTAACTTCGGTTTTCTTAAGATCTTCGTCTGCCCCATTAAACATAATGGACACAATATCAAATCCTAAGATTTCATTGGCATATTCCATCAGATCTTTGATGTCTTTTCGGGAATCGTATAATTCTTTTCCCATCCCGACAAACTGTGAACCCTGCCCAGGAAATACAAGTGCTTTCATGTATTTAATTAAATATTTATAAAATAGTTTCTAGTTATTAAGGCATCAATCTAATGACTCTGAAGCCTTTGTTGATATAAGCTCCATTGGCTTTGGCTCTTTCAAACTCATATTTGGTCGCCAACTGAGTCTGCACCTTATTCATCTGTTTAAAGATTTCTCCTTTTTTATTTTCTCTCGTCAGCATATCATTCACCACATCAAATCCGATGATGGCATATTTGCCCGGAGTTTTGCAGTATTTTGCCTTGTACGCTGCAAGAATTTCTTTTTCAAAATTTCCGTCCGGGTCAATCTTTCTGTCCATTAAATAGACCAAACTTGCCTGAACCAAATCATCTGCTTTCTTTTCAAAGCTAGGAACCGAATACATACTGAATGCCTTCAATCCCTGAACTTCTTTTGAAAGTGCAATGATTTTATTTGAAAAAGCTTCTCCTACTGAATCATCATCATTTGCCAACACGGCAATCACCGGTGCCGACTGACCTGTCATCATATTCTGATCCAGCTGAATATCTGCTGCGGAATTTACGATCATGATGTTTGCATTCTTCAAAACTTTTTCAAATCCTGCTTTCAGATAATTGGCATTGTCTTTCTTTGCATCCGCAACAACATAAATTTTCTGATTGGAATAAACAGCTTTTACCTCGTCCACTATTTTATCTGCATACGTTTGATCGCTGGTTTCCAAAATAATCAAATTGCTGTAACCATGAAGATCCGGAGCATTTGCAAATGGCGAAACTACCGGTATTTTCTGTGTTTTTGTAAAATCTAAAAGATCTACAACATTAGATTTAAAGAAAGGCCCGATCACCAAATCTGTATTGTTTGGATTAATCTGGGTAAGAGAATTTCTAAACGAAGCTTCACTTCCTGAATCCACGACTTTTATATCTAATTTCTGTCCGTTTCCGGCATTTCTTTCTATGGCTAATTTAGCACCTGTGAGGAAATCCAAAGCCATGGCTCTGTACTGAGAATCATTTGAATTATATCCGAAAGGCAGCATCAATACGACATTTAAGGCATCACCATTTTTCTTAACGTAAGCAGGATCCAGTTTTTTGATTTTTAAAACCATTCCGGTTTTCAAACCTTTTGCCAAATCCGGATTGAGGCCAATAAGCTCATCAATCGTTACTCCGTATTTGTTGACAATAGAGAAAACGGTGTCGCCGGCTTCAACAGTGTACGTTACATATTCGTCGTTTTGAACAGACGCAGAAGTTCTTTCGTTGCCACTGTCGATTTTTGTCCTGTTGTTTGCCGGAGTTACTTTTGCTGGCTGTTCCACAACAGCTGCCTGAGTTCCTCCGTATTTTTTAATGCTTTCTAAAGGGAGCGTGATCTCGTCCCCGATTTTAGTGTGTGAATCAAGATCAGGATTCAGTTTTCTGAGGTCTGTTTCAGAAATTTTATACTGTTTTGTAATTCCGTAAATGGTTTGCTTCGGCTGTAGCACTATTCTACCCAACTCTTTTGCTTTAGGCTCAGAAGTCTGAACTTTTGGTGCCGGAGCAGCAGATGAAGACTTTACATTAAGAACCTGTCCTATAGCTAAAGATCCGTCTTTGGTTTTTGGGTTTAATTTATAAAATTCGTCAATTGTGATGCCGTATTTTTTTGCAACATTGTACGGTGTATCACCTTTTACGACTTTATGGGTCTTCTGTGCAGAAAGCCCAATAAATGCGATTAATCCGGATAAAACGAAAAGCTTTTTAATCATTCTGTGATCTTAAATAGTTTACAAAAATACTTCTTTAAAATTAAATGGCAACAATTATTAGTTTTGATTCTGTCACATCCATTTCTCTGTAGCACGTCTCAATCCATTCTGTGCCGTGATCCGCAAAAAATACGCTGAAATTCAAAACCCTTTCCTGCCAGATTTTTGCTGGATTGATTTCGGTAAAGACAGTTTCAAGTCTTTCCAGCAGCTCGCCCTGCTTGATTTTTTCAGCTTTTAAAAGTCTTTTTTTCAGTCTTTCAAAAGATTTCATCTGTCTCACTTCTTCGCCTTTCACCATGTTTCCAAAAGACTTTTCGGTTTTTTCAGCGAGAAGTTTCAGGTTCTCAAAATGAGATTTCAGCAAATCCTGTTTTTCATTTAAAGACTTTAAAATCTCATTGTTATCCAAAATTTTCTTATTGGTAACCTTTGTGAAATTTCCGAAAAAATCTTCGATATGTAAATTTAAATGATCAATTTTTTTCAACACTTTTTCCTCAACAAAAACCATAGAGTTTCTCGGAATAAGAATCGGAAACGGAATTTGTAATGATTCAAAATAGTCTTTCAGCTCCAGCCAGTACATGATTTCGGCATTTCCACCGATGTAAGCTAAATTCGGAAGTATTTTTTCCTGATAAACAGGTCTCATTAATGCATTTGGGCTGAATTTTTCCGGAAAACTTTCAAGTTCAGCTACAATTTCATCTTTAGAAAAAGAAATTTCAGTGTCATTGACCAAAAATTTGTCCTGAAAAGGATCAATTCTGTCACGGGTTTCCGAAAGATAAAAAAGATTGATATCCCGCGGGTTGACCTGTACTTTCCCATACTTTTCTGTGAGAAAATCTACCTTTTCTGTTGATTTCTGTTTTAAAGAAGAATTTAAAATTTCATCTTTAAAAATAGCTGTCATCTGAGATTTTAAAGCTTTTGAATCGCCGTCAATGATGAGCAATCCATATTCTGAAAAAAGCCTGTTGACTAAAATTTTAATCGATTCAGCCAGTGTTTTTCCAGACTGATAGGATTCTTTTAGCATCAAAATCAGTTCAGTTCCAAAAATATGGTCTTTAAATTCCCTTTCAAATTCTGATATAAAATGAGTGTCTGTCAGTTTAATTTTACCAACTACTCCACCACTTTTCTCGTTGATTTCGTAGAAACCGTTTTCAGTTTTGAAATGATTAATTTCTATAAAATCATGATCTTCTGACGCCATCCAGTACAGAGGTAAAAAGTTCTGATCTGGAAACTGTTCTTTTAAATAAAGACAAGTCTTAACAGTCTGTAAAATTTTATAAATAAAAAATGCAGGACCTGTGAAAAGATTAAGTTGGTGTCCGGTCGTAACAGTGAACGTTTCAGGATTTTTAATTAAATCTAAATTGCTTTTCTGAAGATCTGATAGTTTTAAATCTGAAAGCTGTGTGTTTAATTCTTCAAACAGAATCTGCCTTTGCTCATCTGAGAAAGTAGCTTTTTTGCTGTGAATCTGTCTTTGAAAATTATCTTTTGAAAAAGTATACTCCTCAAATCCTTCAATTTGACTGCTGACAAAATCTTTGATCAGCTGCGGAATACTTTCTATGTTTTTGAAATCTAATGTTTTTAAAGTTTTCAACTTTTTCAGTTTTTAGTTGAACAAATACCAGACGATTCCAAGATTAAGTCTGAAATCATACACCGGATAATGTGGGAAAGCGTACGCAGTGTTCGGCGCAATGAGATTGCCAATCTGCTGTCCTTCGATGAAGAAAAACATTTTTTTCACTTTTAAATTAAAGTAAACATCTGCAATCGGCTTCCCTCCAATGGAGAAAGAATCGCTTCCCGGAAGAATATATTCATTTAAAATAGGAAAATATTCTCTTGATGCAAACTTAGTGAAGTAATAAACCTTCACACCAGCCTGAATTTCTGCTGCATTTTTGAATGCTCTCGACTGAAAATAAAGGTTTCCACGACCGATAAAGCTAGGCAATGGCAAAAGTTCTGAGCCGGACAATACGTTCTGAAACTGTAACCTTGTATTAAAATGAAATTTCCCATAGCTGAAAGTTGCATCACCACCAATCTGAGAAATATTGACCGAAGCATCGCTCTGCATCGGCTGTGCAGAAGAGTTGAAATAAGCATAATTGTCTATTCTAAAATAGTTGGCAAAAAGCTGTGTTTTGAACCATTTTAAATTTACACTTCCGCCAATATCTGTGATTGCCTGATTTCTTGCGCCCTGAAGCACGTAATTGAATCTTCTGTAAATTGAAGAGTTGGCTAAGTAATTAAATGAAGGTGTTGATGTCTGAAAATTTACGTGAGCATCTACGAAATAATCTTTGATGGGCTCAAACTTTAAGTTGTTTGTGGTTTTCAGATAACTTCCAAACTGGCTTCCATTGGAGAATTCCAGGAATGATTTTAAAGCAATTTTATCAAAAAGATTAATCTGCAAATTTCCTACAGCTCCGATTCTGCTTTCTTTCATTTCTGCGGGAACAGAGATGTTGGAAAGATTGATTTCATTTAAGCCATATTTCAGCATCTGATAACGAAGACCTGCATCTAATTTAAATTTTGCATTATCGAAAACCAAACTTACAGTATTGCTGAAATTATCAGAATACTTTTTGGTAGAAGCTGAAAAACCATTGACCAACTGTGTTGGAAGTGTGTACCAATAATCATCTGCCCCACTTTGAGTATAATAATACTTATTTCCCTGATGCGAAAGTGTATGTCTTATTCTGAAAGGAAATTTCTCTGAATTGAAAGGCGAAAACTGATGGCTCAGATAATATCGTCTGTAAGAAAACTGCGAGCTTGAATTCTCAAGATTGACCTGAGCGTTCCATTTGTTGCTGTAATCTGAATCTCCTGCCTGGAAAAGATCGTCATCTACAATTCCACCGTTTTCCTGATTGTTGACATTCTGATGAAGGTAATGGGCAAACAACTCGTAATTTCCGCTTTTTGAGGTGTAATGACCAGAAAAAATGGTGTTGTTATTAGAAGCTAAATAATTTCTGTAAATCCCTTGAGACCGCAATCCGGCATATTCTATCGCAAAATTGAATCTTTTACCAATATTCTGAGTATAAGTAGAACGAAGAGCAGCACCGTTCCGCATTGCGTTATGATAGATGAAAGATGCAGTCGGCGTTTTGACATCATAATACAAAACATCATCTGCTCCCAAAAGATTGTAGCCTTTATTGGTTGGAACAAGTGAAAGGTTTTGCTCAGCCATCACTTCATAGGACAAAGGATTGAATCCTGCACCAATGTTTGAAAACTGTACTTTCCCGAAATTATCTCTGTTGTTGTACTGTGAAAAAATGAAGGTTTTATCGGCAGTCATTATGGTATCAAAGATTTTTTTCTCGCCAAATTGCTTTTGGATAAGGTAATCGTTGATGGTAGGCTTGAAAATCTGCATAGAATCTTTCTTCCCGGAATCTACAATGATGGTGTCTGCATCTTTCGGATCCGTCAAGGTATCTTTTACAATCTGAGCCTGCAGATTTGAGCACATTAATATGATAAAGAGAAATAGGTATTTCATTGAATTTAAAATCAAATCTTTTCTGATAAGATTGACGAGGCAAAAATAAGAAATAAAGCGCAATAAAAAACCCTGCTTAAAAAAGCAGGGCGGTATAAAAAATAATTCAAAAATATGATTCTAAGTTTATCGGTTTTCAAATGAAGATTTCAAACTTCAGTTAAATCCCTCTTAATAATTTCCAGATGAAAATCTAGAAAAACATATGTTTAAAAATGTGGGTTATTTAAAATTTCCTCTTGAGGTATCTTCAAATACATTCTTTCGTCATCATACTGCAAAGTCTGACCAGCTAAGAACAAATGATTAGAACCTCTAGTCACTGTACCCTTATGTCTTTTCATGGCAAAATAAGATTTACCTTCTCCCCAGAATTCCAAACGTGTATTTTTATAAATTTCATTTTGAAGAGCTACTCCACTTAATGCATCGATATACGTAACATCTGTAATACGGTTTTGAAGATATGCTTTAAGAATCGTTTTTGCTTCTGCTTCCTGACCAGCTTTAGCTAAAGATTCCGCTGCTAATAAATGGAACTCATCAACTCTCATATAAAGATAGTCAGTAATAACTTGTCTTTGCCCCATAGATACTCTACCTGGATCATAAAATTTATTTCCAGGATAATTCTGTGCAGTTCCTACAAACTGATTTCTTCGTGCATCGTCAGTTCTCATACTGTTATACAAGCCCAAATCGATTCCTTTACGATCACCAACACCGGCATAGCTATACGTAAATACATCTACCTGACCCCACCAGCTAATCAAATCAAGACCATTAACTACTGCCAAATCCATACCCCACATCCAGCTTGTTGTAGCTAAATCGTTGAATCCGCCTCCAGACGCAGGTGAACCTACAGTGTGAACCATTCTGATTGCTTGTTGTTTTGTGGTGATTGGAAAGCCGTAATTATTCATAACTTCTTTAGAAGTAGAAGCAGCTAAAGCGTGCTGACCTGTTGCTGCATAAGCATAAGCCAACATTCCTTTTGCCACAGCCTGATTAACCATTCCTTTGTTTTCTCTTTGAAAACCATCAAGATATTGTACTGCCTTTGTTAAATCATCAATGATTAGTGCATACACTTGCTGCTGTGTAGACTTAGGTGCAGCTGGTTGCTGAGGCTTTGTATATACAGGAATTGCAGGCTCACTAGGATTATAATTTTTTGTATACAATTGAATTAAATTATAATAAGCGTGAGCTCTTAAGGCTTTAGCCTGACCCATAGCCGATTTTTCATCATCTGTTACAGGAACGAAATCTGATCCTCCCAAATCACTAATAACATCATTAGCTCCTGCAATTACTCGGTAATAATATCTCCAGGGCTTGTAGTTTTCTGTTCTTGTAAAATCTCCTTGAGACGCAAAGTTGGCAAGATTTGTATACCAGCCATAGTTAAGACCTTCAAGTACCATATCCTGAGACATCATATCGCTATAAATATCGTATCCTTTCTGGCCAAAATCATCGTGACCAGTAGTCCCACCTGTCTCAACATTAATCATCATCAGATAAAGACCATTGAGTTTAATCTGTAACGGAGCCTCACCGATAGTTTCTGTTGGTGCACTTTCTAGAAACTCTTCTCTACATGAAATTGTAAGAGTCGCAAGTGCTATACTTGATAAAATTAGTATCTTTTTCATTGTATCTTAAATTAAAAGTTAATTTTTGCCCCAATAGTAACTGTAGATAAAGGAGCATAGGAGTAGGTATTACTTCCACCTGTTTCACTCGTACTTGGATTAAATCCTTTTCTTTTTGTCGCAATCCAAAGATTGTCACCACTTACAAAAATATTAAAACCTGTCATCCCAATAGCTTTAACATAGTTTTGAGGCAGTGAGTAGCCTAATCTGATATTGTTAAGAGCTAAGAAATCTGACTTAACCAAAAATCTGCTTGATCTTGCGTTGGTATTAACGTCAGCTGCAAAATTAGATGACATTCTTGGAACATCTGTTACATCACCAGGATTTTGCCATCTGGAACGTATATCTTGATGCCAGTTATTATTACCAACCTGTAGGTTATTCATCAAGCCAGCATAAAGACCATCATAAGAATATCCACCCAAACTATACAGGAACTGTACCCCTAATGAGAATGACTTGTAGCCAAAATCAAAATTGAAGGCTCCTCTTAAATCAGGAATTGCTGACTTACCTAAAAATTTCTGAGTTGCCTGTGCATAATTCTCAGTAACCCCTTGTTTTATATCAGCATTGGGATTTAAAGTTTGATACTCATATAATGAAGCAATCTGCTCACCTGCATCGAACGCTCCGTTACCATTGTTGTCTACATAGTTCACGTACCATTGAGCAGCCCCAGTAGCAGTATTAACACCTGCATACTCTCTCATATAATAATCATATTGTGATCTTCCAGCAGCTCTACCAAAACCTGCTTCAGAAAGATCCAAAATCTTATCTCTACCTGCAGCAAGATCGTAAGGCATTTTCGTCAACTCGTTTTTCAAATATTCTCCGTTAAATCCGAAATCAAGGTAAAAATCTTTTTTATTGATTATGTGAGTTTTTACAGTAAATTCTATACCTTGATTAATTAGTGCTCCATCATTAACCTTTAAAATGGCATTTCCAGTAGATGGGGCTAATCGATTATCAAAAATAACGTTGTTTGTTGCTTTACGATAATAATCTACTTCAATTTCAACTGCGTTATTTTTGAACAAGCCTAACTCAACACCCGTTTGAAAAATATTTGATTTTTCCCACGTCAAATCAGGATATCCATTTCTATCGAAAGTTGCTCCTGGAATCCCCATGAAGTTTCCTGGTGTATAAACATTATAACCTGCATAAAAGCCTACACCACCTTGATCTCCAACCGTTCCGTAACTGGCTTTAAGTTTCAAGTTTTTAATAACCTTGTTATCTGAAAGAAAATTTTCTTTAGAAACAAGCCATCCTAAACCTGCAGATGCAAAAGTATCCCACTTATCTGTTAAAAACCTCGAAGATCCATCACGTCTTATAGTTCCATTAAAATAATATTTTCCTTGATAATCATATGTAACGTTACCAAAGTAACTTTCCAATGCATAATTATTTACATATGAACTTGACTGAGATTCTCCAATACCCAAATTAAGTTCAGGAATCATATCAATTAAATTAGGTCTTCCGGCAGACAGATACTTTTGCTCCCAGCTATTACTTTCATGGGCTGCAAAAGCTTGAACATTGTGGTCACCAAATTTCTTGCTGTATCTCAACAATTGCAACCAGTTATAAGCCATTAATTCTGTCTTCGCTTTAAAAATATAACCATTTTGACTTGCAGCACTTCCATAGAATTGATTAGTTAATTGATCATTACTATTATTATAATATTGACCTCCTAATCTTGTCTCAAAACTTAATGACTTTGTAATATCAGCTTTCAAAAACATGTTAGCATTAATTTCATGTTTTAAAAATTTGTTCTGATTGTAAGTAGCATCAGCAATTGAATTGGTTAGCGCACCAAAACCTCTTCCAGCTACTTCACCGTAATCATACTGAAAACCTCCAAAATAGGGATCTGCCACTTTATTACCATTTGCATCTCTTAAAAATAGAGGATAAATTGAAGGAATATTATCTACAAACCAAAAGATACTTCCTGAATCACTAGTTTGTCCGTTTCTATTAGCTTTAGAGTAAGCGTATCCTAAATTAAACTCACCTTTCAACCAAGGTCTTGCTTGATGAGTTAAGTTTAATCTACCATTATATCTTTCAAAATCTGAATTGATTGAGTAACCTTCATCATCCAAATATCCAATATTTGTGTAATAGGTAGTTTTACCTGTACCTCCACTGATACTTAGATTATTCTCCGTTCTTGAAGAAGTTTGAAATGCATAGTCTTCCCAATTTTCAGGATCATAAAGTCTGTTCGAGCCTGGTCTTACCATTCCTGTATTGGGATCAATTAGCTGAGCAGCTGGAGTCCCCCAAATATTATAGTTAGGATTGATCCCTGCAGTTCCGAATAAATTGGTATTTGCGTACGCTGTAGGGTTTGCGTTTCCTAATAATCTCCCTCTATTTCTCAATGCCTGCCAGCTCAAAGAAGCATATTCTTCCGGAGATTTAATAGTCTCATATCTTGGAAGTAATGCCATATTGAAACCAACTTTTGATTCCAACTGAATAACAGACTTGTTTGAACGACCTTTCTTAGTATTGATTACAACAACTCCATTAGCTCCTCTAGCACCATAAATTGATGTAGCAGTAGCATCTTTAAGGATGATTGTATTCTCAATGTCTTCAGGATTGATTGAACTTACGTTACCTGTAAATGGCACACCATCCAATACATACAATGGACTTCTGTTTCCGTTTACAGAACCAAAACCTCTAATCCTAATTGTAGCATCCGTACCCGGTTGACCTGAAGTATTAATTACTCTTACACCCGCCGCTTCACCTGCCAAAGCCTGACTTACAGATGACACGTTTTTAGCATCTATCGCTTTAGAATCTACTTTTGAGGCAGTACCAACATAGCTTTCCTTAGGAACTGAACTATATCCTATTAAAACCACTTCTTCAATCTCAGACTCTTTAGTGGCAGTGTCTTGAGGCTTTTGTTGAGCAACAACGGCTTGTCCCAAAAAGAACAAAACTCCTGCACTTAGCACCTTTAATTTCACATTCATATTAACAAATTTTAATATTTAACTTTTGCAAATATGTTAAAAATTATTAACACTTAAAACATTTTTAAATTTAAAATTGGACAATGCTAATGAATTCAAACACATATTTAAATAAATTAACGCATGCAATTCAATAAAATGGATATTCTTTTGCCCTTTTTACAACATAATTACAGTTATCTAAAGATATTAACAGTTTTTAACTAAATCCAATCTATTTATTTAGAATCATTATAAATTAAATTTTAGATAAAGAAAGACCGCAATCATAGAATTGCGGTCTTCAATTTTTTTATGTGATGAATAGCTTATTTAAGCTTTTTCTTCACTGCTACTTCTTCGTAAACTTCAAGAATATCATTTTGCTCGATGTCGTTATAACCTTTAAGGTTTAATCCACATTCGTAGCCTTTTGTAACTTCTTTTACGTCGTCTTTGAAACGTTTTAAACTTTCAAGCTCTCCGTCGAATTTCACAATACCGTCTCTAAGCAATCTTACTTTAGACTGTCTCGTTACCTTCCCGGTAAGAACCATACATCCTGCAATCGTTCCAACTTTAGAAATCTTGAATACTTCTCTGATTTCTACGTTACCGATTACCTGCTCCTGAATTTCTGGAGAAAGCATTCCCTCCATCGCTTCTTTTACTTCGTCGATAGCTTTATAGATTACAGAATATGTTCTGATTTCAATTTCCTCACGGTCTGCTAGTTCTTTAGCATTTGCCCCAGCTCTTACGTTGAATCCGATGATAATAGCATCTGATGCTGCCGCTAAGTTGATATCTGATTCAGTAATCTGACCTACACCTGAGTGAAGAATCTTCACGCTGATCTCTTCTGTAGATAATCTCTGTAACTGATCAGAAAGTGCTTCCACAGAACCATCCACATCACCTTTAAGGATAATATTCAACTCTTTGAATTCACCTAAAGCAATACGTCTACCCAATTCTTCAAGTGTCGTATGTTTCTTGGTTCTGATTGATAATTCTCTCTGTAATTGCTCTCTCTTATTAGCGATAGCCTTACCTTCACTTTCGTCTGCATAAACACGGAATTTGTCACCTGCTGTAGGCGCTCCGTCTAAACCTAAAATCGTTGCAGGAATAGATGGACCCGCTTCTGTAAGGTTCTTTCCTCTTTCATCAAGCAAAGCTTTTACTTTACCGTGGTTTTTACCTGCCACTACATAGTCTCCAACCTTTAAAGTTCCGGTTTGCACCAACATGGTTGCTACATATCCTCTACCTTTATCTAAAGATGCTTCAATTACAACTCCGTTTGCAGCACGTTCAGGATTCGCTTTCAATTCAAGCATTTCTGCCTGCAATAATACTTTCTCTAATAAAAGATCCATATTATTACCCATTTTAGCTGAAATTTCCTGTGCCTGAACATTTCCACCCCACTCTTCTACCAAAATATTCATTCCGGAAAGTTGCTGACGGATGTTATCAGGGTTTGCATTCGGCTTATCTACCTTGTTGATGGCAATAATCATTGGTACACCTGCTGCCTGCGCGTGAGAAATTGCTTCCTTAGTTTGAGGCATTACGTCATCATCGGCAGCGATTACGATAATTGCAATATCGGTAACCTGTGCACCTCTTGCTCTCATCGCTGTAAACGCCTCGTGACCCGGTGTATCTAAGAATGTAATTCTCTGACCGTTTTCAAGTTTAACGTTGTAAGCTCCGATGTGCTGGGTAATACCTCCAGATTCACCTGCGATAACGTTGGTTTTTCTTACGTAATCCAATAATGAAGTTTTACCGTGGTCAACGTGTCCCATTACAGTAACAATCGGTGCTCTTGGCAATAAGCTTTCTTCAGTATCTACTTCGTCTTCAGCATCTGTATCTTCAAGATCAGCATCTGAGAATTCAATTTTATAACCAAATTCGTCTGCTACCAATAATAAGGTATCAGCTTCTAATCTTTGGTTCATTGTAACCATTACACCAAGAGAAAAACAAGCAGAAATTACTTCAGTTGCACTTACATCCATCAAACTTGCCAATTCACCTACTGTGATAAATTCTGTAACTTTTAATGAAGTGTCTCTTGCATCGGCTTCCTGCTGAAGATAATCCTGTTCTCTACGGTAAGATCTTTTATCTTTTCTGTGTTTAGCAGATTTAGATTTACCTCCTTTATTGGTTAATTTTTCAAGTGTTTCCTTGATTTGGTTTTTAACTTGCTCGTCTGTTAACTCAACAGGCATGGTTCTTTGCCCCGGTCTGTTATTGTTTCCGAAACGGTTTCCGCCACCTTGACCTGGACCGCCTGGACGGTTTCCACCTTGTCCTGGAGGACGGTTACCCTGTGGACCGCCTGGACGGTTTTGACCACCCTGACCTGGACCGCCTGGACGGTTACCCTGATAGCCACCCTGACCTGGAGGACGGTTTCCTCCCGGACCATTTTGACCTTGAGGACGGTTTTGTCCACCTTGGTTATTTCCACCTTGTTGGTTGTTTCCGGTGTTTTGGTTAGGACCACCCGGTTTTTCTATTCTCTTGCGTTTCTTCTTAGCTCCAGGACCTGTTTTTGGTGCAAACTGAGTTAAGTCAATTTTTTCACCAACGATTTTTGGTCCGTCAAGCTTTTGGTAAACGGTTTCAATTTTTTGAGATTCAGGTTCGGCAGGAGTTTCCGGTTTTGTTTCCGCAGGCGTCACTTCTGCAACCTTTGTTTCTACTGTTTTTGCCTCCACTGGTTTTGATTCTTCTTTCGCTTCAACAGTTTTGGGAGTTTCCTTTACAGGCTCAGCCGGTTTTTCAACTGGTTTCTTTTCTTCCTGTTTAGGCTGTTCTTTTTTAACTGGTCTGCTTTTAGACTCGATTTGTGAAAGATCAATTTTATCAAGAACCTTAAATTCCTGTTTTTCCGGAACAGGTTTTTGTTCAGGAGTTTCTTTTGGCTGTACAGGTTCTTCTACCTTTTCTTCCACTTTTTGTGGTTCCGGAGTAACAGCTTCCGGCTCTGGCTTTTTACCTTCCAGATCTATTTTACCTAAAATTTTAGTTTCAGGTCGATTTGATTTAGCTCTTATTACTTCAGGGGTTTTCTTTTCCTCAATTTCCAGCTTTTCTTCCGGAACTTTGGTAATCACCACCTCATGGGACGCTTTTCTTTGCTCGCCGTCTTTGGCAAACTCAGCTTCCAATGCAGAATATGCCGCTTCTTCTAATTGAGCGTTAGGATTGGCTTCAACCTCAATACCCTTCGACTGTAAAAACTCTACTAATCTGGATGTTGAAATATTGAATTCCTTTACCGCTTTATTTAATCTAATTTTTGGCATCTAATATTTTTACTGTTTTCTAATTTTTAAAATTAAAGTACTTTCTACTTTTTATCAGGATATCAACTCATAATCAGTCTTCAAATTCTTCTTTCAGAATTCTCTTCACATCTTCAATTGTTTCCTCTTCAAGATCCACCATGTTCAGTAAAGTCGATGTATCTTTATCCAATACCGATTTTGCTGTGGTAAGACCCACCTTCCTGAATTCTTCCAATACCCATGCTTCGATATCGTCATCAAATTCTTTCAATTCTACGTCATCATCTTCACTGGCTTCTCTGTACACATCAATTTCGAAGCCACTCAGCCAAGAAGCTAATCTGATGTTTTGTCCCTGCTTACCAATCACCTTGGAAATTTCTTCCACAGGTGTATAAACCAATGCATAATTGGTTTCTTCGTTGATGTCTATTTTATTGATAATCACATTCCCAAGCGCTCTTTTTACCAAAAGCTCAGGATTTTTTGCCCATTGGATAACGTCGATGTTTTCGTTTCTTAATTCCCTTACAACTCCATGAATTCTGGAACCTTTTACACCAACACACGCTCCTACCGGATCTATTCTGTCGTCGTAGGCATCTACGGCGATTTTTGCTTTTTCACCAGGAATTCTCACCACTTTTTTCAGCATGATTGTTCCGTCCTGGATTTCAGGAATTTCAAGCTCGAGTAATTTCTCCAAAAACTTTGGTGCTGTTCTTGAAATGATGATCTGAGGCTTAGAACCTTTA
Source organism: Chryseobacterium sp. HNCC26DJ240 (assembly GCF_057180485.1). Classification (NCBI taxonomy): domain Bacteria; kingdom Pseudomonadati; phylum Bacteroidota; class Flavobacteriia; order Flavobacteriales; family Weeksellaceae; genus Chryseobacterium; species Chryseobacterium sp. HNCC26DJ240. The sequence continues at coordinate 52,596 of NZ_JBXUGK010000010.1, forward strand.
AAATCAACACTTTCAACAATAGCTCTGATGCTTTCTCCTTTTTTGAAGAAATCTGAAGGAATCTGATTTTCCTTTGGAAGGATAAATTCATTTTCCTCATCGTCCAGAAGAATAACATGCTTGTGACGGATGTGGTGAATCTCTCCAATCACAATCTCGCCGATACGGTCTCTGAACTGTTCATACAACATTGCGTTGTTGTGCTCCTGCAGTTTTGTTGCCAAAATCTGCTTCAATGTAAGAATATTTCTTCTTCCCAGCTGAGCAACAGGAATTTCCATTGTAAAATCTTCACCTACTTCGAAAGTTGGGTCAATTTTCTTGGCTTCAGAAATTTCAATTTCAAGATCATCGTCTTCAGACATTTCGTCTTCCACGATTGTTTTATTTAAGAAAATCTGAAAATCTCCTTTATCAGGATTTACAATCACATCAAAATGGTCATCAGAATCATATCTTTTTCTCAAAAGAGTCTTCAGAGCATCCTCAATAATTGCCATCAGATCAATTTTACTGATCCCTTTTTCGTCTTTAAAATCACCAAATGATTCAATCAACGCTATATTATCCATATCTATTATATAATTGATAAATGATGAATGATCATTGATTTTAGCAAATCAAAACCGTTCACCTTTTTAGTTAAAATTTAATTACTACCAGTGCTTTTTTGATTTCAGTGTAAAGAATTTCTTTTTCTTCCACTGCATCCACTTTGCCTTTACCTACTTCTTTCGGTTTTCTGTAACGAAGAATTAATGTAATTTTTTCCTCATCCACTTTTGCAAGTTCCCCTTCAATTTTTTCAGAATTTTCAAACATCACTTCAATTTCTCTTCCGATGTTTTTCTGAAACTGTCTCGGCGTCACCAAAGGCTCGCTCAATCCCGCAGACATTACCTGAAGGCTGAAATCATGCTCCTCACGATCCATATTAAATTCAATTGCGCGGCTTGCATCCAGACAGTCCTGCACCGAAACTCCGTTGTCTCCATCCAGGATTACCGTGATATCGTCTCCTGTTGAGATTTTTAAATCTATTAAAAAAAGATCTTCTCTTGTTGCGAGAAATTCATTTAATAAGTCTTCAATTTTTTTTCTAAACTCCATACGTTATACTACTGGTTTACAGTACGAAAAAAGGCTTTCTTTTCGAAGCCTTTCCATTTTTCCCGTAAATCTTGTGCAAATATAAGATATTTTTTAAGAAAATACAAATAAGTCTAATTATCAGAATGATATATGTAACGAGATATCAGCCTCTTCCTCAAATTTAATTTAAAATTCACAACAGAAAGTGTTTTTCATAAAAACTGTCTTTTTAATTAAATATCATTTAACAGCCTGATAACAATGGCGTAATCTCAAGAGTTTAGTTTTGGCCAATCAAAATTAAATCCTAAAACCGCTTTTATGAAACATTATCTACTGCTGCTGTGCTGCTTTGTCACAAGCTTATGCTTTGGGCAGACCATAGTTCCTTATCTTCAGAATCCTACTCCAAATTCAATGATTGTAAACTGGAAAACGTCTTCCAACAATGAGACAACAGTTTACTATGGAACTTCGCCCACCAACCTCAACGTAACCGTTACCGGAACCACCAACATTTTCACAGATACCGGATACAGTAACAATTATTTTTATCACACCGCAAAAATTGCCAACCTACAACCGAACACAAAATATTATTACAAAACCAAAACAGGAACCTCAGAATCATCTGTTTACAATTTCCGAACACTTCCTCTTCCGGGACAGGCTGTAACTGCCAATGGAAAAATCAGATTCCTGATTATGGGAGACAATCAATTGAAGAACGAGCCGAGATACGATTCTTTAAACCTTCATGCTTACAAGAAAATCAAAGAAAGATTTGGAGCAACTAATGACCCTTCAGATAATATTGCTCTGACTTTCATGGTGGGAGATCAGGTGGATGTAGGAACGCTTGACCATTATGAAAATGTTCACTTTAAGAAAAATCAAAAGCTTTCGCCTTACCTTCCTATTCAAACAACTGTAGGAAACCATGAAACTTACGGAACATTGGGAATGAGCTCTTACTACGCTCACTTTTTTATAGATGAACTAAGTTACAAAAACATCAGCTCAGGAAACGAAAACTATTACGCTCAGCAGGCCGGAAATGTTTTGTTTGTAAGTTTAAGCTCAGAACACACCGGATCTGCACAACAAATATGGCTACAGCAAATTCTTGCAGCCGCAGCAACTGACAGCACAGTTCAATGGATTATTTCTTTAAGCCACAGACCATATCAGGCAGAGCAATATGTTGGCGATATTTCTACATGGGTAAGAAACACAGCAGTTCCGATGCTGACGGCTTCAGACAAATATGTGATGCACATCGGCGCTCACCATCACCTGTACCATAGAGGTCAGCTTAAAAATTCGCCAAATTACCAGATTATTTCAGGAGGAACTGCGTGGGATCAATATTGGGGAATGTCTAATGAGCAGGACTTTGACGATGTACAAAAAACTTTGACAGACTGGACTTATCAAATTATCGAAGTCGATGTAAACACCGGTAAAATGGATATTGAAAGTTACTCTATCGGAGGAATTTACCAACAGAAAAACAGTGTGACGGTTGACAGTTTCCACAGGTATAAAAATCAGGCTAAGCCGGCTAAACCCTCTGTCACAAACACTTTTACAGCTCCGGTTACTTTGCCTTTAACTTTAAACGGAAGTGCATTTGCTACAACCACTGCAGAACTTTTGAATACGACACAGTTTCTTGTGAGCAAAACAGCAGACTTCTCTGTGATTGACAAAGAATTTTACCGCGACTACGAAAACTGGTTTGGGAAAGACGGAACAGGAAATCCTGACGTAACGAAAAACCTTAACGCAGGCGTAGACATTACCAAAGCTACTATCGCAGCCAACTCGATTACCAACGGTGTTTATTATGTAAAAGTAAGATACAGAGACAGAAATCTTGAGTGGAGCGACTGGAGTGATGTGAAATCTTTTGAGGTAACAGGAAGTGTGGTTTCAAACCCTCAACTGGTTTTAAATAAAACTGAATACTTACAAAACGAAGCGATTCTGGCAACATACACAGACGGCCCCGGAAATCAGCAGGACTGGGTAGGAATTTATAAAAAAGGACAAAATCCATCCGCAGTAACATCTCAGGGATATAAATATACTAACGGGCAGACTTCAGGAACTGCAAACTTCAACACAGGACTGGCTACAAAAGGACAGTATTTTGCAGGTTTCTTTGCCAATAATGGATATACAGAAATTACAGGAAGAAAAAATTTCTACGTAGGACCAAAAGTGGTTCTTCAAACTACAGCAGATTCTTATCCTGTAGGCGGAACGGTGGTAGTAAACTACTCGAACGGACCGAATTTAACGAATGACTGGATTGGAATTTACAAAATGGGACAGGTACCGGGATCAGCCAATCCATCTGCAACATGGAGCTATGTAACCACTTCTGCAGGAACCAAGAATTTCACAGGACTGCCAAAAGGTTATTACTATGCAACTTATCTTTTAGAGGACGGCTACACGCAAATCGGAGAGAAAGTGTTTTTTAAAGTCGGAGACATTGTTACCGATCTTTGGATCAACAAACCTGTTTACACTTTAGGAGAAAACATTACCGCTTCATGGACAGATTCTCCAGGAATCATCAAAGACTGGCTGGGAATCTATCCCCAATCTGTGCAAACTCCGAATGACCAGTTTACTTCCTATACGTATTTTGACGGAATCACGCAGGGCAGTAAAACTATCACCGGAAACGTAAACGGTGTTCCAACAACCACTGGAAACTATTACATGGTCATGTTCACCAATGATTCTTACACGGAAGTTTCCAATAGAGTTTCTTTTGAAGTCGTGGGTGCCACTTTGGGAACCAACGAAACCAACAGCAAGACCGAGAAAAACGTGATTTTGTATCCGAATCCTGCAAAACCGGGACAGCCGACCTTTATTAAGAGCGATTATCCTATTGAGAAAATTCAACTTTTATCGGCAGCAGGACAGCTTTTGTATGAAACGAAAAATGTAAATGATCAGAAATTTACTTTGGTGAATGAAAATTTACCTAAAGGTGTTTATTTCGTGAAAGTTCATACCAGAAAATTATTTACTTTAAAATTGATTGTTGAATAGTTTTAGTCTTAAAAAAAAGTAGATAAACTTCGAAGATTTTCTTTTAAACATTGGAAATCACAATTAAATATCCATCCGCTTTGCAATAAATTTTGCAGAGCGGATTTTTTTTGTTTTAATCAAATTTTAAGTTTTCGGCTCTTAAAATTTAAACAAAAACCAAATCTAAATATTTAGAAAAGAAATATTTAAAGATCAATTCCATAAACAAAACTTTGCGGAAAATCATAATTATATTTAAATTTACTAAAACTAAAATCAATTACCATGGCACTCAATGCATACCTTAGACTAAAAGGCAAAAAACAGGGCGAAATAAAAGGCTCTGTACTTCAAAAAGGCAAAGAAAACAGAATTCAGATTATCGCTGTGAGTCACGACATCAATTCCCCAAGGGATGCTGTGAGCGGACTTCCGAGTGGAAAACGGATGCACAAGCCTTTCATTATCACTAAAGAAGTAGACAAATCCAGTCCGTTACTTTACAGTGCCCTTTGCAGTAATGAGCAGATCACGGAGTTCGAACTTCAGTTCTGGACACCACAAAAAGGAACAGCTGCCGGAGCAGCAACTGAAAAACAGCATTACACCATCAGACTTACCAATGCAAGTATTTCTGATATTAAATTCAGAATGCCCAACAATAAAAACCCTGAACTAGTGAATCTGACCGAATATGAAGAAATTTCATTCACTTACCAGAAAATAGAATGGATATGGACAGATGGAGGAATTGTGGGAATGGATGACTGGTAATAATATTTGGCACAATTAATTTGTGATTGAAAAAGCAATTTGATATAAAAACTCTTTTAACTGTATATAAAAAGATACGTTTATCGCAACAGTTTTTAGATCATATTTTTCTTTTAGAATAACGCAGCATTCAGTGACATTAACTACGCTTTATCATGCCTTTATCTACGCACTATCTACACTTGAAAAAAAGCTGTGAAATAGTCTAAAAAACCACATAAGTTACAGGTCGTATTTTTATTGATAAAATTGCTTATTAAAATTTGAAACAATTGTGAAAGGGCTTTTTTTTCTTTTAAAAATAATTATATCGCATAAACATTATTTTTAACAAAAACCTTGAATTCCTAAGTTAAATTTAGTTACTTCAATATTTGAAAGTCTTTATTTTCTAAATTTTTCAACAATTCCTGTTTCCGTAGAAATATATTAATTACGTGGGCTGATAAAGTCTTTTCCTCCAAAGCACACTGTTTAATTAGATTTCGTATCAGACTTCCAGAATATTTTTGAACTTTCCATACATAATACGGCAAGAGTGCGTTATCGAAATGCGCATTGTGAACAATTAAGTTTCGGAAACGGTAAATCATCAAAATATCATCTTTAATCGATTGACTCTGCTCATCTAAAATCTTCAATATTTTGTGATTGTTAAGATAAAAGTCTTGAACATTTTCAATCTCCAGTTTTATTGATAAATCTTCTTCTAATTCTTTTAGCTGATCTAAGCTATCTATAAATTTTTTCAAATAAATACGTTGGCCACTATCGGATGATAAATTTGATTTCTTAATTAATTCTAAGGAAAAATTTGGCCGTAAATTGTTAAGAATTAAATGACTATACGTATGATAAAGATCCCAACCATATTGAAATACCAATCCTTGAACTTCATTAGAAACAATTATTTCTTGAATGAGTTGAATTTTAGAATAATTTTTATTTAATATATCATTTTTAATATCATATTCTAAATTGAAAAGATTTTCAATTGCAATCCAGTAATTTAACATTTTATCCTCAAGTCGAAACGTCTGCTCTCCTTTACTAAACCAATGAATAGCATTTGTTAATCTTGAATTCGCAATATTTAAGGTTGATTTATTTAAAAATTTGCTGTAATTATTTAATTCTATAAATTTTTCTGATAAATCTTCTAAATTTAGCGCTTCTTCATTGTTAATGAATTTATCTTTTTTATTTCTTGACCAACTCGAACTTATACTGCGTCCATTTTCAACAACGATATATTTTGTAGTGTCAATTTCTAATGATGTTTTAGTTTTATAATGACAACTGATTAAGTCCAAAATATTTTCAAGAATATTCAATGCATCAATCAAAGATGACTTTGGCAAAAGATATTCAACTTCAACTGCCGCAATAACAACATTTTTAGAATAATTTTTATTTTTAGACATGAGGAGTAAATTTTCCTCAGATTGCCTATCACTACTTATAAATTTTCTTTGATCGATTGAGTATAGAGTGACTTTCCCCACTTCAATATTTACTGAACCTTTTAAACCCTCTACAACAAATAAGTAATGAACCTTTTTCCGCTCTTTATAAAAATAATTTGATAATGCCCAGATTCTCATTTCTAGTGTGAGATTTTTTACACTATTTTTTATTTGTTTATAATATTCATCTCGATTTACAACACCATAATCTTCGAAATGTATTTTATGTGGAAATTTAGTTGATATCTGATAAAAAGAAATCTCTTTTTGCTCTTTATAAGTATCAAATATATTTGATGCAAATCCTCTAATATCTTCTAAAACATATCCTCTTTTGAGCAATTCTACTATTATTGACTGAGAAACATTTTTTGTATTATTTATAATTTCAGGGTTTAATGCCGTCTCATTGCAAATAAGATTTATTAATAATTGTACATTTTTATCAAAATATATTCCGCTAGCAAATTGTTTTTTAATATTTAGGCAGGTTTCTAAAATTAGATTATTTTTATCTGTGTTGAAGTTTGCTCTTAAAATTTTGAATAGAGCGCCTAGATTATCCTTGATTATCTGATCTTCTTTACAGTATTTATCTAATTTGTCGTAAAAGTATTTTCTATTTTCGATGTTTCTAAACTGATTTTCATTTATCTCAGTAATTATATCATCAATTAAGATATGCGGACTATAAAGCGATAAACCATACGACCTCTTTAGAAAATTTTTTATTAAATTTTCCCATTGACTTATCCAAAATTCCTTCTTTACGATTATGGTATCTAAATCAGTCTTTTCTTGATTTAAATTTTCTGTTTTCTCGAAATTTTCGTCCACTTAAAAGATGTTAATTAATTTAAAAGTTCACTAAATACAAATCTTTGCGCAAGGCAAGTTTGGATTTTTACCAAATTTTACAAAATGTTATTTTCTGATATTATAATTACGAAATGACAAGGCTCAATTTACAATTGAGCCTTTACTATGAAAATGAAAAAGTAATTATCCCGAATTACTAATATTTTATTTGTTGATAAGCTTTTCAAGCCTATCAATCATTTCATCCTTCTCTTTCAGCATTCTTTCATACAAAGCAATTTTTTCTTCGTGCAATTGCATTAATTTATCAATAGGTTGAAATACTGGATTATGATTATAAACAGCGCCATTATCATTATTGGTAATAGTGTTAGCAATAATATTTATTGCAGCTTGTTCATCAAAATTCTGAAAAGCCTCTACAGGGATTTTAAGAGCATTTGAAATTGCTTTCAACAGGTCATCTTCTATAATATCCTTTTGCTCTAACAAAGAAATTTTCTTTTGATTCCATTCTTCGCCCAAGTCAAAAGCCAAAGCTTCCTGCTTGATTCCAAGCATTTCTCTAAAGCGTTTCACGTTTCTTCCCTGATGTATTTTCTGTTCCATAGCGATTATCAAAATTTTAAAGGCTTAAAGATAAAGCCATTTCTGTTAATGTCTAAATTGTAAAGTTAAAAAATTATACTGTAAAATATCTTTTTCAACGGATATTTTATTCCCAATAGACATAGGTTATTCACCCAGGTAAGAAGATCAAGTAGACCATCAATTTTAATGACATTGTTGAAGTAACTACGAATTCTGCATAATATATCCTTTATCTGAATAGAATATCTCTTATCCCTTTTTCAACTTTACTAAAGATAAAATTATTAATATGAAAAATAACACACCCTTTAGTAAAGAGAAACAACTTGTACAAACAAAAGAACAAGCTGAAATCGCATTAAATATTATGGTTCAGAATTCTCAAGGAAAAGATCTTGAAATTGGGATATTTAGATTACTTGATCAACTGAATAATCCCAGACTTACAGGACTGCTCGATAGCTATCCGGATTTGATTAAAGAATACAAATTAAAGAAATTGCTATCAGGAAAGATTGAGATCAAAGATGCAAGCAGGCAGGATATCAAGACGGTAGGATTGATGTCCTGCATATTACTGCTCATTCATTTTTATTTCGATGACAAATCAAATAATTCCGTCGAATCCAAATCCGCAACAAATGAAGTGGATAATTTTAATAGTGCTCAGTATATTATCAATTCAACTACTTCTGAGAAATGTATCAATGAATTGTTTCTTCTGACATTATCAATTGTTGGAATTGATTATTTTGAGAAGTATCAGGAAAAAGTGAAAGATCCTGATTTTGTTTTAAAACAGACCATAGGATTTGACAACGATCCCGAAATGGATGAACATATTGATATGATGGTGTGGTTTGCCTTGGTTCGTTTATTTATTGAGGCTATCTTTATTTATCATGATAGTGGTTTTGAATCTAAAAACCTTCAGCTATGAAAACACCAAATAAATCTCTTTTTTCAATTCTCGCCAATGAGTTTATTGAAAATACACTAGAGCAAATTGTTAGGGATTATTCCATCGGTCAGGTAATCTATAAGAAAGAAAAGCAATCAACTCGATCACACATTTTGATTGAGCTCAATAAATTTGCAGATGTAGCGAAATTGCGTTCAAGAAGATGGGTGAAAGAATATAGAGATCAGTATGATGTTTACTTTTATTTCATTGATTATTCAAGATTAGAATATCAATTGTCAAAAGGTCATCCTTTCATAGAGTACCATTGCCAGCGATCTTCAATAATCTATCAAAATGAAGACTTAAGATCATCAATTTTGATAGATAGGATTTGGAAAAAATACAAGAAGAAATTCAACCGTTATGAAGACGCTTTTCACCACGATCACGAGATTCGTCGGACGCAGAGTGAAAGGCTTATTTCGGAGGATTCATATAACAGTGTTTTTACTTTTTTTGAAGAAATTATTGAATACGATCTTGAATATCTGGAAGACCTGTACACGGGAAACAGGACGAGTAATATTGATCTGAATCAAAGAATAAATAATTTAATCATTTACATTCCGCAACTTAAATCCTATTTTGTGAGAAAAAATCAGCAAGAATTTTTCATTACTGAACTATTCACCAAAGCAAAAAAGGCAATTGAAGGAGATGATATAATTTACGATACGGAAATGTTCGCATCATTACGTAATATTGAGGATTCACTGTTTACATTGATCGAAGTCCGTTTACATGAATTGAAATATCTGATTAAAAACCAATGTGAGAAGATTTGCAATGCCGAGCAAAATATAATTTTTCCAAAAGAGTATCCGAAAGATTTAATACTTGAACAGGCTGTCAATAAAATTCTGACTTTTACAGAATTAGAACAGATCTATAGTTTTCATCAGACAGTATATGGAGAAATAACAACCTACTATTTACTTTTGGTAGGGAGTAATTTAAACAATGAGAAACTGAAATCTGTCAATCAGTCTTTGAAGAGTATCTTTGGTGAAAAATATGGCTTTTTGCTCATCAGTCATAACCGATATTGGATCCAAAAGAATCTTTATCAATACCAGAGTTTCTTTGCCTTTATCATGCAGGCTAAATATCTTGTCTATTCCACCGATGAATATCATCCAGAACCGCATTGGCAAATGCCCCATCACCCACAACACAATGACCTGTATTTTCACTATAAGATTGCCCTTGAAAGTGCCTTGCAATTTAAAAGATTATTGGAAGGCTATACAGGAAACTACCAGGGAATACCTAATATATTCTCTCAATTCTTCCTGTCTTTTTGCAGAACCTTCATATTTGTAAAAACCTACTATTTGCCAAATTACTTACCCAGCAAATCACTGTGGCAGCTGTGTATCTACGCCGATAAAGAGATACTCAAGTATGACTATCTGCTTGAGCAGTTTTTTACAGATCCTTTCCAATTTGTTGATTATCATATGACAATACATCATCAGCTAGCAAAAATCAATAAGGATAAAGCAGATCAAATGATAATGATTGTGAAAAAGCTTATGAATGAACTCAAGAAAAGTGTAATTGGAAATAAATTATTAGATGATTTTGAGGCAAATTATGATAATAAGCAATAGACAAAACAGATTTTAATTTTTACGGTAACTGCATAACAGATATTTTTAAAAGAACTTACTATAATCTGAATCTCTCATTCACAAATAAGAAACTAAACAATCTATAATATCTGTAGTAGAAGTTTTAGCAATAAAATTACAAATGAACATGATTAACTTATTACTAATTTAAAAGACCGTTCTACAATTTTTAGTATTTTTGTGGGAAATTTATTAAAAAACATACAATTTTGAATATTACGATAGTAGGAACAGGGTATGTAGGTTTGGTTACCGGAACCACACTTGCAGAACTGGGAAACTCGGTGTACTGTGTAGATATCGATGAAAATAAAGTAGAAGGCATGAAGAAGGGCATCGTCCCAATCTACGAGCCGAATCTTGAAGAAATGTTCCTGAGAAACATTCAGTCTGAAAGGCTGTTTTTCACTACCAATCTAAAGGAAGCTATGGATAAAAGCGAGGTAATTTACCTTGCACTGCCTACTCCACCGGGTGAAGACGGCTCTGCCGATCTTTCTTATGTTTTGAAAGTAGCCAATGATATTGGTGAAATGATGACGGAATATAAAGTTATCGTAAATAAAAGTACCGTTCCCGTGGGTACAGCTGATAAAGTGAGAGAAACCATTTCTATAAAAACAAATATCAGCTTTGACGTAGTATCCAACCCTGAATTTTTGCGTGAAGGCTTTGCGGTAGAAGACTCTATGAACCCCGCAAGAGTGGTTGTAGGATCCAGCTCAGACAAAGCGAAAGACATTATGGCTCAAATCTATCAGCCGTTTACCAATACCGGAATTCCTATTATTTTTATGGATGAGAAATCATCTGAACTGACGAAATACGCATCCAACTCATTTTTAGCGGTAAAAATTACTTTTATGAATGAAATCGCCAACTACTGCGAGAAAGTAGGTGCCGATGTAGACAAAGTAAGACTTGGTATGGGTAGCGACGATCGAATTGGGCACCGTTTTCTTTTCCCCGGAATCGGATATGGCGGAAGCTGTTTTCCTAAAGACGTGAAGGCTTTGATTAAATCTGGGAAAGATGATGGATTCAATTTCCAGATTTTAGAGGCTACCGAAAATGTAAATACTTCACAGAAAGTAATTTTGGTATCTGAAATTGAAAAATATTTCGGAGGAAACCTTCAAGGAAAGAAAATTGCGATGTGGGGACTTGCTTTTAAAGCCAACACAGACGACATCAGAGAAGCTTCTTCTTTAGACAATATAAAACTCCTTCTGGAAAAAGGTGCTGAAATCGTGGCTTACGATCTAATCGCAGAAGACAATGTAAAAAAGCTTTTGGGTGACAAAATATCTTACGCCAACACCATGTATGATGCATTGGAAAGTGCAGACGCCTTATTTATCGCAACAGAATGGCCTGAATTTAAAAATCCTAATTTCAGTTTGATGGCTAAGAAAATGAACAATAAAGTAATTTTCGACGGTAGAAATATGTTCCCTCTGGAAATCCCTGAGCAGAATGGTTTCTTCTATAAATCTATAGGTAGAAAGACTGTTGGTTAAAGAGCCAAGGCAAAAGTAAAAAGAGCCAGGGTGAATGCAGAGAATGGAGAGACGAATATTTTTGATGAAACCATAGAGTTGCTTGACTCCTTAGCTGTTGAGAATTGCATTAAACAATTAGAACCTCGCAGGGTTCAATATCAGTAGCCGTAGGTGAAACCTATGGAAACCAGAAGATTAAACAATTTTTAGAACCCGGCAGGGTTTAACATCAGTAGCCGTAGGTAAAACCTATGGAAAACAGAAGATTAAACAATTTTTAGAACCCGAAAGGTTCTATATAAAACAGGCAGGTGAAGCCCTGTAAAAAAGCGTACAAACATGAAAAACATTATCATCACCGGAGGAGCCGGTTTTATCGGATCACACGTTGTAAGAGAGTTTGTAAAGAATAATCCGGAATCAACCATCATCAATCTTGATGCTTTAACGTACGCCGGAAATCTTGAAAATCTAAAAGATATCGAAAATGAGCCTAATTATGTTTTCGAAAAAGCAGATATTACTAAACCTGAAGAGTTAAGAAAGGTTTTTGAAAAATATAATCCGGATGCAGTAGTACATTTAGCGGCTGAATCTCATGTAGACCGAAGTATCACAGACCCAAATGCATTCATCAATACAAACGTAAACGGTACAGCAAATTTATTGAATCTTTGCATTGAATTCTGGACTTTAAACCCGGATCACACCCACGGAAGATTTCCGAATGAGCCCAGAAAGAACCTTTTCTACCACGTTTCCACAGACGAAGTGTATGGAAGTTTGGGGGAAACAGGATTCTTTTTAGAAACAACGCCTTATGATCCGCAATCTCCTTATTCTGCATCAAAAGCAGCTTCAGACCATTTGGTAAGAGCTTATGGAAACACATATGGAATGCCATTCATCCTTTCCAACTGTTCGAATAATTATGGCCCGAATCATTTCCCTGAAAAACTGATTCCGCTTTGTATTTCAAATATTATTAATGAAAAACCTTTACCAATCTACGGTGACGGAAAATATACAAGAGACTGGTTGTTCGTTATCGATCACGCCAAAGCTATTCACCAAATTTTTAATGAATCTAAAACCGGAGAAACCTACAACATCGGAGGTTTCAACGAGTGGCAGAATATTGATTTGGTAAAAGAATTAATCAAGCAAATGGATGAAAAGCTGGGAAATCCTGCAGGACATTCAGAAAAACTGATTACTTACGTTAAAGACAGACCAGGCCATGATAAGCGTTATGCCATTGATGCTACCAAATTAAATAAAGATTTAGGCTGGAAACCATCGGTAACATTCGAGCAAGGTTTAGGAAAAACTATTGACTGGTTTTTGGAAAACAACGAATGGCTGGAGAATGTTACATCCGGTGATTATCAAAAATATTATGCTTCGCAATATACCAATTAACACGAATTTCTAACGAATTTCTCGAACGAATGGATGATAAAATCATATATAAGGAAGAAAGTTATAAGATTATCGGAATTTGTATGAATATTCATTCCAATATGGGATTCGGTTTTTTGGAAGCAGTTTATGCAGAGTTATTGGAAAAGGAATTTATTAAAAATAATATTCCTCATCAACGGGAAGTAAAGCTTGATTTATTTTTCAACGGCGAGAAATTAGATAAAAAATACAAAGCTGACTTTGTTTGTTATGATGATATTATTTTAGAGATAAAATCTGTATCATTTCTTCACGACAATTTCACTAAACAGACATTAAACTATCTGAAAGCAACTCATAAAAAATTAGGTTTACTCATCAATTTTGGTGAAAAATCTTTAAAACACAAAAGAATAATAATTTTTAACCAAAACGAAACTTCGTGTAATTCGATAAAATTCGTGTAATACGTATTAAAAATGAAGGGAATAATATTAGCCGGAGGTTCCGGAACCAGACTCTACCCTCTTACCATCGCCGTAAGCAAGCAACTGATGCCGGTTTACGATAAGCCAATGATTTACTATCCACTATCCACTTTGTTGTTGGCGGGGATTAAAGATATTTTAATTATCACTACACCGCACGATCAGGCGGGTTTTATCAAACTTTTAGGTGACGGTTCGCAGATTGGCTGTAATATAGAATATGTAGTTCAGCCCAGTCCTGACGGCTTAGCGCAGGCTTTCATCCTTGGCGAACAGTTTATCGGAAATGATGCCGCAGCATTGGTTTTGGGAGATAATATTTTCTACGGATCCGAAATGGGAACATTGCTTAAAAACAAAACCAATCCCGATGGAGGCGTTGTTTTCGCATACCACGTTGCCGATCCCGAAAGATATGGCGTTGTAGAATTTGATGGAAATTTAAAAGCTGTTTCTATTGAAGAAAAACCTGCTCACCCTAAATCTAATTACGCTGTTCCGGGATTGTATTTCTACGATAACGAAGTAGTGGAAATTGCCAAAAACATCCAGCCATCCCCAAGAGGCGAACTGGAAATCACCGATGTGAACAATGTGTACCTCAGCAAAGGAAAACTGGAAGTAGGCGTACTCGATAGAGGAACAGCATGGCTAGACACAGGAACTTTTGATTCTTTAAACGACGCCTCAGAGTTCGTAAGAGTCATCGAAAAAAGACAGGATTTCAAAATCGGATGTATTGAAGAAATTGCTTTCAGAAACGGATTCATTAATGAAGAAAAACTTTTGGAAACAGCAGTAAAATATGGTAAAAGCGGTTATGGTGAGTATCTGAAGAAGCTGATCCGCTAAAACACATACGACACAAAAGCACTGATTAATAAAGATTTAAAGAAGAGAGTTTAGTTTTTTAATTTTATACTTCGCTCTTAATACCTAAATTTGCAACAAAAATTCCCTCTAATGAATGAACCACAACAACAGTGGACAGATGTAATTGAATCAAAGGATTCTTTATTCCGGCTTAATTTAAGAGAAGTCTGGCAATACCGGGACCTCGTTTTTATGTTTGTGAAAAGAGATTTTATATCCTCATTTAAACAGACAATCTTAGGACCACTCTGGTTTTTTATCAACCCAATTTTAACGACCATAGTTTTCACACTTGTCTTTGGAAACATCGCAAGCTTACCAACCGATGGTATTCCGCCTGTTCTGTTCTATTTGGCAGGAAACACACTGTGGGGCTACTTCAGCACTACGATGCTAAGTGTGTCCGGTGTTTTCACAGGTAACGCAGGAATCTTCGGAAAGGTATATTTCCCGAGACTGGTTACGCCCATTTCCACCATTATCTCAAGCTTTATGCGCTTAAGCATTCAGCTGGTTTTGTTTTTCGGTGTATTGGGATATTTTATCTACAAAGGTGAAGTACAGCCTAATTACTGGGCACTTTTCTCTCCTGTACTTATTATTTTCCTGGCAATATTCTCTTTGGGTCTTGGAATGATTTTTTCGTCACTTACTACCAAATACAGAGATCTATCGCTTCTCTTAGGTTTTGGCGTGAGTTTATTTATGTGGTTTACTCCCGTAATATTACCGACAACTTTAGTGAAACAGAAATTAGGCGGCTACGGTTTTATCGCAGATCTCAATCCTCTGACACCGATATTTGAATGTTTTAAATATGGCTTCATTGGTTCAGGAGATTTTAATATGGCCAGACTGCTGATCAGTTTTACCTTTATCATCTTCATATTATTCTGCGGTCTTATCATTTTCAATAAATCTGAAAAATCATTTATAGACACGGTTTAAATTGTAGGTAATGAATGATGGGTAATGAGTAATGAATTATGGGCAGTAAAAATTAACAAAACATCATTATACTCTTCAACCACTTTTTTTTACTCTATGAATTTTAAATCTTGAATTTTAAATCTAAAATCTAAAAAACTATGCTTGCGTTAAAAGCAGAAAACATATCAAAACAGTACAGACTCGGGCAGGTAGGAACGGGAACGATTACCCATGACCTCAACCGTTTCTGGCACAAAGTACGGGGCAAAGAAGATCCCTACCTCAAAATTGGTGAAGCCAATGACAGGACATCAAAAGGATCTTCGGATTACGTGTGGTCGTTGCGTGATATTAACTTTGAAATAGAACAGGGAGATGCCGTGGGTATTATCGGCCGGAATGGTGCCGGAAAATCTACACTGCTGAAAATCTTAAGCAAAGTTACCCAGCCGACTACCGGAAAAATATACACCAAGGGCAGAATTGCTTCCTTATTGGAAGTAGGCACAGGTTTTCATCCGGAAATGAGCGGCCGCGAGAACGTTTTTCTGAACGGAGCAATTTTAGGAATGTCTCAAAAAGAAATCAAAAGAAAATTTGATGAGATTGTAGATTTCTCAGGTGTGGAAAGATATATTGACACGCCTGTAAAAAGATACTCTTCGGGAATGTATGTGCGTCTTGCTTTTGCTGTTGCCGCTCACTTAGAATCTGAAATTCTGATTGTAGATGAGGTTTTAGCGGTAGGAGATGCAGAGTTTCAGAAAAAATGTTTGGGGAAAATGGGTGATGTGACGAAGGGAGAAGGGAGAACGATTTTGTTTGTAAGTCATAACTTGGCAGCTGTAAATACACTTTGTAACAAAGGAATAGTATTGGAAAACGGCAAAGTTGTACATAATGGTCTGATTAAAGATTCTATAGATTCATACATAGCAATGGGATCATCTGCTACAGGAGTCTTCGTTAATAAGTTAGGGCAAAATACAATAAAAGAAATTGCTTTAATTGACCATAATAAAGATAAAAAGAACAGCTTTAATTTTACTGAAGCAATTGCAGTACAATTCAAAATTAATTTAGATAAAAAAAAGCAAAATAAATGCATATTAGGCTTAAGAGTTTCGGACCAAAGAGAACGAAATGTATTTTCAACACAAATTAATCTTTCTGATTTTGACACAAAGTTTGATGAAAAGGAAATTATCTGTCAAATACCAAAGGGAATTTTAGTACCAAACACATATAAAATTACTGTCGCATTGCGAGAGCCCAATGGAGCCATATACTTTGCTATGGAAGATGTTGTAAATTTCACTATAGAAGAAACAGGATCTACTATGCAATCGTACGAAGGCTTAGACTACGGCTGTGTGTTTTTAGATTGTAAGTGGAGCGAATCATAATATTTATAGAATATAACAATGGGAATAATAAATTTTTCTATACCAAAAGATATAGTATTAGAAATAATCAGAAAAGTTGATATCAAAAATTTTGTGGAAACTGGAACTTTTATGGGAGGCACTGCATTTTGGGCAGCAGAACATTTTAAGAATGTTTATACCATCGAAATTGATGAAGAAATAAGTAAAAAAACAGCATCAAATCCAGACTGCCCCAAAAACATCCAATTTATTGTAGGAGACAGTAAATATGCTTTAAAAGATCTTGCACCGAAGATTAATGGAAGAGCTTTTTTCTGGCTTGATGGTCACTGGTGCATGGGAGGCGGCGGAAAAGATGCTGAATGCCCATTATTGGATGAACTTAGAGCATTAAAAGACTTAGAAGATCCTATCATTTTTATTGATGACGCAAGATGTTTTTTAGGTCCATTACCACCACCTCATAATGCCGAAGACTGGCCATTAATTGATGAAGTATTTGCGAACTTAAAAGACCTTTTCCCAAATAACTTTACAACAATCCAAGACGACGTTATTATGTCTGTTCCTCAAGACGTTAAACCATTAATAAATAAGGACTGGCAGAAAAAATTTAGTCAAAGATTTACATTTGAAGAGAAAAAACCAGAGATTATTTATGTAAAACAATCTAAATGGGAAGCTTTTAAGTCACTTTTTAAGTAACATATTTACTGATAAGCTGCTTTGATTGCTAAAAACGACCCTCAGATACAAACCAAACATATAAAGAGTAACACTGATGATCATAAAAAAAATAGTAAAAAAAATACTCAACATCAAAAATAATCCTGCTCCCAATCCTGATGACAATCGTTTAAGAGAGCTGGCAGCTGCTGAGCAACAGGAAAAAATATTCCAACAAAATCATCAGTGGTTGAAAGAATATGATTTTAAAACAATTATTGATATTGGAGCGAATACTGGACAATTTGCTCAGAAAATAAGAAAGGTCTTTCCGGAAGCAAAGATTATTTCATTCGAACCAATCCCGGATGTTTATCAAAAATTATTGGAAAATTTTAAAAATGATAAAAACTTCGAATCATATAATTTGGCTTTAGGGGATAGTAACGGAACCATGCAATTTAATTTGAATGAATACTCAGACAGTTCATCTATATTAAAAATGACGGAGCATAAAAATCATTTTGATTTTGCAAGAAAAGAAACACCTATTGAAATTAATATTGAAAGACTAGATGATGTTTTGTCTAGCGCCAATCTCATAACTCCTTACTTAATTAAATTAGATGTACAGGGATTTGAAGATAAAGTTATTGATGGAGGAATGAATATAATAGCAAATGCCGCAATGATTATTTCCGAAGTCTCTTTTTACGATTTATACGAAGGTCAACCAAGATTTCAAACGATTTACGAAAAAATACAGAATTTAGGGTTTGAATATGTGGGAAATTATGATCAGCTTTATTCACCCATAAACAATAAGGTTTTACAAGCTGATGCTATCTTTATAAAAAAATTAAATAATTTCTAAACTTTTTTTAGAATATCAATTCTAAAAATTTACTCATACTTGAATATAAATATTACTTTCAGATTTTATCTGAAAATATTTTATAATCTATGCAAAATTGTCTAAAATAAGTATCTCTTGCAGACGAGTGGTCTAATTCAGCTGAAAGTAATTAATTATGTCTTTTTTCTCTATAATAATACCAACATATAATTCCGAAGATACCATTTCGCAAACTTTAAATAGTGTGTTATCACAAATTTTCAGTGATTTCGAAGTATTGATTATGGATGGTAATTCCAAGGATAAAACTCTGGATATCATACAATCTTTTGCTCATCCTAAAATAAAAGTATTTTCTGAAAAAGATGACGGTGTATATGATGCAATGAACAAAGGAATTAGTAAAAGTTCGGGCAAATGGTTATATTTTTTAGGAAGTGACGATACCTTATTTGATGAAACTACATTACAGGTCATTTCTGAAGCTATTAGATTAGATAAGGAAGTAGAATTTGTGTATGGTAATATCAATTCTAAAAAATACGGAGAGAAATATGATGGCATTTTCACTCCTGAGAAAATGATTACTCAAAATATTGGTCATCAGGCAATTTTCTATAGTAATTCTATTTTCAAAAAATTTGGATTGTATGATTTGCATTATAAAATCTTAGCTGATTATGCATTCAATATTCAAATTTTTTTTAATAGAAAAATAAAGAAAAAATATGTGGATGTGGTTGTTGCAAATTATGCAGAAGGAGGCCTAAGTGATTCTCTAACTGATCAATTATTCGCAAAAAACCGCATAAAACTCCTTCTAAAATATGGCTATCAAGCTTTACCACTATCTTATTTAAAGCAGAACTCTTCAATGAGAGAGTTTTTATTCATTTTACTTAAAAGAATCTACAAATAATGAACATTAGAGCCATTGCTATCCATCTTCCTCAGTTCCACCCTTTTCATGAAAATGACAAATGGTGGGGAAAAGGCTTTACAGAATGGACTAACGTATCAAAAGCGATACCTTACTTTGAAAACCATTATCAACCACACCTACCAAGTGATTTAGGATTCTATGATCTCAGATTGGAAGAAGCCAGAATAGCACAAATAGAAATGGCAAAAGAGTATGGGATATATGGCTTTTGCTACTATCATTATTGGTTTAATGGACTGCGTCTGATGCGTAATTCATTAGATAGAATTCTTGAAAACAAACGAGAAGATTTCCCATTCATGTATTGTTGGGCTAATGAAAACTGGACCAGAAGATGGGATGGTTTAGACCAAGAGGTTTTAATTGAACAAAAATACTCAGCTGAAGATGACATTGAGCACATTCGTTTCCTTTGTAAAAATGTTTTTTCTGACAAACGTTACATTAGAGTAGAAGACAAGCCATTCTTTGTGCTCTATAGACCATCATTACTTCCCAACGCTAAAGAGACAGTTGAAAGATGGAGAGATATTGCAAATATAGAATTTGGAATGGAACTGTACATAGGATATATGAACAATTTTTCTTTTGTAGATCACGAAAATATTTTTGATGCAGTAGTTAATTTCGAACCCAATTTTGGAATTACCCCTCCCAGATTTGAGCACTCTAAACTTGATTCAATAAAAGCAAAATATCTTAATAAAAAACTTCCTTTTGTAGATCATACGGTTTACAATTACGCCGATTATACAGCAAATGCAAAAAAGCATCTGCAGATATCTGAAAATAATTATCCCTGCATTACACCAGGGTGGGATAACAGCGCCAGAAGACGTGAAAGTGCTACAATTTTTCATGACTCTACACCCGAAATTTATGCTGATTGGTTAAAATATATCGTTGAAACTTACAAAAAAGTAAAAACTGATAACAAGTTTATTTTTATAAACGCATGGAATGAATGGGCTGAAGGGAATCATTTGGAACCTGACATGAAATGGGGAACCCAATATTTAGAGAAGACTAAAAGCATTTTTTCTACCATTACAAAAGATTAACATAAATTTAAATGCCTCCACTAATCTCTGTAATTATTCCAAACTACAATCATGCTTCTTTTTTAAATGAAAGGATAGATTCGGTATTGCAGCAAACATATCAAAATCTTGAGATTATTATTCTTGATGATTGCTCTACAGACGGTAGCAGAGAAATTATTGAAAAATACAGAGGTCATCAAAATGTAACTCATATATTGTTCAACGAAAAAAACTCTGGCAGCACTTTTAAACAGTGGAAAAAAGGATTAAGTCTTGCTTCGGGACAATGGATTTGGCTGGCAGAAAGTGATGATATAGCTAAACCAACATTTTTGGAAGAGTTACTTAACCAAATATCCGTTTACAAAAATATTACGCTAGCATATTCAGCTTCTGTATTAATAAATGAAAATTCTAAAGAGATTGGCTTATTGGATTGGGCTTATGATATAGGTCCGCGAGATTGGCACAGCAGTTTTTATAATGATGGAAAATCAGAAATAGCACAATTTTTATTTTGGAAAAATACAATACCAAATGCAAGTGCCGTATTGTTTAAAAAAGAATCTTTAGATTTTAGCATTTTCGATAAGATCAGCGAAATG
The DNA here is from genome assembly GCF_057180485.1 of Chryseobacterium sp. HNCC26DJ240. NCBI lineage: Bacteria > Pseudomonadati > Bacteroidota > Flavobacteriia > Flavobacteriales > Weeksellaceae > Chryseobacterium > Chryseobacterium sp. HNCC26DJ240. Next base: position 73,691 of record NZ_JBXUGK010000010.1, read on the forward strand.
AAATATGCCGGAGATTGGCTTTTCTGGATCAAATTATTGGAAAAAGGCAATCTCTATTTTCATGCTAAACCACTGAATTTATTTAGACAACATCCTAATACCACAAGGAGTAAGAAAAGTATGGAAGAAGAGAGAAATCGGTATAAAGAATATTTTATAAATTTAGATTATATCAAAGACAATTATGACGTTCATTGGAAAGCCGAAAAACATCAATGGATACTAGCTGATTTTCTACATAAAATAAACATTTTTAATTCTTTTAAAAATTTTGCTCTAATAAAAACATTTCCTGTGACGTACAGAAAGTATCTTATTAAATCATTCTTATCTAAAAAGTTACATCAATAGCATGGCAGCTACAGCATTCACAATCATCAGTGCAAACTATCTCCCACAGGCTAAAACAATTGCAGATAGCTTCAAAGAAATACATCCAGAGATTAAATTCTCGATATGCTTATTCAGTAAACCTGGAGAACTTATTGACCTAAGCAATAATGATATGTATCCATCCTCTTACTCTTTTATTCATCCTGATCAACTGAACAAAAATATTTACGATGAATTAAGACAGAAATATGATGATTTTTCCATGGCATGTGCATTAAAGCCATACTACTCAGAATTTTTTTTTAATAATGTCGACATAGATTCAGTTTTATATTTTGATGCCGATATTTATCTGTTTTCAAAGCTGACTACGGTATTAACGCTGCTTGAAAATACACATGATCCTTCATCGTCAATTATTTTAACACCTCACATTACTCTGCCCGCTCCTTTTAAAGATGAGGTTTCAAAAAATATATCATTTCTTACTTATGGTACGTTCAACGCTGGTTTTTTTGCAATAAAGAAAAATCAGGAAGGACAAAAATTTATTCAGTGGTGGAAAAGAATGCTGGAAAACCACTGTATTATTGACTATCCAAGGGGTTTATACTGCGACCAGACATGGTTAAATTTAGTACCGATTCTATTTAAAGACAGTTTGTGTATTCTTCAAGACTTAGGCTATAATGTTGCATACTGGAATATCGACAATGAAAGAATTATATCCAAAAATATTAAGGAAAATTACATAATAAATGGAAACACAGAATTAGTATTTTTTCATTTTGCAAGATTCAGATTTTTTGACCTGATTAACATTATCCCTGGATTACCATTTTCAGAATTCCCTAATAATGAGATTGTACAGAAAATCTACAATGATTATCGGGAACAGCTAAGAAGTAATAATTTTGAAAACTTCAAAAGAGATTTGGATAAGGTACCTAAACAAGAAACTGATATTAAAAATATTAGAATCAGCCTTAAGGAAAGGATAAAGAATAAACTGATAAGATTGATAAAAAAAATTTAAACTGACGCAGATGCAAAATTCACTTCCGAAATTCACCTTTTTAATCGCCAATTACAACAACGGCAGATTCTTTCAAGACTGTTACAACAGTATTATTGCACAAACAATATCAGATTGGGAGGTTGTGGTTTTAGATGACTGTTCTACCGATAATTCTCTGGAATTGATTAATGCATTAATTAAGGATGATTCCCGTTTCAAAGTTCACCAAAACAAAGAGAACAGAGGTGTTGGCTTTACAAAGCGTAAATTAATAGAGTACGCCAATTCAGAGATATGTGGCTTTTTAGATCCTGATGATGCCATAGAGCCTCAGACATTAGAAATCATTTTAGATAAACATATGAAAAACCCTGACGTTGGGTTGGTTTATTCCAATTTCACATTCTGTGATGAATTTTTAAATCCTCAGTATGCACATCAGGCAAAACAAATCTCACAACTTAATGAAGACTATTACAATTTTAAAGGTGAAATTTCACATTTCGTAACCTTTAAAAAAAATATCTACTTACAAACCTCTGGTATTGACCCTTTTTTAAAAATTGCTGAAGATAAAGACTGGTATATGAAAATTTGCGAGATTGCACCTGTAATACATGTTAACGAAAATCTTTACCTCTATCGAATTCACGATGGCGGAATTTCAACTAACCAAAATTCAGAAAAAGCATTGTTTTGGCATTGGGTAGTCATGATCAAAATGGCAGAACGCCGAAACCTCAACATAGAACAACTGTTTATAAAACAATACGCCGACAGAAAGCTGTTTGATAACGAAAAAAATAAAAACATATTACATATTGCTTTTAGAAACAGACTTAAAAATTCAAAATGGCTGAAATTAGGCAAATGGCTGGGTCTTTTTAAAAACTATGATGAACTTTAAACTCATCAAACTGTCAGTTAACCAAAATTACTGTCTTTATAAAAAAATTTCACATGCAGATTTTCTGCATATTTTTCTCAGTAATTATTCCATAAAATAATATGTGGAAAAAAACCGACATCACAACCACTCTACGAGCTCAAAAAAACACTAAAAAACATATACTTAACACAATAAAATAAACCTCAAAAAGTGATTTACATCACGTTTTTTTTATTTCAATGGTAGTCTTCTGTAATGGAACAGCTTTCGGATACAAAGACGCTTTTGTATCACGACAATTATCCCGTTTTACAGAAATGTAAAATATTTGTCTGGAGAAAATGTACCCGGAACTGCATTTCTTCATGAAGATATGCAGCAGTTTTTCATCAATCCCTCCACAGGAACTATTATGGATCCTAAAGCCAAGAAGGAGAACAATGAAGATGAAAACGAAAAAGAAGATTATATTCTAAATCAACAAATCTCATACACACTGCCTCAGAATTCTGAGGCAGTTTTTTGGTAAATCTCAAAACACCTTTCCATCTATTTGTGAAGTCCCTTTGCCCACTACTAAAGGGTGGCACCCCTTTTCAAAAGTACCGTCACCCCATTTCCTTACTGGGAATAGTCCCTTCGAAAGGGGTATGCCTACTTCAAAACCGGATTCAACCCCTCAATCAATAAGGCTACTCCCCTTGCCTGGATTCCCAAAGCCCTTTTACGTTGGGATAGACATTTAATATCAAACCGTACAAGAGGTTAAAACATTGTAACACTCCGCTTCTATGTTAGATTTTTAATATCTTTGGCCGTTAAAAACATGGTATGATGTAAACATTGATTTACACATTAAAAAAATATTTTAGATATAATAATTGAATCGTAGCAGAAAATATTATACGGAAGCATTAAAGACATTTGCTCATTGTCAAACAAAAACTAATAAAGCCTAAGTACTATACCATGAACAAAAATTTGATTGACCGTAATAATAATTTTGATTTCATCAGACTTCTGCTCGCCTCAGCAGTTATTTTCTCACACTCGTATCCTCTTACAGGAAATACAGAGATTTTAATGATTTACACTAAAGGGCAGTTAGATTTCGGGAGTCTTGCTGTAGACTGTTTTTTTATCCTCAGCGGATATTTTATTTTTGAAAGTCTTAAGCGAAGTAAAACATGGTTCGGATATTTTTGGAAACGTCTTTTGCGTCTCTATCCTGCTCTCATTGTACTGATGGTTTTTACATTATTCCTTTTTCCTTTTCTCTATATGGGCAATCACCTAACATCAACTATTAAAGGATATTGGGAGTATGCAGTAGGGTGCCTTTCTCTTTATGGAGTAAAATATATGATTCCTGGAGTTTTTAAAAACAATCCATATCCAAATGCAATTAACGGTAGTCTTTGGTCTTTAAGTTACGAGTTTACGATGTATATAGTTCTTTCATTTCTTTTTTTTGTACGGAAGAAAATGGTTTCCTGTTTTATTTTAGGAACGCTCTGTATTATATTATACTACTTAAAGCTTTTTCAAAGTTCATTTTTTAATGAGTATTTCCATATAATATCTCTGCGCTCATCTGAATTTTACAGACTCGCTTATTGCTTTATAGCAGGAAGTTTTTTAACTTTTTTTGATCTAAAAAAAATTAATATGCTTACAATAAGAATTGTACTCTTTATAACTATATTGTTTTCGTTAATCCTCAATATTTACCAATATATTTCTCCGTTTGTATTGCCCATATTAGTTTTACTAGTTGGTTCTCTATCTACTAAACCTATTAATACACTGAGCAAAAATATAGGAGACATTTCGTATGGTGTCTACATATATGGTTTTATCATTCAGCAATCTCTTATGAACTTTTTTATTTTGACACCCTTACAACTTACCTTAGTAAGCATTCCGTTAACCTATATATTTGCGTATCTGTCATGGAATTATGTAGAGGAAAGAATGTTAAAATATAAAAATTTTATACGATAATAATCTTTGTGAAATGTAGGACGAACACACTAAATCAAGTCATATAACTGCTAGATTTTTAACTATATTTGCAACGAAAAACACGGTATGAACCAGCCTTTAATCTCCATCATCGTTCCCTGCTACAATCAAGCGCAGTATCTTGACGAATGTCTGCAGTCTGTGCTCAATCAAACCTACCAAAACTGGGAATGTATCATTGTTAATGATGGCTCGCCGGATAACACTGAAGAAGGTGCTAAAAAATGGACAAATAAAGACTCACGTTTTAAATATTTAAAAAAAGAAAACGGAGGATTGTCATCTGCCCGAAATTTCGGTATTGAAATAGCAAATGGAGAATGGATTCTGCCTCTGGATGCGGACGACAAAATAAGCAGCAAATACTTAGAACTTGCCTCAAAACAATTCAACAGAGAGTATAAAGTTATATACTGTGAAGCAGAAAAATTCGGTAGCGAAAGCGGCAAACTTATACTTCAGGACTATAGTACAGAAGCGTTAGCTGTAGAGAATATTATTTTTTGTACAGCTTTTTTTAAAAAAGAATATTGGGTGGAGGCCAAAGGATATGATGTAAATTTAGTCTTTGGTTGGGAAGACTGGGATTTTTGGATATCAATTCTGAAAAACGGCGACAAAGTGTATAAAATACCGGAAATCTGCTTTTACTACAGAATTAAAGAAGCTTCAATGATCAAGGATTTAAAATCCGCAGATGCAAGTGCAAAAGTGCTATTCTCAAAAAATATTATTTATAAAAAACATATAGCATTTTTCACTCATCAGCTGGGAAGTTTTCAGACATTATACAGAAAAAATGAAAAACTGTATGCGGAAAATCAAAACCTAAAAAAAAAATTGAACAGCAAAAGATACAGAATTATTGACAAAATTTTTAAATTCTTCAGACGATGACCATATCCATAGCCATCTGTACCTATAACGGAGAAAAATATCTCGCCGAACAACTGGACAGTATTCTTTCGCAAACCGTGAAAGCAGATGAGATTGTAATCTGTGATGACGGCTCTACAGACCGCACTATGGAAATTCTGGAGCATTATGATTTGCAGAATCCCGATCTGTTTAAGATTCTTGTTAATGAGAAAAATCTGGGTTATTTCAAAAATTTTGAAAAAGCAATCTATTCCTGTACAAAGGATGTAATTATCACCAGCGATCAGGATGATATTTGGAGTGAAAATAAAATTGAGTCTACCAAAAATTTTTTCCTTGATCATCCACATTACGACGGAGTTTTTAATGATCTTGAACTTATAGACTACAACCAAAAAACGCTGGAGCCATCATACCTTAACTGGAAGCAAATCTCCTACGAATTTGTAACTGAGAATATTAAAAGCGAAACCCTCTTTATCCAGCAGCAGGTCTTAGGAAGTTTTGTGCTGGGTTGTGCATTAGCCATGAGACAGTCGGCCTTAATGAAGTATCAGTTGAATAATTTTGAGATTGCCCATGATTATTTTATCGCTCAGAAACTTTCCGCTAAAGGCGTTTTGGGCTTTATCCCGGCAAGACTATCCCAGTACCGTCAGCATGAAGAGCAGGTTTGCGGTCTTCGTGAAGCTTTTAAAGATCCTGAAAAAAAGACAGAAGCTAAAGTACAGTCTGATTTTCACAGAATTGTTGGACCGTCAATTTTAGCCATCAAAAAATATAAACAGCTATATCCGGATGAGGATGTCCAGAAAACATCTCTTTACCGGATTTTTATTGAAAACAGAAATAGGTATTTGCTGACTCTCTCATTTTTAGAAAGAAAAAAATATATACTGCAGTGTATTCGTCATCAATATTTAGATTTACATTTTACAGATCTGTTTAAATACTAAAAAGCACCTCGAAATATGGACGTAAGCATCTGCATCACCACCTATAATCACGAAAAATACATTAAGCAATGTCTTGAAAGTATTCTTGAGCAGAACTTTAGCGGAAGTTTTGAAATTATTGTATGCAACGACAACTCTCCGGATGGTACCGAACAACAAGTTGCTGAAGTACAAAACGGACATCCTCTGGGCAGCAAAATACAATACTTTAAGAATATTCCGAATTTGGGGTATGTAAAAAACACCTTGTTTTCTTTTGAGAAAGCATGCGGAAAGTACATAGCCGTTTTAGACGGTGATGATTATTTTCTGGATCCGCTCAAGCTCCAAAAACAGTTTGATTTTCTTGAGAGCCACCCGAATTTTTCTGCAGTAGGAGGAGACTCACTAGTTATCTATGAGGATACCAAAAGAGAAAGCCACAGGTTTTCATCACATTTAGGCAAAGAGCTTTCCAGTAAAAACCTTACAGATCCAATGATTTTTCAGACCTCGACATTTTTTTTCAGAAAAGAAATTCTGAAAGAAGGTTTTCCTGCAAACATCATTTCAGCAGATCGCTGCCTATACCTATTGGCCGGATGTTTTGGCAAAGTAAAAGTGCTACCTGATGTATTGAGTACCTACAGACAGTTTTCTGCAAGTCTCTCTAAAAATGTACGTTATGAGGATATGAAAAAAGATTTTGCGATAGTACCTTATATCAGAAAACATGGTAAAGAGTATAGTAAAAACCGGCTCAATATGTACTTTTACTATACTTTAATGTCTTACTCAACTGTAATGACAAAAACTCAATTTTATCGTGCCGCCATAGGCTACTGCTATTCAAATATATTTGCCAAGTTTACCATTCATCCCTTAAAGCTCTATTCTCTGCTCAAATGGACAAAACACACGGTAATACAAAAATTTAATTATAAAAAACAAAACCATAACTTTGTATAATCTTTTTTAATCTAAAACACAAAAATGATCATAGGCTCAGGACTTATTGCAAATTCTCTTAAAAACATTGACGCTGAAGACATCCTTTTCTTTGCTTCAGGAGTCTCAAATTCTTTGGAAACCAGAAACGAAGAGTTTGAAAGAGAATTTAATCTTCTGAAAAATAATCTGGAAAAACATCCTGAGAAGAAGATGGTATACTTTTCAACTTTAAGTATCCATGATCATTCAAAACTACAGAGCCCTTACGTATTGCATAAACTTGATATTGAAGAATATATAAAAAGAAGTAGCGATAGCTATTTAATTATCAGAATAGGAAATATAATCGGAAAAGGAGGTAATCCTAACACATTATTTAATTTTTTAAAAACTAAAATCCTTCACAAAGAGCTTTTTAGTATTCATTCTAAAGCAAAAAGAATCCTTATCGATATTGAAGATATTCCTCAGTTTTTAAATCTATATCTGCCAGAACTTAATAATCAAACCATTAGCCTTTCATATCCGCACGCCTACAGTTTAAAAGAAATGATTGCCTCCCTGGAATCACAAACAAACATGACTGCAGTTTATGAGACCGTAGAAGAAGGCTGTTTTTATATGGTAGATTTTGAAGCCGTTGTGCACAATTTTTTCAGACATCAATCTCCAAAAGAATACCTGGAAAAAGTAACCCGAAAATACATTTCGCAATAAAAGACACTGCAGAAAAAATGTTATCTATTATTATTTCTTCATATCAGGATCACTTTTACAATGCTTTGGTAAAAAACATTGAGAAGACCTGTGGTGTTGAATATGAAATTATACAGATTAAGAATCCCGGCATCATGGGAATTAGTAAAGCTTACAATATGGGTGCAAAAAAAGCCCGGTATGATTACTATTTATTTCTGCATGAAGATATTTTATTCCATACAAATAATTGGGGAGAAATACTTATTGACCACCTCAGCAACCAAGATACGGGAATAGTAGGACTTGCCGGTTCAAATTATGTTCCCCAAATACCTTGTGGCTGGTTTGTAAAAAATCCGAAGTATCAATTTATGTATCTCATACAAAATAATAAAGATGGCAGCCAGGCAGAATTGCTAAACTATACCCAAAAAAGAAAACAACAGGTGTATGGAGTTGATGGTTTATTTATGGGGATTAAAAAAAAGGTATTTCAACAATTTTTATTTGATGAGAATCTAAAAGGATTTCATGGATACGATTTGGATATCAGTTTAGGTGTAGCAAAAAAATATGATAACTATGTAATAAATGATATTCTGTTAGAACATTTCTCTTTAGGTGGAGCAGACAAAAAATGTTTTCATGATAATATACAAGTGAGAAAAAAACAAGGCTATCAATTTCAGAAAAGCATTGATAAGGCTTTAGAGTTTGAACGCTTTGAAAATTTTGTTTTTTCCTATTTCAGGTTTAACGGAATTACAGTTCTCAACATGCTAAAAACATTGCCATTTATACCTATCCAAAAAATTGAATATCGCTATTATCCTCAAATAGCAAAAATGTATCTGCGGTATTTTAGATACCAAAAATACTACGCAGCTAAATTTCCCATTATAAAATCACAAGAATAAAATGTCTAGAATATACATCATCATCGTCACCTACAATGCCATGAAATGGGCAGAAAGATGTTTCAGCAGTCTGCAGAAATCTTCTGTACCCGTACATCCAATTGTGGTGGATAACGGTTCTACCGATGGCACTCAGGACTATATAAAAAATAATTTTCCGGAAGTAGATTTTACACAATCTTCTGAAAATTTAGGCTTTGGAAAGGCCAACAATATCGGAATAGAAAAAGCTTATAAGCAAGGTGCAGATTTTTTTTATCTCATGAATCAGGATGCATGGATTTATGAAGACTCTATTCAAAAATTACTCGATGTTTACAACAGCTACCCAAACAAAGAAGAAATTGGTATCTTAAGCCCTATGCATCTGGATGGAAGCGAAAAGAAACTGGATTTCCATTTTGAAAACTATCTGGGAAAATACGCAAAAACCAACAGACTGCTTTCTGATCTTTATTTTGACCAACAAAGTCTTTGGTACGAAATCGATTTTGTGAATGCTGCACACTGGTTTCTTCCAAAATCAACTGTAGAAGAAGTCGGAGGCTTTAATCCTTTTTATTTCCACTACGGTGAAGATTATGATTATGTAAACCGCGTATTATTTCGCAAGAAAAAAATTATACTTTGCCCAAATAGCCGTGTCGTTCACGATACAATACAAAGCTATAAAAGTAAAAATGCAGATGAAGCTTATAAAGAAAAATGGCTTTCTTTACGATTGCAAAAACAAGCACAGTTTATGAATCCTGCTCTAGTTTTTGATCAGAAACGGGAAAAAAAGAAACTCATCAGGGATTATTACAAATTTTTTATAAAAGGCTATACCAAAGAACGTATTGAACAGCGTGAAATGATGGGTTATTTTCTACCCCAGCTACAGGAAATACATGAGCATAGGCAGAAAATTTTACATGCTCCCCATCCTTTTTTAAATATTTAAATAAAACTAAATGAGCAAAAAAATTCTTTTCGTGTGCTACGGAGATTCTTCATCTCCTAAGGCTTGGTCTAATGTTCCGTTTCTTTTTTCTGAAAACCTGATTGATCAAGGTTTTGAAATTTTACGACTCGACATTTCTCCTAACGGAAAATATGAAGCCTTATGGGACAAGTATCCGGGTAGAATTCTGTCCCGGTTTTTCCCTACGCAACAATACAGTTTCATAAAAACGCCTTTATCGAGAAGAATAGCTTATAAGAAAATTAAAAAAGCAATCAAAAGTCATCCGGATCTTTATTTCGTAATTTTCTTAAGCTTCGATTTTTATAATAAATTCAACAAAGTACCGTCTTTAATTCTGCACGACTGGAGTTATGATATGATTATCTTGGATAGACTAAATAGAAAACCTTATTTCTTTGAAAAATGGTTTATCGGATACCAAAACTTAGCTTTTAATAAATCTGAAATAGTGATATCTCTTTTTCGGGATGCCCAAAAATTAATAACAGAGCGCCATGGCAAACAAGTGTCTCATCTGGACACTAATGTGGTAAACGATATCAATTTTAATAAACCTAGCCCACAAGAGATTTTAGCCCGTAAAAACAAATCATTTGACCTACTTCTCATTGGGTCAGCAAAATATTTATTAGGTGCAAGAAAATTAGTACAGGCATTTAGAATTTTACAGAAAGAATTTCCCGAACTGAGGCTCAATTTTATTAATCTTCCGGAACACAGGCTCTTGCTGGAAGAGAGTGATCGCAATATTATATGTCATGATTATCTAGACAAGGGCGTCCCCGAGCAAAATAAACAATATTACGACTTGCTTATCAATACCAAAATTTTGGTCAATCCTTCGGAGATTTGGGCTGCATACTCCAGTACTATTGAGTGCATGTTTTACTATACACCCATTATCATAAAACCTTATGATGCGTTTGCTTTGGATTACGGAGAAGAAAATGACTTTGGCGTCTATCTTCAGAATACTGACATCCCAACCATTGTGGAGAGCATCCGCAGCATTCTTATCATGGATGAAGAAAGCTATACAAAATTATGTATGAGAGCGCACGACTTAGTAAAAGATCAGACTTGGGAAAATTACACTAAAAAAGTAGTTGACCTGATGGAGAATGTTCAAAACAGAAATTAGATAGTTAAATGAACAAACTGCCAATAAGTATCGGAATCCTTTCGTGGGACAATACAAAAACTTTAATCAACACTTTGAAATCTTACCAAAAGAATGGTCTTTTAGACTTGTCTGAAGATATTGTGATTCTTTTTCAAAATGTGTCAGACACTGATAAAGCTATTGCTGAAAGGTTTAAAGTAAAATATATTGGTCTGGAGGAAAACGTAGGAATTGGCAATGGCATAAAACTGCTTGCTGAAAATGCTTCATTTGACCAGATTCTTTTTTTGGAAAACGATTGGGAGCTTATTGAAACAAAATCAACTACTTACAACCGAATCAACAGTGGTCTGCAAAAGATTCATAACGGTTATGATGTAGTACGTTTCCGGAGCCGGAAAACTCCCGGGCACCCGTTATTTTCAATGGATCACAAAGGCAACGAGCTCGATTATTATGACGACTGGCATGAGTGTACATCTCCCCACCTTCTGGAATCGCTTCATTGGCTGGATCCCGCAGAGAGGTTTCCTGATAAAATCCAAAAAGACGGCGATGAGTTTGTAACGACTTCCCGATGGGCCAACTGGACGAATAATCCGTTTTTGATTAATAAAAAATTCTTACTGGAAACTATTCTGCCCTTTGCCGGAGAATCTGTTTCCTTTGAAAGAAACATCGCCTCATGGTGGGTAAAGCAAAACTTTAAAATAGCTCAGGGAGAAGGTCTTTTCACCCATAACGACCTGAAAAAATATCCCAAAAAGAATATTTTCACTAAAATTGTAAAAAGATTAAAAACCCTCTTCAAATAAAAGCATCAAATGAAAATTCTTTTCCACGAAAACGAGCTCAATTACCGCGGTACTTCTATGGCGCTGTACGACTATGCAGATTTTAACGAAAAATATCTCGGTAATGAATCTATAATCATGTACAACAAAACATTGGAAACCAACCATCAATTGGGAATTGACAAGTTTACTAGAAGATTTGAAGTGATAGCCTACGAAGATTTCTCTGAAGTAAATTCTTTTATCCAAAAGAACAATATTGATCTTTTTTACGCCATCAAAAACGGTGATCCGGATATTGTAGATACAAAAGAATGTAAATCCTGTATTCACAATATTTTTAAATTCTACAAACCCCACGGAGATGTATATGCCTACGTTTCAGAATGGCTCAGCGAGGAAATGTCACAAGGTAAAGCTCCATTCGTTCCGCATATGGTTAACTTTGAAAATGAAGTTCATGACGACCTGAGAGCAGAGCTGAACATCCCTAAAAACGCAAAGGTCTTCGGCTATCATGGAGGAGGCCAAAGCTTCAATATAAAATTTGTGCAGGAAACGGTAGAAAAAATTGCCTCCAAATACAAAGACATCTATTTTATCTTTATGGGCGTAGATTCTTTTATCAAAGAAAAATGGTGGAAATCTGCAAAACCCAATATCATCTTCCTGCCACCAAGCTCTGATGTGGTTTACAAACAAAAATTCATCAATACCTGCATGGCTCTTTTGCATGCCAGAGAGAGAGGTGAAACTTTTGGAATTACAGTGGCAGAATTTGCCGTAAAAGGAAAACCGGTGATCACTTTTGCAGATTCTCCGGAAAAAGCACACATTAAGCAACTGGAAAATCAGGCATATTATTATCAGGATAAAAAAGATCTTCGCGACATCATTTTGGATGCAGACCTAAATCTATCTGCGAAAAAACTGTACGAAAAGTTTCTGCCAAATCCAGTGATGGATTGTTTTAAAAATGTATTTATTGACTGATTGCTGTAATTCGCCAAACCAGAGACTTAACAATTTTCAATAACGCCATCTTTTGACTTTCGCCACTATTATAATGAAGGTAATAAATTTCTTTAAACTAGATATCGATGACCGCAGAATTTTTGGATTAGACCTGCTGAGAATGCTTGCTGTTCTTTTTGTCGTTTTCAGCCACAGTGCATCCATTCTTCCTCTTGAATTTTACCAATTTATCAATCTCTTCTACTTTGATGGAGTATGTATATTTTTTGTGTTGAGCGGATTTTTAATAGGGCATATTCTCATAACATCAGTTGAAAAAAAAGGTTTTGGAAGGTCAGAGCTTTTTATCTTTTGGATCAGAAGATGGTTCAGAACCCTACCTAATTACTATTTCTTTGTCTTTATATTAGCTGTCTTGAGTAAGATTTTTATCGAAGGATTTCCGCTGAGGGCAATTCTTCCTGTTCTTATTTTCTGCCAGAATCTTGTAAAAAGTAATGACTCTTTTTTTGGTGAGTCATGGAGTTTAAGTGTCGAAGAATGGTTTTACATCAGTATTCCTTTACTGCTGTTTGTTTTCGTTAACCTGTTTAAAATCAAGTTAAAAAAATCTCTGATTATTCTGTCGGTGTCTATGCTTTTGTTCTCGACGTTTCTCCGCCTTTACATGTTTACCAACGGTGAGCTTCATGAAATGGGAGATTACCGAAGAGTGGTCATCATGAGAATGGATAATTTAATGTATGGTGTTATCGGAGCGTATATCAGTTATTATTACCTCAACTTTTGGACTCAATACAGAAAAGCGTCATTGATTTTGGGAATGATTTTAATATTGATATGGAAGTTTTATTCGGAACAATATTCCATCCAGAGTTTTTACTATTCGAATATTTACTATCCTCTACTCTGTACTTCAATTTTTTTGATGTTACCTTTTATGAGCAGTTACAGAGTGAAAAAAAATAACACTTTGACTCATGCTGTAACATACATCAGTTTAATCTCATACTCATTATATCTGATTCACTATTCTCTGATCAAGAAACTCTTCATTGATGTCATTTTGGCTGATTGTTTTGACGGTTCTGTTTCGTCGGTAGTTATCAAAAATGCTTTCTACTGGTCAACATCGCTGATTGGAGCGTTGCTGATTTACAAATATTTTGAAATACCCACGATGAAACTGAGGGATAAAATAAAGCTCAAGTGATTAATGAAATAATTTTTAAATACTTAAATTCGTAAAATTATGTGCGGAATAGCCGGAATCATCTCACCCAACGCCCGAAATTACACTGAAGAAATTGGCAGAATGACCGATGTCATCACCTATCGCGGTCCCGATTCTGCAGACCACGAGTTTTTCGACCACGCTGCATTGGGGCACCGCAGACTTTCGATTATTGATCTCTCTGAAAACGGAAAACAGCCCATGTTTTCGTCCACAAAAAACGAATGCATTGTTCTGAATGGTGAAATTTATGGCTATCTCGAAATAAAATCTCAATATTCTGATTATCCTTACAAAGGCGGTTCCGATACAGAAGTGATTCTCGCTATGTACCAGAAAAAGCAGGAAAAGCTTATTCAAGAACTTCCGGGAATGTTTGCTTTCGCAATCTGGGACGAAAAAAAACAGGAACTTTTCTGCGCAAGAGACCGGTTTGGTGAAAAGCCATTTTATTACGCAACAGGAAAAAACGGAGAATTTATTTTTGCATCAGAAATTAAGCAGATCATTGCATCAGGATTGGTAGAGCCAGAAATCGACAAAGCTCAGCTTGCTTACTACCTCAAAAACGGATACATTCATCCGCATAAAACCATTTATAAAAATATTTTTAATCTGAAACCAGCCCATACTTTAATTCTGAAAAATGGGAAGATTGAAACAAAGCCTTACTGGACAATTCCGACTGAAACTTCAACGTTGAGTCTGGATGAAAGTATTGAGAAATTCAGATATTTGCTGGATAATGCGGTAAAGAAACAACTTGTTGCCGATGTTCCGGTTGGTTCATTTCTTTCGGGCGGTTTAGATTCCAGCACTATTGTGGCGGTTGCATCAAAATATAAAAAAAATCTAAAAACTCTGGTCTACGGATATGAAAATGGTGATTTAAACGAAATGCCTTATGCGAAAGCGATTGCAGATAAATACCAAACCGATCATCACATTCTTTTAGATAAAAAACAAAAAATATCCGAAACCCTTCAGGAAGTCTATTCTTACATGGATGAACCCCTGATGGATTCTTCATTACTTCCCACCCATCTTATTTTTAAAGAAGCCTCAAAAAATCTGAAAGTGGTTCTTTCCGGCGATGTGGGCGATGAATTATTTGGTGGATATTCTTTTTACAAATACAACATCGATATCTCTCAGAAAGGATTTTATCCCAATTATCTTTCGAAAATGTTCCTTTTGGCCAATAGATTCAGAAATATAGGTTCTGAAAGACTTCACCGTGCTCAATACAGTGATACCGTTGATTATCATCAGAATAAAGTAAGAAATTACTTCACCTCATCCGAAATAAAAAATTTGGGACTCTCTGAGGAAATTCCCGGTCAGGATTTCAGTTTTGAACCAAACGGAAAAGATTTTAATGATCTGATGAAAATCGACCTCGAAAAATATGTTCCCGGAAACATGCTGCTGAAAGGCGACAGAACTTCGATGCATAATTCTGTGGAGGTAAGAATTCCGTTTTTGGATATCGATTTTGCAGAATTCTGTATTAGCCTTCCATGGCAATATAAGGTGAATAAAAGCGAAGATAAAATCATCTTAAGAAAAGCCTATTCCCAAATGTGGACAGAAGAAATTGCGAAGCGAGGAAAAAATGGTTTTGGCGCCTGGGTAAGTGAATGGTTTAAGGAGGAAGAACTTTGCGACCTTTCAAAAGAACTTTTGAATAACAGAAACAGTGCAATCTTTAGTTATCTTAATTATGATGAGGTTCAGAAAAAACTTAATCACGACTCTCAACACTGGAGTTTACTCATTTTAGCGTTGTGGTTTAAAAACAACACAAACATATGAAGATAGGAATAACAGCATCAGATTATCCCGTTATAAGGAACATTCTCAATAAAATTGAAGGCGGAAAGTATGTACTGCTTAGAAAAAATAACAATTTATTTCATACACTTTCAACGGTAAAAAATATTGTTGTGAAGAAAAAGATGAATCATGAGGGGCAATATTTTTTTTATCAAAAACCGAAGATTGACATTCTGCATCTTTTTAATGATATCAACTATTCAGGGCAAAAATGGGTGACTACTTTTGAAACCCTGGTTCCCAGATTTGCAGAAACCAAGAATGATCATCAACATACAGAACCGCACCATAATAAAAATAAGAAGACACAGAAAGCACTGGCACAAATCTGCAAAAAAAACTGTCTCGGGATCATTTCAATTTCAGACTGTAATCTTGCCATCATGCAAAACCTGCTGAAGAACTATCCCAAGTTTGCAAAATGCGTAACAGATAAAACTTTTGTTCTGCACCCACCACAGGAAATTATTGAAAGAAACAGTGAAGAATTTTATAAAAAAAATAAGACTCTTCATTTTATTTTTGTAGGCAATGAATTTCATAGAAAAGGAGGAGCAGAAATGTTTGAAACTTTTAAAAATCTTCATCAAAGATTTAATTTCAAATTAACCATTATCACATCATTCAAAAGAGATCATTACGTAACAAAGGTAACGGAAGAGCAGATTGCCGACATTAAACAATTGATCAAAAAAGAAGATTGGGTGAACCTTTATCAAGATATTCCAAATGATGAGGTATTAAATCTGATAAAAAATTCTCACGTGGGAATACTCCCAACATGGTCTGACACTTATGGTTTTTCTGTGCTTGAAATGCAGGCAGCCGGAGTACCTGTAATTACAACCGACATACGGGCTCTGCCGGAAATTAATAATAATGAATGCGGCTGGTTGATTCATCTTCCGCAAAACCATTTGAAACAGGCTTTATATTTTACAGAAGAACAGGTAAGCCATTTAAAATCTTCTATTACCGGACAACTGGAAAGCATCCTGATTAATATTTTTCAAAATCCGGATCAGCTTGCACAAAAATCTAAAAAAAGTACAGAACGTATTGCCAATGAGCACAACCCGGAGATGTTTTCAAAAAAACTAAGAGAAATTTATACAAGAGCATGAATATTTCAGTAATCATCCCTGTTTACAATGCAGAAGCTTTTTTGGAGAAAGCGGTAGATTCTGCTTTATTTTTTGATGAGGTAAAAGAAATACTTTTAATTGATGATTGCTCTACAGATAACTCATTGCAGATTTGTCTGAATCTTTTAAAAAAAGATTCCCGTGTAAAACTTTATCAGCACTCAGACAAAGGAAATCACGGAGCTGCAGAAACCAGAAATTTAGGAATCAGAAAGGCGACTGCTGAATTTATTGCATTTTTAGATTCTGATGATTACTATCTTTCAAACAGATTTGATGCAGAAAAGGAAATATTTAAAAATGAAAACATTGAAGGCGTTTTTGGAGCTTTAGGAATTGAATTTATTACTGAAAAAGGCAAAGCTGAATTTGAAGAAAAATTTAAAAACATAGGATTAACGACAGTTCAATATCAGGCCGAAGGAAAAGAAGTTTTTGAAGGACTTCTCGGTTTTACAGCAAAAACATTCGGTACTTTTTTCCATTTGAATACTTTGACGGTAAAACGTTCTTCATTGCTTTCCAAAAACATTTTTTTTAATAAAGACCTGAGGGTACATCAGGATTCTGATTTCATAACAAAACTTGCCTATCACTGTCATCTTAAAACCGGAGTTATTGACAAAGCCATCGCTGTGAGAGGTGTACATGACGATAACAGGATTACGAAAATAAAACTATATTCCAAACAATATAACGAGCGACAGTTTCTTCTTTGGAATTCTCTTTATCAATGGTCAAAAGAGAAAAAAATAAGTGCGAAATTCAGAAAAAGAATACTCTTACAGTATAAATCTTTTGACCTTTCACGTAAAAGCGGTCTGGAAAAATTTGCAGATCTGTTTTTGACCATTTTAAAAACACCGGAAATATTAAAAACCAGATATCGATTTACTTATTTAAAAAACAATGAAGCTCAGTAACCTACAGATTTTAAGAAGAACATTATTTGCAGTTTACATTTCAGAGAATATTAAGATTTAATAACTTAATTACAAATGAAATTTTTAAAATCAGACAAGCTTTTTAAAACCCTGTTCTTCATTCAGCTAATCATTATTATTTGGAAGATTGCAGAAGATTTGACCGAAGGTTTTCGTTTTGACAGCTGGAATATTACCGAGCTTCTCATTAACTATGAAGGTGGTTTTGTGCGACGTGGTTTTTTAGGTCAGATTATTTATTTTTTGAGTGATTTCTTTCATTTTCAACCTTATTCAATTGTCATTTTTATTTGTCTTTTATGTTTAATATTATATCTGATTTTTTTCATTAAAGGTAGTTTAAAAAAGAATATTCCAATTTTCATCAGTGTTTCTGTTCTGCTTTTGGCGTCTCCTGTTTTTTCCGGAAACTGGGTGAGAAAAGATATTTTAATTGTGCTTTTTTTCGTCCTTTCACTGAAAACATTCATCTTGGAAAAGAAATATTTTCAGTGGATTTCAAGTCTTATTTTTTCAATCGGAATTTTAATTCATGAATCTCTGTTTTTTATCACTTTTCCTGTTCTGCTGTTTTTAACTATCATTAAAGGAAAAGTTTCGAATAAAAAATTTGGTAATTATCTTTATTTCTTACTTCCTGTTGTAGTCTTTTTTACGGTCTGTTTTTTTAAAGGAAACCATGAAGTTTCCAATGCAATTTTAGATTCCTGGAATATCAGAGACAAATCAGTTGAAAATTCTGTTACTTCTCTATCCTGGAGTTTGGAATTTAATATCAGAATTGCCTTTGCTCAGGGTAAAGCTTTTACCGAAAACGGATTTTTATTTCCTCCGTTGATCTGGCTGATTATTGTTGTCTGTGTATTTTATCTGATCGTGAATTTAGCTGCATTCCAGAATAAAAATAAAGATCTTTTAAAGCAGAGAAAATTTCTGTTTATCATTGCATTACTTCAGTTTTGTACCATTGTCCCACTTATTATTTTAGGTTGTGATTATGGAAGATGGATCTTTTTCTGGTCTTCAACTTCTATTGCAGCTTATCTTTTCATTTCTGACCAATGGATTAATCTGATTAATAATTCATTGAAAATCAAAGATTCTTTTTTCCTGAATTCTTCTGTTTTCACTACAGAAAAATCAGGCTTACTGATTCTCCTTTTTACCTTGGCAATTCCTGGTTTTGTGATGGATTCGCAGACTTATCTCAATTCTACATTCATTTATCAGATCATTTTAAAATTAAGTTCTATCTTTAAAATTATTATTTAAAATTATGAAAATCTCTGTTGTTATACCCGTTTACAACGCTGAAAAGTACATTACACAAGCCATAGAATCTGCGCTTGAGTTTGATGAGGTTTTTGAAGTTATTGTGGTTGAAGATCAATCACCAGATAACGCTTTGGAGGTTTGCGAAAAACTGGAACAGAAATACGACAGAGTGAAACTGTTCCAACATCCGGACAAAGCCAATCACGGTGCAGGTGCGAGCAGAAATTTAGGAATAGAAAAAGCCACTGGTGATTTTATTGCTTTTTTAGATGCTGATGATTACTATCTGCCCAATCGGTTTGATGCTGAAAAAGAACTGTTTAGAAACTCTGAAGTGGAAGGCGTTTACGGTGCATTAGGCGTTCATTATTATACCGAAAAAGCAAAGAAACAATATTATCACATTTATCAGGATAAACTCGATACGGTTTACAAAAAGGCTGACCCAAAAGATGTTTGCCCGGGACAAATGAATTTACGGGGAAGTTTCGGACTGATACATCTTGATACTTTGACCATTAGAAAATCTGCACTTGAAAAAATGGACAAATTGTTTGAGCCATCACTGCGCTTACATCAGGATACCGAATTTACAATCAGGCTGGCATTCTATCTTCAACTTTACACAGGAATCAATGATAAAGCAATAGCCATAAGGGGAATTCACGAAAGCAACAGAATTACGCAGGTTGAAACCAAAAAGACAAAACCTTCTACCACAAAAATTCTTTACTGGAGAAAACTTAAAGAGTGGGCTGAAAAAGAGGAGAATATCTCTGAAGAATACAGATTACACATCAACAGAACCTATAAAAGTTACGAGATTGCTAACTCTCCCACAGCAAAAAAATGGCTTTTGATTCTGAAGTATCTATTTACTGATTACAGAATGGTGAGATCTGGATTGTATAATATTCATTATAGAAGAGATTTATTTTAAACCTTTCCTGTCCTGTAAAATTGAGTCGGCTATCTGTGCAGAAAATATTTTGGAAGATTCTTTGTACATATGATTTCCATCGGTGTAGATATAATTCTGGAAAGCCGCAAAAGGTGTAAAATGAAATCCCTACAGGGAGAACAATGCTTATCAACCAGACATTCCCAGACAATCCAAAGCCTGATAATAATTCTGAAAAACTTTCAATAAAAAAATTGTAGTATTTGAAAATACCTAAGAAACCCAGATTTATTCCTATACTTAAAATAAGCCAAAACCTGGCTTTTGATTTTGTGGAGCTCCGGTCAATCTGTATAGCAGAAAAATAGTCCAAGGCTATAGAAAAGATCAAAAGGAAAAGAAACCTCCAGTCCCAGCAGGCATAAAAATAAAAACTCGCCAAAAGCAAAAGACAGTTCTGAAGCTGATATTTTTGCCTGAAAACAAACCAATACAAAACAAATACTATTGGTAAGAATATCAGAAAGCCTATAGAATTAAAGAGCATAAATTACAATTTATTGCAGAAACAATACTGATCTCATGGAAGATCCTGTTATTTTTACTTTACAAAAACTCCCACAAATTTCCCTTCAAATTCTACCACAGTAGGAACAATTTTTTCCTGCTCACAAAAATCCTGGAAAGCCGAATTGTCGTTAATATCATCTGAGATAAAAACACCTCCTTTTCTTAATCTTGGATAAAGTGTTTCATAAGCCCATTTCATTCCTTCATAGGATTTGTCGGAATCGTAATGTACCACATCGATTTCGCCGCTTTCCTTTAAAATTTTAGGTAAAGACTCCCGGTCGGCATGGCGAAAAAGTTTCCAGTTGGCTTTTAAATTTTCCGGAACTACGCAACCTACGTACTGGTCGCCGTTCTGCCCTAAATAAGGCATATCAGAACTGTACAAAGTTCCGTTCCTTTTTTGTAAAGATGTCAGTGTGGCAAAAGAACTCCAGCCATAAGCAACTCCGGTTTCTATAACCGCCTTTGCCTGAGTATATTCACATGCACTGTACAAAAGCTCCAAAGCTCCTGCACCACCCATTTTTATTGGGCAACTGTTTTGTACTTCTAAAGCTTTTTGAAATTCCTGAGGATATCTTTCTGAAAAAGACTTAAAATCAATATTAAAAAGTTTTTTTACCGCATCTTTTTGGTTCACAGCAATTTGCGAAGCCCAAAGGTTCGTCTTTTCTTTACCTTTAAACGCGCTGTTTCGGTTAAAAATATTCTTGATTATTTTTCTGCCTAATTCGGGATAAAGATCAGGACGTTTGGCATAGCCTATGAAAGTCTTGAGAACTCTAGTTATTTCGCTCACAGTGTTTGTATTAATGGTGCAAAAATAAAGATTTTTATCAGATTGAACAGATTATTTATCTTTGTGAAAATTTATTAACATAAAGATGCCTCCCTCATCATGAAGTTTTCGATCCTTATTGCCAACTACAACAACGGAAAATTATTTAAAGACTGCTACCATTCTATTATGGCTCAAACCTTTACAGATTGGGAAGCTGTCATTCTGGATGATGCTTCTACAGACAATTCTCTAGAAATTATTTCTGAGTTGGTGAAAGACGATTCCCGTTTTAAAACTTTTAAAAATGAAAAAAACAGCGGTGTAGGCATTACCAAAAGTAAGCTTATTGAGCTGGCAGACGGCGATATTTGTGGTTTTGTAGATCCTGATGATGCGATTACTCCCAACGCTTTACAATCTGCAGTTGATGTTTTTAAAAAAGATCAAAAAACCGTCCTCACCTACTCCAGCTTTATGAAATGCGATGAAAATCTCAACCCGATTGAGAAATTCAAATCAGGAATGCAGGTGGTAAATGACGATCCTTATTTTTTCAACTGCCCGGTGCACATGGTTCATTTCGTGTGTTTTAGAAAGAAAATTTACAATCAGACAGAAAAGATAAATTCTGATATGAAAATTGCTGAAGATCAGGATTTATACTTAAAAATGTACGAGAAGGGTAAAGTGAAATTCATTGATGAAGCCAACTATTTGTACAGAACACATTCCGGAGGAATTTCTCAGAATGAAAATCTCCCGAAATCCAGAGAATATTTCGCAAAAGTGATTTTCAATGCGATGAAACGAAGAGGATTAAAAACCATTAACGGTAAAAAAATTCCTGAACATTATTCTAATCCGAAAGAAATTTATGATCTTTTGGAATATCAAAACTCAATCTCTTTCAGAATAGTTAAAAAGCTGAAGATCATGTTCCAATAAATGACTCTATGATGAATGAAAATAAGAAAACAAAAGTACTTTTCAGGCAACGTTCCATGGAAATGGGCGGTGTGGAAAAAGTAATTCTCAGCATGCTGAATGGTCTTGATAAAGAAAAATTCGACATGACGATTTGTCTAAACATCAATCAGGGCGAGTTGCGAAATGAAATCCCGGCACATGTAAGAAAAGTCTTTATTGGTGAGGGTCGCGAGAACATGTCTAAAAACAGTGTAATTCAGAAACTTCAGCTTGCCAAAAGAAAACTTAAACTCGATAAGGCACAGAAAAATCCGCAAGTTGCCGATGCTGTTTTAAAAGATAAGTTCGATATCGAAATTGCTCCCACTTACGCTACTTTTGGGGCTGTTTTAAACTCATCAGACAAAAATTCAAAAAAAATCGGATGGTTTCATTCAGACATTACTTTACCCAAACTTCAACCGCTTGTTCCTGAAATATTAAAGCAGATTCCACAGTTTGATTATTTTATTTTCGGATCTCAACAGACAAAAGACATTTTAATTGAAACTTATCCGAATCTTAGTATTCCTGAAAATCAAGTCGTTCGAAATGCCATTCCTATTGAAGAATTAAAAAAGAAAGCACAGGAATTTAAACCTGAATTTCCTTCAAAACCCATCTTCGTTTCCGTTGCAAGACTTCACAGCAGGAAAGGGTTTCATAAATTGATGGAAGCTCATGCAAGACTTTTGAAAGATGCTTTTGACCATCAGATTACCGTTATCGGCGACGGTGAAGAAATGTCGAATTTAAAAAAGCAAGCCAATGATTTAGGCGTAACAGAAAGTTTTGAGTTTTTAGGTTCATTGCTCAACCCTTATCCTTACGTAAAAAATGCTGATTTTTTCATCTTACCATCAGAATCAGAAAGCTGGCCTTTAATTATTGCCGATTCCTTGATTTTGCAGAAACCTATCATCTCAACCAACGTTGGTGGCATTCCAGAAATGATTACCCACGAAAAAACCGGCTACCTCATCAATTATGAAACAGATGAAATGTATTCTGCAATGAAAAAATTTATGACTGAACCTGGTTACATTGAAAAAATCAGAGAAAATCTGGTTGATATTGAAAAACAGTTCGACAGTCAGCAGATTTTTGATGCTGTTGAAAATATCATTCTTAACTTAACAAAAAATTAGAAAATGCTTTTTTTATACCGTCTAATTCTCAAACTCCACACATCATATCAGTTTATGATTCAAAGGATATATTTAAAAGTATGTATCTCAAAAGGACTGAAAGTAGGTAAAAATGTGAGATTTGTAGAAGTTCCGGAGTTTGGTACTGAGCCTTTTTTAATCGAGATTGGAGATGAAACCACGTTCTCGAACAATATAAGGTTTGTAAATCATGACGGCGGACAGAATGCTTTGCACTTTTTTGAAAAATATAAAGATGTAAGAACTTTCGGAAGAATAAAAATAGGAAAACAATGTCTCATTGGTGCAGACACCATCATTATGCCGGGCGTTGAAATGCAGGACAACTGTATTCTTGGCGCAGGATCAATTCTTACGACATCGATGCCCAAAGGAAGTGTTTTTGCAGGTGTTCCTGCGAAATTCATCTGTACGATTGAAGAATATGGCGACAAGCTTCTTGCCAATAATGTAATGTATCCACGGGAGCTCGAACCTACAAGACATTTGCTGGAAGCGCATATTAAAGCAAATCTTCCTTACACTTACAAAGCTGTGAAAAAATAATCTGTAAGGAAATAGAAAAACACCAACACGAAAAAATGAAAAAGAAAAAAATCCTCATCAGAATCGGTTCCCTTCGTCACGGCGGAGCAGAAAAAGTACTGGTTACTTTTCTTAAAAATCTTCCGCAGGATAAATATGAAATTGATCTTCTTTTAAATTTATATTCAGGAAAATATCTGAAAGATGTCCCGGCTTGGATTAATATTATCTATCTGAATAAAGGCGAAATGATTACCACCAACCGACTTCAGGATTTTCCTAAAAAAGCGGCGAGAGTGGTTTATCAGAAGCTTTTAAACAAATTTCCAAATCTTCTTTACAAAGGGAAACTTCAGAATAGAAAATACGATATTGAGTTTGCAGCCATCCATGGGATGCGGGACGAAATTTTAAATTCTCCGTTACAATCATCTAAAAAAATAGTCTGGATTCACAACGATCTTTCTCAGGTAAAAGGTTACACGGATGTGGAAATCAAAAAGTTTTTTGGATTTGATAAAATCATGGTGATTTCAGAAAAAATTGAGAAACTTTTTAAAGATTTGGCTCAAAATGAAACTGAGAAACAGAAAATTGTAAAGATTTACAATCCTTTGGACACCGAGGAAATTATCCGGAAGTCGGAAGATGGAAGTCTAAAGATAGAAGATGGAAGATGGAAGATGGAAGATAATGAAATTACAGACAATTTTTCTAATCAAACATCCAATATCTCTCTTCCCACATCCCGCAACCCGCATCCCGCACCGACATTTATTTCAGTAGGCACCGTTTTTCCTCAGAAAGGTTTCGACAGACTTCTGAAAGTGCACAAAAAACTTTTAGATGAAGGTTTTCAACATAAAATATTAATCGTGGGTGACGGTTACGATTTTGAAAATATCAAAAACCTGAAAACTGAACTTAATGTTGATGACACTGCAACGATGCTTGGTTTCACAGACAATCCTTATCCTTATTTTAAAAAAGCAGATTTTTATATTTTAAGTTCGAGATATGAAGGCTTTCCGACAGTTCTGTTTGAAGCGATAACTTTAAAAAAGAAAATTATAGCTACCGACGTTTCAGGTGTGAGAGAAATGCTGAATAATGGAGAATTAGGCTTGATTGTAGAAAATTCTGAAAACGGAATTTACGAAGGAATGAAAACCGCCATTACAGACAAAACATTTTTCGACTCCTATCTTTCAAAACTCAGTCAGGCAGAAATGCCTTTCAGTCTTGAAAATTCGGTTCAGAAAATTGCAACTGTACTCGATGAATTGTAAATAAATTGTAATTTTAAAACTGAATCAGATTTTTCTACATTTGTTTTATGGCTGATCACTACTCTACTATTCAAAAAGATTTTTACCGGGAAAGCGGAAAATGGCTTTCGACTTTTCAGATTTGGGCTAAATGTCTGAATCCAAATCTACATTTTATCTACATTTTAAGAAAAGCTCAAAAATACAGCAAGACACCTGTTTTAGGATTGTACTGGAGAATTGTTCTCCGTCATTTCCAGATTAAATATGGTTTCCAGATTTACCCTGAAACAGAGATTGGAGAAGGATTTTATCTTGGTCACTGGGGAAGCCTCGTCATTAATCCCAAAACGAAAATCGGAAAAAACTGCAATATTGCTCAAGGTGTAACCATCGGGCAACAAAACAGAGGTAAAAATGAAGGATATCCGGTAATCGGCAATCAGGTTTGGATAGGCCCTAACGCAGTAATTGTAGGAAAAATAAGCATCGGAACCAATGTATTGGTCGCTCCGAATGCATACGTGAATTTTGATGTCCCCGATAATTCGGTGGTGGCGGGAAATCCAGCAAAAATTTATCCTAACGGAAATGCCACAGAAGGATACATAAACAATAGGATATAAAGCTGAATTTTATCATATCTTTACATTATTAAACTTTGTTAAAAAAGATTGACAATTCAGCAAATTTGATATTTTTGCATTATTATCGATTCAGTCTATTGATTTTAAAAATAATTTAAACGAAATAAATAATTACAAGCCACTAAAATTTTAATTTGATGAAAAATTCGTACGAAATTATTTTTGAAAACAACAAAAGATGGGTTGAGTCTAAAGTTGCAGATAATCCGCATTTCTTTGAAGATCTTGCCAAAACTCAACACCCAGATTATCTTTATATAGGATGTTCAGACAGCAGAGCAACGGCAGAAGAGCTCATGGGAGCAAAACCGGGTGAAGTTTTTGTTCACAGAAACATTGCCAACGTGGTGAACACTTTAGATATGAGTTCAACTGCGGTGATTCAATATGCGGTAGAACATTTGAAGGTAAAACACATTATCGTTTGCGGACATTACAATTGTGGCGGTGTAAAAGCTGCGATGACACCTCAGGATTTAGGACTTTTGAATCCTTGGCTGAGGAATATCCGAGATGTGTACAGATTGCATCAGAGCGAACTGGATTCTATTGATGATGAGAATAAACGTTATGACAGGCTTGTAGAACTCAATGTTCAGGAGCAGTGCATCAACGTAATTAAAATGGCTTGTGTACAGGAAAGGTATATTCTTGAGGAATATCCTGTTGTTCACGGCTGGGTTTTTGACCTTAGGACAGGTAAAATTATTGATTTGGAGATTGATTTTGAAGAAATTCTGAAAGACATTCAAAAAATCTACAATCTTACAGGTTCAGACTGGGTAATGAGCAGAAAGACGAATTAATCTTTCTAAAAAAATGAGTGAATGAAATTCTGGAGTATCATTACATTACTGTTTATCCTAAACTTTACAGCCTTGCCAAGCATCGCTGCGATTTGTGGATGGAAACTGCAGACAACAAATGTAATCCTGAACGAAGAAGAAACCCACTCTCACTACTCATCATTTACTGTTTACGAAAAGACTTTACCTAAGACTTTAAATGTACATGATTTTCTAAAATTTTTCGAGCCCAATCTCGAGCGCAGATCATTTGTTTTATTAGATGATTCCTGCCATCTTTCTCCCTTTCTCACCATATTTTCTCCGCCTCCGGAAGCTTAATTTTATACAGATTAACAAATATTCATATCAAATTTGATGTTGAATAGATGTGCTTTTTAAAATTAATTTCCAATTTTTATCCTGAAGATTTTAGTTAAAATTCTTAACTAAAAATCAATCAGTTACAACTAAGTATTTTTTTGCTGTCATGAGAAAATCTAAATCATTATTTGGAGGAATCAAGGAGAATTTCCCTTCGGGACTCGTTGTATTCTTAGTAGCGCTTCCTCTCTGTTTAGGAATTGCCTTAGCATCGGGAGCTCCACCCCTGTCCGGTGTTATCGCTGGTATTGTTGGAGGCCTGGTTATTGGCTCTATCAGTAATTCAAACATTTCTGTTTCCGGGCCGGCGGCAGGTCTTACTGCGATAGTTTTAACGGCAATTACCGATTTGGGAGCATTTGAGCTGTTTCTTTGTGCAGGAATTATCGCCGGGATTATTCAGCTTGTTTTGGGCTTTGTAAGAGCCGGAAGTATTTCCAATTATTTCCCGAATAACGTGATTGAAGGAATGCTAGCCGCCATCGGAATTATTATCATTATAAAACAGATTCCCCACGCTTTAGGATTTGATAAAGACTACGAAGGGAACGAAACATTGTTTTCAAACGGAATCAACTTCAACTATTTCACAGAGTTACTTTCAGCTGTACATCCCGGTGCTGTTATCATTACCGTGGCCTCCATCGGATTGCTTTTGGCATGGGACAAAATTACATTTCTGAAAAGAATGAAAATGCTTCCCGGAGCTTTGGTTGCAGTAGTAGTAGGAATTGTACTGAATGAATTGTTTAAAATGACCGGAAGTTCTCTGGCCATCGGCAAAGAGCATTTGGTTTCTTTACCTGTCCCTAAAAGTCTTGATGAATTCAGCAGCTATGTAACACTACCAGATTTTAACGGCTTTTTGAGCTGGAAAGTCTGGCTTACGGGAGCCACAATTGCGGTAGTTGCGTCCATTGAAACTTTACTTTGTATAGAAGCTTCCGACCGTCTGGATATGCAGAGAAGAATTACAGACACCAATTTAGAACTGAAAGCTCAGGGAATAGGAAATCTTATAAGCTCATTTATCGGCGGTTTACCGATGACATCTGTTGTGGTAAGAAGCTCTGCCAATGCAAACGCAGGAGCAACATCAAAGCTTTCCGCAATCATTCACGGGTTTTTATTATTGGCCTGCGTGCTGTCAATTCCAGTAATTTTAAATTTAATTCCATTTGCAACGCTTGCTGCTGTTTTATTATTAGTTGGATATAAATTGGCAAAACCGGCAACTTTTAAGCACTTCTGGAAGCTCGGAAAATTCCAGTTTATCCCATTTGTGGCAACGGTAATTGCAATTGTGGCAACGGATTTGCTGAAAGGTGTAGGAATTGGTTTGGCTATTTCAGTTTTCTACATTCTTCAGGGAAATATGAAACGTGCCTATTATTTAAGCAAAGAAAAACTGAACGATGCAGACGGAATTACAATGAAACTGGCAGAAGAAGTATCTTTTTTAAATAAAGCAGCCATTAAAAAGACATTGAAAAACATCAAACCCAATTCTACATTAATCATCGATGCAAGAGGAACATCTTATATTGCCACCGATGTACTTGAAATGATACAGGATTTTGCCAATATCAGGGCAAAAGAAGAAGATATTAACGTGGAACTTTTAGGTTTTAAAACCTCGTACAGAGATTACGAAACCGACGAAGATTCTCACATCGTTATCGATCATAAAAGAGCAATGTAAGCTCATCATAAATAAATTTTAATTTTAATAATAATTCAAAAAATAAAAAATCGCATGAAAGCACATACGTCAGAAACGCAGTCTACAATTACTCCTGAAAAAGCATTAGAATTTTTAAAGGAAGGAAACAAAAGATTTGTAGGAAACTTGAAAGCAAACAGAGATCTGTTGGAGCAGGTAAACGCCACGCGAGAAGGACAGTGGCCTTTTGCAGTAGTTTTAAGCTGTATTGACAGCCGTACTTCTGCTGAATTAATATTCGATCAAGGTTTAGGAGATGTTTTCAGCATCAGAATTGCCGGAAATTTTGTAAATCAGGACATCTTAGGCTCTATGGAATTTGGCTGTAATGTAGCAGGTTCTAAATTGGTTGTCGTTTTAGGTCACACCAAATGCGGAGCTTTAAAAGGCGGTCTTGATTCTGCGAAAATTGAACCTATGGGAATGGATAATCTGAATCACTTAATTGATCATTTTGATCCTATCATTAAGACTATTATTGAAGATGGCGAAGAACGCTCTTCTGCTAATGCAGCTCTGCTTGAAAGACTGAATCAGCATAACGTAAAAAATGCAATTGAAGACATCCGTAAGAAAAGTTCAACCTTGAAAAAGCTTGAAGAAGACGGTAAAATCAAGATTGTTGGCGCCAACTACGATGTAGAGACAGGTGTTGTTTCTTGGTTATAAAAAAGAAAATATCTTTAAAGAAAAATTCGGTCGGAAACTTTGCTTCCGGCCGAATTTGTTTTATTACTTACCATTGAAAGAAGACATTGTATTGCCAATTCCTGCAAAAACAAAAGACAAACACGTTTTTGAAAATTTCTCTATTCTTTCAGAGAGCTTTTCAGATTCTTCTGTATTCCAGGTTCCTAAAACATAATCTACCTGTCTGCCTTCAGAAAATTCTGCAGAAATTCCAAATCTTAAACGAGCGTAATTTTGAGTCTGAAGAACTTCGTTGATGTTTTTTAAACCATTATGACCAGCATCAGAACCTTTCATTTTCATTCTTAAAGTTCCGAAAGGCAATGCAAGATCATCTGTAACAATCAATACATTTTCCAAAGGGATATTTTCTTTCTGCATCCAGTACTTTACGGCATTTCCGGAGAGATTCATATAAGTGTCGGGCTTCAAAACAAACACTTTTCTTCCTTTATATTTGCCTTCTGCTATCCAGCCAAAATTGGCGGTGTTGAATGATGATTCTAATGTTTCTGCAATTTTTTCAGCTACTTTAAAACCAATATTGTGGCGGGTGTTTTCGTACTCAGCTCCTTTATTTCCCAATCCTACGATAAGGTATTTCATTCTATTTTTTTTGCAAAATTAAATTTTTAAAAATAAAAAAGCCCCATCTTAAAAAAGATGAGGCTGTTATCTTGTAAAAACCAGGTTTTTATTGAGGCTTGTAGATATAATTAATACCGAAACCTTGCGTCATATACGTCTGAGGATCATACGCATAATTGGTTGTAAATACAATTGGCGAAGGAATAGGCATCATCATATCTGTAATCGTCATTCTTTTAGGATTGTTGATCGAAAGACTGTGACTTTTCTCGTCATTCACTCTCGTAGAAAGCAAATGAGAGATTTTGTAAGCAAACGGCAATAATGTGTGAGGATTGATCTGCGTATCTAAAGTAAAGTAGTCATACTTATACTTTTCTGTAGGTGTACCAAAAGTTCCTGCGGTGATTGTACCGTAGTCTCTTGTCACTGTAGCAATATTATCACCAGAATAAGTATAGTTTGAAACTGAATATAAATTGTAATCGAAAGGTACCCCTGTAACTTCCTCACCATTTCTCATGGTAATTTTACTCAGTTTGTCTGTTCCTGTAGCATATTCTAAGTTGTAAAGTTTTTTAAACTTCTTATCAACCACCCAAGGTAAAGCAGGCACTGTACCTCCTGTTGGAATTTTTTTCACATAACTGATTCTGTTTTCTGCGATGATGGTTAATCTGCCACCAGCTCCGTAAGTAAGCAACTGTGTGTAGGCAACACTGTCGGCATCCAAAGCGCCGTCTTTATTTTCATCTAAAAATCCGTAGAACGTGATTTTGCTTATTTTATCACCACTCCACATCAAATCTGTTACAGATCTCGTATATTTTCCTTTAGTAAGAACTTTAGAAACCAAAAGACCGTTGTAACGGTATTCTGCGATGGTATCAGCATTTGTAATTTCTCTGAATAAAGATCTTGGCCCTATAAGACCAGAATTTTCGTTAAGGTCGACAAGCGGGTTTCCCTCTTCATCTACCAAATCCTTACAAGAATGTACAGAAGACAAACCTGCAACCAGCAATATAAAATAGAAAAGTTGTTTCATATTTAATGAGATTACTTATTTTTCCACAAATATAATTTTTTTTTACATAAGAAACACTTTCTTATTCAGATTGTCACAAAATAATATCGAAAATTTAAAGAATTTTGGATATAAGTGCGGTAATTGATTCAAAATATTTAAAAAAATTTCATCTAATCAAAAAAAAGAGACTGCTTTTCAGACAGTCTCTTCAATAATCAATTTATATAAAAGTTTTTAATAAGCAGGATTCTGCGGAAAGTTTTTATTTTGATTTAAATCTAAAACCGTTTGTGGAATTGGTCTTAAAATTTTCTGATTTCCACCGTTTCCATTAAATTGAGAAGCACTTGTAATTCTGTAATTGTACTGAACTGCTCTTGCAACAAGAGTTCCTGTACGTTTCAGGTCAAACCACCTGTTGTATTCGCCAAGCATTTCTCTTCCTCTTTCATCAAGAATATAGCTGATGTTAAATTCTGCAGGTGTGGCAGCAGGAACTCCCGCTCTTGCTCTCACAGCATTCAATCTTGTAAGACCTACACCCGGATTACCAGCTTTCAAATAAGCTTCAGCAGCAATCAGATAAGTATCAGACAATCTGGAAATGATAATATCTCTTGTACTTACAGGTCCGGTACTTGCCGGTGTAGTTGTAGCCGGATCATCAAACTTCTTCACAGGAATCGTCTGATAATCTAAGTTTTTAACTAAGGTATAAGCTGCATCATACGTTCCTTTGTCATGATAAACAAAACCTGTTGCCAATTTTGAAGCGTTAGCAGTCATCCAAGCTGTTTTGTCTGCGGCAGTGTACCAACTTGGCTCATAAAAATGTTTAATTTTAAGTGTCGATTTATCTGCTACCCTGAAGAAATCGTAATATTTCTCGTAAACTACATTCATGAAAGTAGCTTCCCATCTCAAATCGCCTTGTTTAAACAAATCAATCGCATATTTTGTAGGGCAGAGATTGTAACTTCTTAAAGGCGCACTTCCATTAGTTTCCGCACCACCAAGGTACGAACTGTAAAAGTAAAATTGTTTGTTTCCTAAAGTATTAGGAGATGTAGAGGTTGATGCCAAATCGTACTGTACCGAAAAAATCGTTTCTGGACCCAGTTCAGTTGCATTTCCGGGAGAGAACATTTGTGCCGGAGTCATTGTTAATGCCTGTCCGGCAATTGCTGCATCTGCATAAGTAGCTGCGGTTGCAAAATCTGAAGATAAACCGAAAGTTTCATAACCTCTGGTAAGATATACTTTGGCTAAAAGATCATTGACTGCTTTTTTATTTACTCTTCCGCTGGTAGCATAAGTGTTTGTAGTGACAGCAGCCAGAGACGCCTCTAATTCTTTAATAATATAGGTATAAACTTCCTGCGCAGTATTCCTGTTAAACTGTAAAACCGGCGTTACAAAATTGTCTTCTACAATCGGAACCCCTCCGTAGGTTTGTACCATCAGAAAATAAGCGTTGGCTCTCAAAAATCTTGCCTCTCCAACCATTGCCGGTACAGAAGGTGTCTGCTCTGTAAGTGTTGAATAATAAACAGTCTTATTAACAGACTGAATCAACTGATAGCAAGACATATACAACTGATCCACGCCCTCAGAAGCAGGAATAAGTTGCGTATATTGACTCAAACCCGCTGGCTCCGGAGTTCTTCCTTCTGCATACATATCTGTTCCGGCTACAAAAAGCCATGGATCGCCTCCATAAATACTTTTCAGCCAGGCATAATTGGAATTTACAAGAAGCTGATATCCTGCAGCTGTTCTGAAAGCTTCGTCAGCAGGTGCAAAAGCCAAACTTTCTTCTTCTATATAGTCACTGCACGAATTGAAAAGTGAAGTGGCAAAAACTAAAGTTAATATTATTTTTTTCATGATTTTTTTAATTAAAATTTAGCACTTAATCCCAATTGAGTTGTTATAGCGGCAGGTCTGTTGATGCCCATATTGGCAGCTGCCCATTCCGGATCGTATCCGTCAAATTTCGTAAATACAAATGGGTCTAAAACGTTTACATATACTCTCAGACTGCTCATTTTTATTCTTTTAAGGAAATCTGTATCAAACGTATAACCTAAAGAGATATTTTTCACTTTTGTAAAAGAGGCGTCTCTGTAATACCCAAAACCAGTTCCCCAGAAGGCTCCTGCTCCAGTTCCTACAGGTCCCGGTCTCGGGTTGCTGTTGTTGGCATTAGATGCAAGACCCGCACTGTTGGTTGGTACAAAATATTCCATTGCCATTTTTTGGCGACCTCTGTCTGATACGTCAGCAAAGTTTTGGTGGAATGTACTCAACACGGTTTGTCCCTGACTTGTAATAACGGAGAAATTGAAATCAAATTTACCAACGGTAAGTCTTGAATAAAAACTCCCTTGCCATTTCGGAACTGAACTGCCAATAACCGTTCTGTCGTTGGCGTTAAATTTCCCGTCCCCATTGAGGTCTTTTGGTCTTGCCTGTCCCGGAGCCATCCCGTAAGCAGCTGCCTGAGCAGCTTCACTTTCCTGCCAAACTCCATCAAAAACATAGTTGTAATTAGGATTTAAACTTGATCCTAAAATCAAATTGTTCCCAATATCACTTACTCTGTCCTGACCATAAATTGATTCTAATCTGTTGACGTTTTTAGTATAAGTGAATGTCGTTTCCCAGTTTACAAGGCTGCTTTTAATATTTTTAGTAGTTAATAAAACCTCAACCCCTTTGTTACTCACTGATCCTACGTTGGCATAAGTAATCTTGTGGCCCACTTCTGCTGGTGGTTGTTGTCTGTAGATCAGATTTTCAGAAAGTCTGTCATAGACATCAACGGTACCGGTGATTCTGTTTTTCAGGAAGCCGAAATCTAATCCAAAATTCAATTCTCGTGTTTTCTCCCAGGTCAAATTAGGGTTAGAAAGACTTGAGGTTTGCAATCCTGGAACCAATGTATTGTTATTTGCATAAAATGTTTGCTGATCCAAAAGAGCTAATGACTGGTAAGGAGCAACGTTGTCATTTCCAGTATAACCGATACTTGCTCTTAGTTTTAAATCAGAAATAGCTTTGATATTTTCAAGGAAAGATTCTTTTTTAATTTTCCAACCCAGAGCTAAGGAAGGGAAAACCGTCCATTTATTATCTGTAGACAAAACTGAAGAGCCGTCCCATCTTGAAGATGCTGTCAGCAAATATTTATCTCTAAATCCATAGTTTACTCGCACTGCATAAGAATTCAACGTTCTTTTCATATAAGGTGGAGTAAGTGCAGGATCTCTTAATTGAAAACTTGTTGGCGAACCAAAGCCGTTGCTGTAGATACCCATGTCGAAAGGCATTCCGTTGGCATAAGAGTAGAAAAACTCGTCAGTATTAGAATATAAACTCTGTAATAATAAAACGCTTACGTCGTGAGTTTCATTGAATGTATGTTTTAAATCAATCTGATTATCCCAGGTATAATTAAAATTTTCATTTTTTGCTACAGATGCAGAATTTTTACCGAGCAGAGCAATTCCCGCATTGGTCTGTGCTGAATTAGAAATTCCAAATGTACTGTTTGCGAAACCTCCGGAGAATGTAGTCTTAAATGACAACCATTTTTTTGGCTGATACTGGAAAAATACATTTCCCAAAGCCTGCCAGATTCTTTCTGTCTGTCTTGAATTTGCAATTTCAAACAAAGGGTTTATCGTACTCGTTTTATTGATTGCCCAGCTTCCGTCAGGATAAGTAAGCTTACCGGGAAGCAAAAACAATTGACCTTCAATGTCATTCCCTTGTGCATCCACTGCATAAGGAGAAATCAACGGACTGAAACTGAATGCCGACCTCATCGCCAAATCACTTCCGTATTCTGTAATCGTTCTTGCAACCGTTAAGTTGGCACCAGTAGTAAATTTACTGTTGATTTTATGGTTTAAACCTAATTTGAAAGTGTATTTATCGTTTGAATCATTATCGATGATACCGTCATTTCCCTGTGCACCGAAAGATAAATTATATCCTAAACCACCTTCTGACCTGCCGGAAATATTGATGTAATGATTCTGCATCGCTCCGGGTTGTAAAACCGCATCGTACCAATCGAAATTATATCCGTTGTTGGCTCTCTGTACCAAAAGCGGACTTTGATTTCCTGCCAAAGTTGCCAAAGCTGCCGGAGTCATCGTGTTTGGGGACGCATTTAGATAAGCTGCCTGATGAAAATTCCACCATTCTGAACCACTCATCATTTTTGGAAGACGTGCCGCAGTTCTTATACCATAAGAAGTTTCCAGTGAAACATTGATTCCTCCTTTTGCTGTAGCTCCGTTTTTTGTGGTTACCAAAACAACACCACTCGCACCTCTGGAACCGTAAATTGCCGCTGAAGACGCATCTTTCAAAACATCCAGTCTGGCAATATCCTGAGGGTTCAGAAAGTCGATGTTATCTGTCGGAACACCGTCTACAACGTACAAAGGGTTTCCTGAAGAGATCAAAGAGTTGCTTCCTCTGATGGTCATTTTAAAACCATCTCCCACTCTTCCAGAGTTTGCAGAAATATTCACACCTGCCATACTTCCCTGAATTGCCTCCAGCGGGCTCGTTGTATTTCTTTCTACAATTTTATCAGCACTCAGCGTGTTTACTGAACCTGTAAGGTCCGTCTTTTTTACACTTCCATAGCCTACAATGACTACCTGTTCAATATTTTTTGTCTTATCTTCCTGTAATGGAATTGCAATGAAACTGCGGTTATCTACAGGAATTGTTTGAGTTTGAAACCCATCAGTAGTTACAGAAAGTGATGATTGGTCTTTCAAAAGCGTAATGATGAAATTACCTTCCGCATCTGTGGTTGCAGTGTTTTCGGTTCCTTCTTCTTTTACAGTCACATTGGGCATTGCCGCCTGTTTGTCGTTCGTGATTTTGCCGCTTACCTCTTTGCCTTGCTGCGCAAATACTACTGCAGAAGAAAAAAGAAACAAAACAGCAAGCTTCTTACGAACCAGAAAGCCAGATCCTGTTAGTTTTTCAAATGACATAATTGATTAGAGTTTTTGTGAGTTAAAATTTGCTATTTCGACAAGTAATTTGAGCTTAGCTACTTCACAAATTTCTTATCTTAAAAATCACTAAAAAATTGATGCGTAATCGATTGCACGTTTGGCTCAATTTTTCCGTTTTCTATATTAAACTTTTTTTAATATAATCTTAATATTTTTTAACATTAAGCTAAAAATAATTTTTAAAAAACTGATTTTCAACAATTTATTTTTGTGCAAATTTTAAAATAAAACATGATTTTTATCAGTTATTCGATAATTTAACATCAAAATATTTCCCAAAAAGTAGCGCAACCTTATCATTTTCTTATCAATTCCTAAAAACACAATTAACAAAATTTTGAAAATTTTAACGAAAAACACTTGTTTTTTTCACATCAAAAAATCAAAAAATGCTTCATAAAAAAGCAATAAAAAAACTGCCTTTACGAGACAGTTTTACAATTAAATATATGGATTAATTATTCTAAATTTCACTTAAGTCAGACTTGGTTTTGAAAAAAACCGACATGGTTTTTAATCGACAAATTTGATTTTTTGTTAAAAAATTATCTACAAAGCTTTGTAAATATACTTTTGAAATTGAGCCTGATCAGAAACCGGATAATTCTGAGAATCGTACAGATAAGTGTAAGCTCCCGGAATTGACGGCATTGGAGAAGGATTTACTACAGTAAAACTCGTCACATTGTTGGCTGACAGTGATGAAAAATTGGCCGGATGCAACAGACTCCATGCTACAAAAAATGATCTTGGTAATGTAGTGTAAGGATTAATTTTGGTGTCGTAGCCATCAAAATTATATGAAATATTTGCAACAACCGAGGACATATCCGGAACGCCTGTGGGACTTGTCATTCCCATTTCCGTGGCTACCTTTGTGATGTTGTCTCCGGTATTTGTCAACGTATAATTTGTGAAATGAGTGTAGGTACTTCCAGCTTTTTTCTTTTCAACAATTTTTGTCATTTTCCCCGAGCCATCGTAGGTGTAAGTGTATTCACTGTTGAAGCTGGGCATTGTTCCCGCCATCGTGATGCAGGTAGTGTAATTGATTTTACCACCTGAATCGTATGTGATATTGTATTCGTAAGACAAGCCGTTTGCAGGTACAGCACCGTTGACTTCCTGCTCAAATTTCACTCTTGAAATTTTACCTGAGGTGTAAGTCACTCTACCGATAAGAAATGAATTTGGACCGCTTGATTCCTTGAAAATTGCTTTCTCCAGAGTCGTTCCGGTGGTTACATATTCCTGATTGGTTTCGTTATTCACAGTAATTTTGTGCAGAATCCGCGGACCTAAAATTGTAGGTGCTGTCCCGCCACTACTTCCTGGATTATTGGGATTGTTAAGGCTGTTGTTGATGGGATCTGCGGTAGTATTATCGCATGAAAAAAGAAAACCGAGAAGCAATGTTGCCAATCCGGTAATAAAATTGTTTTTAGTCATAAGTTTTTAATTAATTCATAACAAATATAAATTATTTTCAATAGTAAAGAACTTATATGGTATTATTAATAAAAAAAATCTAAAAACGAATTTTTAGATTTTTTATCTGTCGGTATTTTTAGCTTCCAAGAATTGCTTTCAGTAAAACATTTACCTCATCTACATTTTTCACTTTATCCTTCCGCATCATGAGATTATTCCCCTCCTTACCCGCTTTCTCTTTTAACTGAGCCTGAGCTGGATTTTGGGTTAGGTAAGAAATTATATTTCTGAATTTCTCGGTCTGATAAAATTTATCCTGAGGATTTGATGGGAAATACCCGAGGAATATCCCGTTTTTCATAACAATTTTTTCGAAGCCTATTTCTGCGGCGAGCCATTTCAAAGCAACACTTTTTAGTAAGTTGATCACTTCTTTCGGTAGTTTCCCGAATCTGTCAATCAACTCTGTTTCAAATTTTTCAAGGTCTTTCTCATTGTCTATATCTGCCAATTTCTGATAGAGCAGCAATCTTTCTTCGGTACTTGACACATAAGAATCCGGCAACATCAATTCTAAATCGGTTTCGATGTTGACTTCTTTTACAGATTTAAATAATTTCTGACGGTCTTCCTCATTTTCAAACAAACTTCCGAATTCATCGTCGTCTTTCAGTTCTTCCAAAGCTTCCTGCATCATTTTTTGATAGGTTTCAAAGCCCATTTCGTTGATGAAACCACTTTGCTCGCCACCCAAAAGATCTCCGGCACCACGAATTTCCAAATCTTTCATCGCAATCTGAAAACCGCTTCCCAAATCTGAAAACTGCTCAATTGCTTCAAGTCTTTTTTTGGCATCCGACGTTATCATATCCAAAGGCGGCGTGATCAGATAACAGAAAGCCTTTCTGTTGCTTCGTCCTACCCTTCCTCTCATCTGGTGCACATCTGCCATACCGAAACGCTGTGCATCATTGATGAAAATTGTGTTGGCGTTCGGAACGTCTACACCACTTTCTACAATGGTTGTAGAAACCAAAACATCATATTTCCCTTCCATAAAATCAAGAACATTACTTTCGAGCTGTTTACCATCCATCTGACCGTGTCCGGTAATTACTCTCGCATCGGGAACCAGTCTTTGAATTAAACCTGCAATATCTTTCAGATTTTCAACTCTGTTGTTGATGAAATAAACCTGCCCGTCTCTCTGAAGTTCATACGAAACTGCGTCACGAATCAATTCTTCATCAAAACCAACCATGTGTGTTTCCACCGGTTGTCGGTTAGGCGGCGGGGTTTTTATTACGGAAAGATCACGCGCTGCCATCAGAGAAAATTGCAAAGTTCGAGGAATTGGAGTTGCTGTAAGCGTTAAGGTATCAACATTTGATTTAAACAATTTGAGTTTATCCTTTACAGCAACCCCAAATTTATGTTCTTCATCAATAATTAAAAGTCCTAAATCTTTAAATTTCACCTTGTCTGAAACCAACTGATGTGTCCCAATAACAATGTCTACTTTTCCTTCTTTTAATCCAGCTAAAGTTTCAGATTTCTGTTTTGCTGTTCTGAAACGGTTTAAATAAGAAATATTAACCGGAAAATCCTTAAGTCTCTCCCTAAAACTTCGGTAATGTTGAAATGCAAGAATAGTTGTCGGCACTAAAATAGCCACCTGCTTCCCATCTGTAGCCGCTTTGAAAGCAGCCCGAATCGCAACTTCCGTTTTACCAAAACCTACATCGCCACAAATCAGACGATCCATCACGGTTTCTGCTTCCATGTCTTTTTTCACATCGATGGTTGCTTTTTCCTGATCGGGAGTATCTTCATAAAGAAAACTCGCTTCCAGTTCATTCTGAAGGTAAGAATCAGGCGAATACGAGAAACCTTTGGCTGTTTTTCTTTGTGCATAGAGTTTAATCAAATCAAAAGCAATCTGTTTTACTTTCGCTTTTGTTTTTTGTTTTAAAGATTTCCAGGCTGGAGAACCGAGTTTACTCAAAACAACCTCTCTTCCGTCGGGACCATTGTATTTTGAAATTTTGTGAAGCGAATGAATGCTGACATATAAAAGATCGCCGTTTTTATAAGTCAGTTTAAAACATTCCTGCACTTTCCCATCATTGTTTACCTTTACAAGACCCATAAATTTTCCGATTCCGTGGTCGATGTGAGCAATGTAATCTCCAACTTTTAATGACATCAAATC
This sequence comes from Chryseobacterium sp. HNCC26DJ240, assembly GCF_057180485.1. Taxonomy (NCBI): domain Bacteria; kingdom Pseudomonadati; phylum Bacteroidota; class Flavobacteriia; order Flavobacteriales; family Weeksellaceae; genus Chryseobacterium; species Chryseobacterium sp. HNCC26DJ240. The sequence continues at coordinate 113,351 of NZ_JBXUGK010000010.1, forward strand.
TTTCAGTGTCAACTGTTCAGATTTAGCAAAAGAATTTTTTGTTTTGTACCGCTGGTATCTGTCAAAAATCTGATGGTCTGTATAAACCAAAATCTTATTATCGGGATCTACAAAACCTTCATGAAGTTCAGATTTGAAACTTTTAAATTTAATTTCACGCTTACCGGAGTCGCCTCTTCCTAAATCTTCAAAGATAGATTCCAGTCTTTCTTTCTGTTTATCGCCGGAAAATGAGATCCACATATCGTAACCTGCTGTTTCTTTTTCCTCTAAATCTTCAACAAGAAGCTCGAAATTTTTGTGAAATGAAGGTTGCGGCGTTTGATTATAAACGATGGATACCTGATGCGGGATGTCGGATGTTACATTGCTGGAAAAATCTATTGTACGGAACTTTTTATATTCAAAAAAGAAATCTTCATTTGAAATAAATAATTCCTGCGGCGTACGATGGGAAATATCTTTGCTTAAAGTTTCATATTTCTCTAATGCTTTTTCGTAGAAACTTTTGAGCTTTAGTTTTGAAGTCTCCAGATTTTTAGAAATAATAAAAGTTTCTGACGGTAAAATTTCCAACAAAGACACTTTAGTTCCCGAAACAGAAAAATTCATGTTTGAAACCAGCTGAAAGCTCTCCACTTTTGAGACCGAGAGCTGGGTTTCGATGTCGAAAGTTTTGATATTTTCCACCTCATTTCCGAAGAAAGTTATTCTGTAAGGTTTTTCATTGGAGTAGGAAAAAACATCAACGATTCCACCACGTACAGAAAATTCGCCGGGCTCGGAAACGAAATCGGTCTGATTAAACTGATAATGATTGAGCAATTCATCCACAAAATCAAAATCTAGCTGATCACCTACTTTTATATGATGTGAAATGGCTTTGAAATCTTCTTTTCTTAAAACTTTCTCAGACAAAGCTCCGGCGTAAGCGACAATCACTTTCGGATATTTGCCGGCATTTATTTTATTTAAAACCTCGGTGCGGAGAACGAGATTGGCATTCTGCGTTTTCTCAACCTGATAAGGCTCCAGATGAGTTGCAGGAAAATAAAGCACTTTTTCTTTACCCAAAAGATCTTCCATCTCGGTATTTACATAAAGCGCATCTTCTTTGTCATCTATTATATAAAGAATGGTTTTTTTTTGGATGTGAAACAGCTCTGCTGCAAAAAGAGAAGCGGCAGAACCGGCAAAACCTTTTACAGAAATGTGATTTTCTTTTTCTAAAGCCGTGAAAATATCTTTCCCAAACTCAGTTTTCAACAAAGAAGGGAGAAGTACTTTATCTATATTTTTTAGCTGCATAGTAATTGTAGTATGAACGACAAAAGCGATTTCAAGAATTGTTCCTGAAATCGTAATCTGCTACAAAAATACGCAATTTAATATTGAACAAAAATTCATCTTCACGATTTTGAGATTTAAACATTTAAGATTACATTAGTAAAAATATTTCCTATGAATTTTAAATTTATCTTTATAACACTAATTTTACTGGCACTTATCTCCTGTGAAGAAGATTATATAAACAGTTCAAGAGTTTTTGTGGAAGGAAAAGTAAGCTCCAACGGCCAACCTGTAAGCACATTGCCGGTTTCTCTCGAAACTTATTCTTATCCGACATCAAAAGGGAACACAAAAAACGATGGAAACTTCGAGCTTGGTGCACCAAAAGTCGGTCAGCAAGTGTACTTATATTTAGGCAGAAAAATTCTCAGTTTCTCGACAGATTCACAAGATTGTTACATTGATCAAGATTCCTTATCTATCGCTCTTCCGGAAAATTTTCAGCACGTGAAATTCTCAAACATAACCATTAAATAATGAAAAGATTTTTACTTTCAATCGCAGTTTTTTGTTTTGCACTGTCGTTTGGTCAAAAACCGCAGCCATCTTTGGGAATTAATGTTGTAAGCGTAACTCCAATGGGCGACAATTACCTGAAAGACGGTGTAAAAAACTTCTTCGGCTTCGGACTTACTTTTCAGACTGTTTTTAAGACAAACCTGGGATTTGGTCTGGAACTAAGCCAAGCATTTTCTGAGGTAAAGAACAAAAGTATTTACGGTGATTTGGAAAAACCCAGACTTACGAATTTTTCAGGTTATTTGCTTTATAAATATCCATTTAAAAACGGATTAAATGTACAGGGCCAAATAGGAGCCGGAATCATGAGGCTCAGTAACCAATCTCCATATATTGAAGATGAATACAGAGAAACTGCTGCTGCATTTTTATTAGGAAGTGAGATTTCTTATCAATTTTCTAAGAACAAAGTTGTTGAAGTTTTTGCTGCTCCTAAAATTTATTTTTATAATTCTCTGGTAGAGTTTAAAGACAGTGAGCTCAATAAGTATTATTCCAGATCACAGTTGTTGTATTTAAATGTGGGAGTAAGATTGAATATCATGGGAAAACGAGCTGAATAAATTCGTTTTTTTTTACAACATTTCAAATATTAAATCAAACGTTTAGAAATAACCGTTTTTTTTGTGGTTTCTGCAAAGCAATTTCTTAAATATATTCAAAAAAATAATTAAACTGAATGTTTCGTAATTTTTTCTGATTATTATTTGTAATTTTACAATAAACAGTGATTTATATGAGGAAAAATTTACTATTAATCTTCTGTATTGTAATAAGTTTTCTGGGAAAAGCACAAAGCAACTTTGAGTACGAAAGAGCCTGGGGAACGTATTTGGGACCTATAGGCGGCAGAAGTTACGCATCAATATTCAATGGGCAGGCAATCTTTTTTGATTCTCAGAATAATATTTACACCAAAGGCTATGTAGCTCCCATTTCAGGATATCCGGAATCGTATTATCAACAGTTCAGTCTCGGTGGCGGACAGACTTTTCAATTCGGACCAAGCAGCTACTCTACCCTAAATTTCTACGCAAAATTCAGCACCACGGGAGTACTTTCATCTTATCAGTTTAATGAGTATCAAACAAATAATCCAGGAACATATACCAAAGAATTGATGTTTATCGATAATCAAGATAACAAATATTTCCAGTATGAAATTGACAGTCCAAATTCGCCCATAACAATTACTCCGGGAACATGGCTTACCAGCTCTGGCAATTATGCTTTGGCGAAGTATGATGCTGCAGACAATTTTGTGTGGGCAACCTATCTTCCTTCCGCATCGAGAATCATAGCTGATGAAAGCCAGAATGTTTACATTTCAGGTTACACTAATAATGGTTTAAATATTGGTACACCAGGCGCATTTCAAGACAATTTTCAGTACATGGTTTCCAATGGAAATCTCGGCAGCGGATTTTTAGTAAAACTCAACCCAAACGGACAAAAACTGTGGGGAACTTTTTATCCTGGTTTTTCTTCTGTAATACAGCACTTTGGTGACTCTGTGTACCTTGGCGTCACTGCAATACCACAAACCAACCAAGTAGTAATCCCAACTTCAAACGCATTTCAATCTGTAAAATCCTCTTTTGCACTCATGAAAATAAATGCTGATAACGGCAGCAGAACCTGGGGAACTTACTACGCAAATCCCACAGGAAGTAATTCTGTAAGAAAAATAGAAGTGAATGAATCTGGTCTTTATGTTTTGGGAGATGAAACCTACCAAAGCAACAATGCGACTCCAAATTTTTACGGTACAGCAGGCAGCCACAAACCACAGAATACGAGCCCGATGGATGTTTTCTTAACAAAATTCAGTCATGACGGAGCAAGAATCTGGAGCACCTACATCGGCGGAACAGCATGGGATTTAGCACAGGGCTCTCACCAGCCAATGGCACTTTCCGGGAATGACATTTTTGTCTGCAGACAGGTTTGGGGTTTCAGCAACAATTTATCTACCCCAAACGTTCATCAGCAACTGCCTCAGCAAAATATCAACACTTCTACTAATCTTGTTTTCTCTAAATTTAATTCTGATGGTGTTTTGCAATGGACTTCTTATTATGGCGGCACAGGACAGTCTTCAGATCAGGGTTTTAATATTGCAGTTAAAGACACATCTTTATATCTTTATGGAGACACCGTATCTTCTACAGGTTTTGCTACAGCAGGAAGCACGCAGCCCAATTATACAGATCCTTATCCTGCTATTTCACCAACCACCAAAAAATATATGAATTATCTGGTGAAATTTAATTTAAAAGCTTTAAGCACTTCAGAAACTTCAAAAAACTATAAAATACTACTCTTTAATAATCCTAACAATGGAAATTTCAGTCTTCGGGGAGGTTTATTTGGTAAAGAAAATTACACCTTAAGTATCTTTGATTTATCCGGAAAAATGATTTTTAAAACATCCCTGTTGAAATCACAAACGAACGAACATACTTTACATCTCGAAAATCTGCTTCAAAATGGAAACTACATGCTCAATCTAACAGATAAAAACGGAGTTTTAATACAGAATTTCAAGATTACTGTGAAGAAATAGGGCAACAGAAAATCAAAAGAAATTAGCCCACTGAATTTTATTTAAAATAAAACAAAAAACAATTATCAGTTCAGTATTTCTAAAATTAACCCAATTATCACAAAATTTAGTTAAAAACAACACTGTAATTTTAACTTCGGCACATCGTTTGGAAAAGAACTTAGTCTAACCAAACAATTTAAGTAGTATGAAAAATTTTATGAAAATTTTCGGAGCATTAATGCTCGTTTTATTTACAGCTCTGAGTTTATCTTCTTGTAGAGATGACGACGACCCGGCAGACAACGATTTCTTCGCAGGAACCTACAAAGGAAGCGTTTCTTACAGTGATGGCTCTACCAATATCAACACCAATGACGGGAGCGTATTTGTAACCAAAATTGCCAGCGGAACTAAGTATAATTTTAAATTCAGCAACGGAATTCCGGATCTGAATGGACTGGAATTTCAAAAAACAGGGGATAATTCACTTGTAATGGTAGGATCGAATGCCTTAGTTTACATCAGAATCGACAACAACGATTTGAATATCGTGTACAGCAAAGACGGCAATACCTGGACAGCCGATTGCACAAGGTAAATTCAAAAAACACAATTTAGTTTAAACCTGTTTCCGGAAGGAGGCAGGTTTATTTATTTTTAAGCTTTTATAAGTTTTAGTTAAAGTTTAATTTTAAACAAAACATCTGCAATTTTTAGCTACATTTGAGTATCATAAAACATATAAACAATGAGAAAATTCATCACAGCATTATCTTTAATCATCGGATTAGGAGTTGCACAGGCTCAGCAAGTAGCACCAGCAACAAAAGCAGCACAGAAAACAACAAAAGCAGTAAAAGCAACAGAAGCAAAACCTGCCGCTAAACCCGCTGCTAAAATGAAAAAGGACGGCACACCCGACAAAAGGTTTAAGGAAAATCAAAAACTGAAAAAAGACGGTACGCCAGACAAGAGATACAAACAAAACAAATAATATCAGCTATAAATTGTCATCTGACAATCAGATTCTACAAAGCCGGAGATTTTCTCCGGTTTTTTGTTGAAATAAAATCTTCAAAAATTATCGCTTTATTTATAAATTTGAACCATGCTAAATTTCCTGAAGAAAAATATTGCTTTAGCCTGGGCAAAACGCCACGTTTCGCAAACTGAAAATTTTAAAAAAAATGCAGAAAAACTGCAGGAAGAATTACTGTTATCCCTTATAAAAGCGGCCGAAAAAACGCTTTTTGGAAGAAGTCATCAATTTGAAGACATTAAAACCGTCAAAGATTTTCAGGACAAAGTAGCAATCAACGATTATGAAGATCTGAAACCTTATATTGAAAAGGTAAAAAAAGGGCAGCGAAGTATTCTCTGGCCAGAAACGCCTGAATATTTCGCAAAAACTTCGGGAACAACTTCAGGATCAAAATACATTCCTATTTCTAAAGAAGGAATGCCTTTTCAGGTAAAAGGTGCTCAGAGTGCACTTTTTCATTATATTGCCAAAAAAAATAATGCTGATTTCGTAAACGGAAAAATGATTTTCCTGCAGGGAAGTCCTGAACTGGAAGAGGTTTTTGGTATTAAAACCGGCAGACTTTCGGGAATTGTGGCGCATCACATCCCGAATTACCTTCAGAAAAACAGATTACCAAGCTGGGAAACCAACCTTATTGAAGACTGGGAAACCAAAGTGGATAAAATCGTGGAAGAAACCGAGCATGAAAACATGACTTTGATTTCAGGAATTCCGCCTTGGCTCGTGATGTATTTTGAAAAACTTACCGAGAAGCACGGTAAAAAAATAAAACAGCTTTTCCCAAATCTTCAACTGATTGTCACTGGTGGTGTCAACTATGAACCCTACAAAGATAAAATGGAATTTCTTTTGGGAGGAAATGTAGATATTGTACAGACATTTCCGGCATCGGAGGGATTTTTTGCCTTTCAGGATGATTACACCAAAGACGGACTTTTACTTTTGACCAATCACGGTATTTTTTACGAGTTCATCCCTTTGGAACAATATGGAAAACCTGATGCAGAAAGGTTAACTTTAAAAGATGTGGAATTGAACAAAGATTACGCTTTAATTTTAACCACAAATTCAGGTCTTTGGGCTTATTCTATTGGCGATGTGGTGAGATTTATTGATAAGAATCCACACCGAATTTTGGTGAGTGGGAGAACAAAGCATTTCACCTCAGCTTTTGGCGAGCACGTTATTGCTTTTGAAGTGGAAGAAGCATTAAAATCGACTGTTTTAAAATATCCGTCAAAAATTACAGAGTTCCATCTTGCTCCACAGGTGAATGCAGAAAACGAACTTCCTTATCATGAATGGTTTATAGAGTTCGAAGAAGAGCCTGAAGATTTAGATTTATTTAAAGAAGAATTAGATATTCAGCTCAGAAACAGAAATTCGTATTACGATGATTTAATCTCCGGAAATATTCTGCAGAAGCTTAAAATTTCAAAACTTAAAAAGAGTGCTTTTAATGAATATGCCAAATCTCAGGGCAAACTGGGTGGTCAAAATAAAATTCCGAGACTTGCGAATGACAGAAAACTGGCAGATTTACTTGAAATTTATAAATTATAGTCACATTTTTTCAATTCCGAAAAGATATATTCGAAAAAAATTATAAATTTGGAAAACTAAAAAATTAAAATGAGAGCATCTGTACTAATAAAATCTTCTCTGCTTACATCATTATTCGTGATTTCATCATGTGCGACTACAAAGTATAGCGAAGATATTTCTCAAAACAATTATTCTAATCTTAAAACCGGGAAAATCTACATCGTTGAGAAAAAAGACGGTTCAGCAAAAGAAAAAATCCTTTTCAAAAACATTGTTGGCGATAACATCGTAGGTACGAAAGGCAAAAAAGACAGTACAGAAGTTACCATCCCGAAAAGTGCAATTGCATCTGTAAAAGACCGTTCTGTTGCAAGAGTAACGGGTGGTGCCGTGGTAATTGGCGCAGCAGCAGTAGCAGCAATCGTGATCAGTTCAAACAGAGCAGACAAAAACTAAATTTTAGCTTTATTTAGCTTAAAATAATATATAAGTAGCTCTAAATTAATTTTTAGGGCTACTTTTGCATATGATTTCACTTTCTCCGCTGCAGACATTGAAAAATGTTGAGTTCAGAAATCTTCTTACCGGAAGATTTTTTATCGTTATGGGTTTCAGAATGCTTGCCACACTGTTGGGATGGTGGGTATATGAGTTGACAAACGACCCTTTTTCCATCGGTCTTATCGGACTTTCTGAAGTAATTCCTGCGGTAAGTTGTGCTTTGTACGCTGGGCACGTTATTGATACCAACGAAAAGAAAAAACTGCTTCTCATCTGCACTTACGCTTACGTATTTCTGATTGGACTTTTGCTGATCCCTGCATTTTACGGATCCGAACTTCACTTTACGGGTCATCAAATCACGTATTTTATTTACGCTGTTATCTTTTTTACAGGAATTGCACGGGCTTTCATAGGACCAATTGTTCCGTCTATGATTCCTAAAATCGTGAAGCAAATTAATCTGCCCAATGCCATTACTTTAAATCAGGCAACATTTTTAATTTCATCAGTTTGCGGTCACGCTGCAGGCGGTTTTTTAATTGAATTTTACGGAATTAAGTGGACGGTTGTAGCGGTTGTAATTTTAATTGTTATTTCTTCCATCTTCTTCTGGCAGCTCAACAAACAGTTTTCGGAACATATAAAAGGCAGCGTAAAAGTAATGGAAAGTATACGTGAAGGCGTTTCTTACATTTATAAAACAAAAGAAATTCTGGGAGCTTTGTATCTGGATATGTTTGCTGTGCTTTTTGGAGGAGCCGTAGCGATGATTCCTGTTTTTGCAACTGATATTTTAAAATCGGGAGCAGATGGTTTAGGTTTATTAAATGCAGCATCAGACATAGGTTCAATGATTATCATTACAACTTTGGCTTTGGTTCCTCTGAGAAAAAATCAGGGTAAAATATTGTTGGTTGCCGTAGCAGGATTTGGATTGTGTATTATCGGTTTCGGGCTTTCAAATTATTATTGGTTATCATTCTTATTTTTAGTGATGAGTGGAATGCTGGATGGGATTTCTGTTGTCATTCGAGGAACTATTGTACAGCTGAAAACTCCGGACAACATTCGGGGAAGAGTTTTAAGTGTTAATTCAATATTCATCATGTCCAGCAACGAAATGGGACAGTTTGAAAGTGGACTTGCAGCGAAGCTTTTAGGAGCTGTAAAATCTGTAGTTATAGGAGGAAGTCTTACCGTGCTAATCGCTGTTTTAGTGGGAAGCACAAACCCAAAATTGAGAAAAATGCAATATTAGAGCAGAAAAGTTATTTTTTTTCAATAGCAAGGGATTTTTATTAACAATTTCTTAAATAAACGTTTGAAAAATTTGTTCAGTACTGTCAATTTATATAAATTTGTTTTATATATACATAAAAAATGAATAAATTCCTACTCATTCTATACATATTTGTAGCATCAATCGGGATATCAGCCCAGAATACCGCAGGTAAAAAGTCTGAAAGTGAAATTGATATGATTAATTCTGCTAAAAAAGCTTCAGACTATGATGCTCTATTTGCAAAATTTTCAAAATCAACCACTATAGAGAAATGGCAGGCACATTATTATTCTGGCGTTGCTCAATATTTGAAAACCGAGAGTTTACTTAAAAAATCTACTCCTCAATCTCTTTTTGAATCTAATGCTTTGGCATTAAAATACGCTGGAAGTATCTTAGGTTCACAGCCTGACAATGCGGATGTGAAAATTCTGGTTGGCCTTGCAAGATTGCAGAGAATCCAACTTAACAACTCACCTGACATCCAGAAAGATAAAGAGGTGATTCTCAAAATCATTACTGAAGCAGAAGCTTTATCACCTGATAACCCAAGACTTACTGTATTGAAAGCGGGAATGGCTGCAAGATTTTCTGATTTAAACCTGAATTCTGCTCAGCTGTATGCGAAAGCCGCAAAAGATTTCGAAACAGAAACCGCTCCAAACTGGGGAAAACAGCTACTTTCTTTAACAAAATAATCTTCGGATTAACATTAAAACGTTAATTAAAATGAAAAAATATCTATTAATTTTCACTTTACTCGTTACTCAACTGATTTTTGCACAGCAAGACTGTGTAAGTGCAATTCCAGTCTGTAGAAATTCAGATATTGCACTTACGCCGGGAGGTGTGGGAAATGTGGAAGAAGCTGAAACGGGTGGCTGTCTTTTTGGAGAAAGTAATTCTCTATGGTTAACTTTCAGTATTGAGACTGCAGGTACTTTAACTTTTGTGATAACACCTACCGGGCCAGGTGCTAACAGCATTGACTATGACTGGGCATTATATGGCCCCAATCACAACTGCGCCAACGTGAATGCGACTCCGTTAAGATGTTCATACGCTGGATCATCAAGTGCTTTCTTCCCTCTCACCGGTTTGAACATGACAGCTACAGATACAACAGAAAATGCAACTGGTGATGGTTTTGTAAAGTATATTGATGTGCTGCCAGGTCAAGTTTATTATTTACTTCTAAATAACTTCTCGCCTACAGTTGCACCATTCTCATTATCATTCGGAGGAACAGCAACTCTACTGACTCCTTTTGATAATAATTCAGCACAGGTTTATCAGCCTTATCCATTTTTGGAACCAGGCGCTAACCAAGATGGTGAAATCACAATCTGCAGCAATCCTGCAACATTTGATTTCTCTACTTTATCTGCACAGATCTTAAATAACAATACCAATTTTGTTGTTAAATATTACAGATCTGCAACAGATGCTTTAGATGACATCAATGCCATCACAGCTCCTATCATTATAAATACTGCAAATACATACACCTATGCAATTTCGTATGTAGACCCGACGCAGCCAACGAGTTTCTTAAATCAATGTAGGGAATTCAATACGATTAATTTCTTGGATAAATCTTTCCAGCTGACTCCGGTTACGCTTACCGAATGTAGTAACAACAATACTGGGACAGCTACTTACGATCTTACTGCGGCGGCAATTGGTGCAACGCCTAATCTTACATTACAGTATTACCCTTCAATGGCAGCATTGAATGCTGGAACCAGTGAAATAACAATTCCTTATGCGTACACTGCTGCGGCAGGTTCTGTTTTTGTGAAAGCAACTAATGAGTTTAATTGCGTAACGATTGTTGAGATAAAACTGGCATTCCATCCTACAGTAACCGTGACTGAGGCAACGCTAAGATCATGTTTCATAGAAACGAATCCTTCAACAGGACTTTTCAATCTTGGAAGTGCAGTGGTAAACTTAGATCCTGGAATGACTAAAGAATATTATCCGTCAGAAACAGATGCCATTAACCAGACTAACGAAATTCTTAATTTCGCAACTTACACAGCTCCTACAGGCGTTGTTTACGTGAGAGTAATGAACGCAAACGGTTGTTATACGGTTGCTAAAGTTACTTTAATTGTACTACCTCCCGTTTATTCTATAGTCTTAGTTGACAAGGTTATCTGTATGGAAGATAAAACCACGCTTGATGCAGGAAGTGGTTTCAGCGGATATGAATGGAGTAACGGTGATACTACACAAACTATTTCTGGTGTAGGTGTGGGAACTTATTGGGTAAAATTACAGACAGGTGACTGCTGGACAAAACAGGAAGTGAAGATATACCCTTCTGAGCAACCGGTAATTTCCAACATTGAAATTTCAAACAATAGCATCACGGTAATTGCTGTGGGAGGAACTCCTGCATACAGCTATTCTCTGGATAACAATAACTGGCAGGATTCAAATATTTTTAAAGATTTGAACAGAGGGGACCACACAGTTTATGTAAAAGATGCTTATGACTGCGAACCGATTATTGTAAATGTAGTTGTACCAAACATCATCAATGTAATCACACCAAACGGAGATGGTGTAAATGATGTGATTGATTATTCCGCATTATCCGGCAAAAAGAATTTAATTCTGAATATCTTCGACAGATATGGTACTAAAATTCATCAGGCAGACAAAAACAATGGTTACAAATGGGACGGAACTGTTGGTGGAAAAAAAGTACCTACAGGAACTTACTGGTATTCTGTTACCTGGAACGAAAACAATAAAAACAGCACACCTATCAAATTTTCAGGATGGGTAATGTTAAAAAACAGAGAATAATTTATCAATTCAACAATATAAAGCCGCATTTCTTGTGCGGCTTTTATTTTCTTTACATATTCGTAACTCTTTAAGTAAAAATTAATTAACTTTGTTAAAATTTAATTTAAAATGAAAAAATTACTACTCCTTTTTATTTTAATATCATCACAACTATTCTATTCGCAGTCAGATTGTCCTACAGCTATTCCTGTCTGTGGAAATTCTAACATTTCTTTCACGCCATCCGGTCCGGGAAATATTTTGGAAGATCTTGGCGGATGTCTTTCTGATGATGAAAACTTCTCTGTTTGGTACAGTTTTACGGTAGCAACAGCCGGAACATTGGCTTTTACTATTGATGCTAACATCAACTCTACTGACTACGATTTTGCTGTTTATGCTGCTAACGCAACTTGTGCAGCACTGGGACCACCCATCAGATGTAACTTTGCAGGCTCAAGCCCAACTGGTAATACAGGTCTTGAATTGGTAGATTCGGGTTCAAATTATTTTGAGCCTTATCTGGATGTTACTCCAGGACAAACCTATTATCTGGTTATTGACAACTTCAGTAATGCTGTAAACGCAGGATTTTCATTAATCTGGGAAGGTACAGCGACGTTAACATCGCCATTCAGCGATCCTACTTTAACTCCAAACCCATTCATCACTCCAGGAGTTCCAAATGCAACAAACCCTGCACTTCCAAATGAAATTTTGAAATGTGCATTACCGATGATGTTCGATTTCACAACATTAAGCACAGGAATCCTTAATGGAAATCAAAACTTTACTGTAACTTATCACGACACTGCAAACAATGCTATCACAGGAGACATGCCACTTACCACCACTATGGTAAATGGGACTACAATTTATTACTACAGATTAAAATATCAGGATCCTACCAATCCAAACAACCCTGTGAACGGATGTTTCCTGACAGGTCAGTTTAAATTCAGACAGGGAAATATTGTCGCAAACAATGCCACGCTTACAGCCTGTAACTATAACGGTATGGGAACAGGTGTATTTAATCTGAACTCGGCGGCCGTATTTGGTGACCCTACAGCAATTAAGAAATACTACTTAAGCATGAGTGATCTTAATGCGAATCTTAATCCTATCGCAAATCCTGTAGGTTTTACTTCTGTTGCTCCAAGAGTAATTTATGTAAAAGTAACTTCATTGGAAGGCTGTAGCGCAAATGCACAGATTACACTACAATTTTTACCTCCTCTTCCGGTAAATAACGTAACGCTTTTATCTTGTAACAACAACGGAGCAGGAACGGCTACTTATGATCTGAATTCTGCAAATGTATACTCTACTGGTACATTTACAAAAAAATATTATCTGTCTATGGCAGATCTTACAGCAGGAACTAACGAAATACCTAATCCTGGCACTTACGTTTCTACTCAAAAGAAAGTATATGTAAAAGTAATTAATGCTGACGGATGTACTGGTAATGGTGAAATTACTTTACAATTCTACCCTGTGGTAACCGTAACTAATGCAACTTTGGAATCTTGTTTCATTACAACAGGCATTACAACTGCTAAGTTTGATCTATCTACCGCTGTGGTAACTTCTCAAACCGGCGTTACTAAGAAATATTATTTAAGCACCGCAGACGCTTTGGCTGGAGTTAACGAAATAGTAAACTTTAATGATTACACCTCTACAAGTAAAGATGTATATGTAAAAGTATTTAATTCTGATTCTTGTTTTGCCATTGCTAAGATTACTCTAAAAGTGCTACCTCCTGTAAAATCTGCTATTCTTAAAAATAAAACTATCTGCCTGGAAGACAGAACAACTTTAGATGCAGGACCAGGTTTTGCAAGCTACGAATGGAGTACAGGAGCAACAACACAAAGCATTACAGGAGTTCCTGTAGGAGCATATTGGGTTATTTTGCAGACAGGAAAATGTTTCACACTTCAGGAAGTGAATGTATATGCAAGCAATTCACCGGTTATCTCGTCATTAGACATCAACAATAATACGATTACTGTAAATGCAAACGGAGGAACCCCAGCTTATCAGTATTCATTGAATGGTACAGACTGGCAAACTTCTAATGTGTTTACAGGCTTGCCAAGAGGCGAAAACACAGTATTTGTAAAAGATTCTTACGATTGTGAGCCAGTAAGTGTAACAGTAACTGTTCCGAACTTGGTGAATGCAATTACACCAAATGGAGATAATGTAAATGATGTGGTAGACTACACCGCATTAGCATACAAAAAGGATTTAGTATTTACAGTATACAACAGATACGGTAACAAAATCTATGAAGCTGATAAAATCCGAAACTACAAATGGGACGGAACTTCCGGAGGTAAGAAAATTGAAACAGGAACCTATTGGTACACTATAACATGGACTGAGGATGACAAAAACAAAACTCAGACAAAGTACAGTGGCTGGATTCTTGTGAAAAACAGAGATTAAATTTCTTTACATAAATTTTAAAAATCACCTTCAAACACTGAAGGTGATTTTTTTATTAACATCAAAAACACGACAACAAAAGGCTTTATGAATATTATCATTTTAAATTGGGGATTAGTATTTATAATTTCATTGCTAAAAAAATTATCTTTGCACTATGGCGCAGAAAGAAACATTATCATCACTTACCCAGGGCAACTTTGCCAGAGAGCTTTCCATTTCAGATGGGAAAATGCCTCCCAATGCAGTAGAATTCGAGCGATTGGTAATCGGAACTTTTCTTATAGACAAAAAAGGATTAGATCACTCCATAGATCTTCTTACGCCGGAGGTTTTCTATGACCCAAGACACCAGGTCATCTTTAGAACCATCTTAAAACTTTATGAAGGAAACCATCCTGTAGATATTATGACCATTATTCAGGAGCTTAAAAAAGAAGAAAAACTGAATCTGGCAGGTGGCGACCATTACATTATTGAACTTACTATGGGGGTAAGCTCAAGTGCACATATTGAATATCATGTAAGGGTAATTCTCGAAAAATATATCCTTCGAAGCCTGATTAATGTTTCAGCGAATGTAATCGATTCTTCTTACAAAGAATCTACTGATGTATTCGAACTTTTAGACAAGGCAGAACAGTCATTTTTCGAAATCACAAACGGAACAATTAAAAAGGGTTTTGACACTGCGAACTCATTAGTAAAACAGGCTATTGAAACTATTAAATCCTTAAAGGACAAAGAAGGGCTTTCTGGAGTACCTTCAGGATTCAGAGATGTAGATAAAGAAACCGGAGGATGGCAAAATTCCGATTTAATTATTATTGCGGCTCGTCCGGCGATGGGAAAAACCGCTTTTATCCTTTCTATGGCTAGAAATATAGCTGTTGGTTATAAGATTCCCATGGCTTTATTTTCTCTGGAGATGGCATCTGTACAGTTGATCACGAGGATGATTGCATCCGAAACCAGAATTTCATCAGAAAAATTAAGAAAAGGAACACTGGATGACGAAGAATGGCAGAGATTGTTCTCCAACGTTTCAGAACTTGAAAATGCCCCTCTCTATATTGACGAAACTCCTTCACTTTCTATATTCGATTTCCGTGCAAAATGCCGAAGATTGGTAATGCAACATGGCGTAAAGATGGTAATGGTAGACTACCTTCAGCTAATGACCGCAGGTGGCGGAGGAAAAGGTGGCGGAAACCGTGAACAGGAAATTTCAATGATTTCAAGATCATTAAAAGCAATTGCTAAAGAATTGAACGTTCCTGTAATTGCACTTTCACAGCTTTCAAGAAGTGTGGAAACCCGTCCGGGAAAAAGACCTCAGCTTTCAGATTTGAGAGAATCGGGAGCAATTGAGCAGGATGCCGATATTGTATCATTTATTTTCAGACCAGAATATTATAAAATCACAACTTGGGATAATGACGAGGAAGGCGCTGAAACCTCAACAGAAAATCAGGCTGAACTGATTATTGCAAAACACAGAAACGGTGCCACGGCAGACGTAAGACTTTCGTTCCTGAAGCATTTTGCAAAATTCGGAGATGTGGAAGAAGCATTCAATATGAATTCCGGAAATAATTTTAATGAGCCAAGCGGTTTTGAAAAAATTAAAACAACCATTCAACCGGGAGCAGCATTTGATTTGCCTGATAATTCTAAACTTTCAGGTTCATCTATGAATGATTTTGACGACGAAGAAGATTTTCCATTTTAAATTTAATTTTAAAATTTAGTTTAGATTTAAATCTAATTGAGAAAATTACAGTTTCAACCTTAACCTCAGCCTCAACCTATCACTTTGAGAATCGAAATTTATACCGACGGAGCATGCAGTGGAAACCCCGGAAAAGGAGGTTACGGAATTCTGATGCGCGTTCCTGAAAAAAATTACCAGAAAACATTTTCAAAAGGCTTCAGAAAAACCACTAACAACAGGATGGAACTCCTTGCCGTTATTACCGCACTGGAAAAACTAAAGTCAGCAGAAAACGACATTCATATCTTTACAGACAGCAAATATGTTTCTGATGCCATTAACCAAAACTGGATTTCAGGTTGGGTAAAACGAGGCTGGAAAAATGTAAAAAATCCTGATCTCTGGAAAAGAATGATTCCGCTTTACAATACTTATCAGCCAAAATTTCATTGGATAAAAGGACATTCAGGACATTTTGAAAACGAGCTTTGCGATAAGCTGGCGGTTGCCGCCGCAGCAGGAGGAAATCTTGAGGTAGATACGAACTTTGAAAACCCAGAAAACGGAGGTCTTTTCTAAAATTTAAATCACACTGATTTACAGTAATTTAGACATAGAAACCTATTTCCACTATTTTTAATGAATCAAAATGAAAAAATAGATTGTTATTCAATTCGCTATCTTCTTTATTATTTTTTGAAAAATAATCACCATTTATCATAAATTTAATAATATATTTTCATTATATACACTTTTTATTTATATCTTTACGCCTGAATTCCAAAGTTCCCTTTTATATGAATAAAAATCTATTGTCTTATATAGCACTTTTTCTCATTTGTTTTAGTGCTTTATTCAAATCCCAAACATATCAGCTCTCCGGAAACCCTGTTGTAACCACAGGATGGACAATGGTAGCACCTACTACCACACAGGTTAACGGTACTGATGCATTTGTACAACTTACACCCGATACCAATAACCAATCCGGTTCAATTAGATTAAATGATCCGATCAATCTTAAATTCTGTGATAAATGGAGGGTAGAATTTGATTTCAGAATGGATTCAAACCAAACTGCAAACGGTGACGGACTTGCATTCTGGTATCTTCAAAACCCGCCAGTTGCGAGTGTATTAGGTTCAGGACTAGGTGTTTCACAAAATGCTGTGGGGTTGATTGTAGGTTTTGACACTTACAACAACACTACTACAGCGGTAATGAGTAAGGTGCATGTAGCATACGGACAGGTTGCCAACACTACCGATAACAATAACGTTGAATTTTTCAATGTAGCAGGAAGTTCATTTCACTCTCCAGATCTTAATACAACCATGCCTTTTCAGGGAACGACTTACAAGCATGTTGAAGTAACAGCGGAAGTGAGCACTGGAAGTCCAACAGGATGGACCATTCAGATAAAAATTGACGGAACAACAATCTGCAACCAACCTTTCGTACCATCTGGAACAGCAGCAGCAATGACGCAGGGATATTTTGGATTTTCGGCTTCAACAGGAGGAAACAGATCAAGACATTCTATCAAAAATGTAAAAATTTACACTGATAAAGTTCCGATTCTTCAGCCTACAATTTCACAATCCAACTGCCCTAATCCTACTACCGGTTTTGCGACAGTGAATTTAACATCTTTCAACAATCAATTTGTAGCAAACCCAGCGAACTTTACATTCACTTATTTTGTTTTGGGGAATCCTACACCGATTGCAAGCCCTGCAACATTTCAGTACAATGCAGCAACAACTATTATAGTTCGTGTAAAGGATAACGCAGGTTTGCTTTGCGATAATGCGGACGGAAGAATTCAACTTGCTTTAGGAGATTTTACCGCAAGTAATGTCACGTTGACGACATGTAATAATAATTATGCAACAACAGCTACATTTAATCTTACATCGGCCGCAGTAACATCTACTCCCGGAGCAACAAAAAAATATTATAAAACTCTTCAGGATCTGAATAATAATGCAAACGAAATCACCAATCCGGCTTCGTATGTTTCTGCTCCAGGGAAAGTTTATGTGAAAGTAACAACTCCACAAGGCTGTACAGGAAATGCTGAAATTACATTAGCCTTCTTCCCACTTCCAGTAGCTACAGATGCGACTTTGCAAACATGCTTTAAAACCGAAGTTGGTTTAATAGGAACCTTTGACCTGACAACGGCAAACGTTTCTTCAGGAACAGGGATTACAAAAGTTTATTATACAACATTAGACAACGCTATAACTAATACCAATCCTATTGCTGATCCTACTACCCATGATGCAACAAACTCAGTTGTTTATGTGAAAATTACGGGCACGAATTCTTGCTGGGTAATCAGAAAAATCACATTAGTAGTAATACCGCCTACCAGATCAGCAGTTTTAAAAGATAAAATAATCTGTATAGAAGACAGAACCACTTTAGATGCAGGACCAGGATTTGCAAGCTACGAATGGAGCACTGGTGCCACGACGCAATCAATCAGCGGAGTTCCTGTGGGAAGCTACTGGGTGAGACTTCAGACCGGAGCTTGTTTTACCATGCAGTTTGTTGCTGTGAGAGCAGCCGGAAACCCTACAATTTCAAGTTTAGATATTACAAACAACACAATTACTGTAAATGTATCTGGTGGAACTCCGGCTTATCAGTATTCTTTAAATGGTACTACGTGGCAGACATCTAATGTATTTACGGGATTACCAAGAGGCGAAAACAAGATTTTTGTAAAAGACTCTTATGATTGCGAGCCAGTTCAAATTCAGGTAACAGTACCAAATCTTGTTAATGCTATCACTCCGAACGGCGACAATGTAAATGACGTGATTGATTATACAGCACTTGCCTACAAAAAAAATCTTGTCTTTACTGTTTATGACAGATATGGCAACAAGAAATTTGAGGCCGACAAAATCAGAAACTATAAATGGGATGGAACTTCAGGCAACAAAAAACTTCCTACAGGAACATATTGGTACACTATCTCTTGGAACGAAAACGACAAAAACAATACACAGACTGTTTACAACGGCTGGGTTTTATTAAAAAACAGGGAGTAATCCCTAAAAAAATCACTCCTTATCGCAAGGAGTGATTTTTATTACTGCCTCTGTACCATTGAAAGAGGCCCTTCAGCTACACATTTGATACTTTAAAATTATTTCAGACAATTTATTGTTTGACAAAACCTATACATTTACCTAATCAAAAATCTAATAATTAAATGAAAAAAACTTTATTATTTTTTAGTCTCATTTCATTCTTTCTATTTAATCTTAACAAAGCTCAGACGTATCAGCTTACAGGAAACCCTGTAGTGACTACCGGATGGGATCTTGTTTCGGCAGCAATCGTGAGCACAGATTTCATCAGATTAACACCTGATCAGACCAGCCAGTTTGGCGCCATCAAGCTTTCAGACCCTATCAATCTGAAATATTGCGATAAATGGAAAGTTGAATTTGATTTTAGAATCGACGGAAACGGAACCACTGCTTATGGAAGAGGTGACGGATTGACATTTTGGTACCTTTCTAATCCGCCTACAGGATTTACTTCCGGAGGTGGACTGGGAATTCCTGCCAACGCCAACGGATTAATGGTTGCATTCGATATTTTCAATAATTCTACAGAAGGACAGATGAGTAAAGTACACTTATTGTACGGAACCAACAATCTACCTGCAGGAAATCCTAATATTGAATACAACACAACCGCCAACAGCACTTTTCATTCAAATGATCTAAATCCTACACAACCATTTGTAGGCGCAAACTATAAACATGTTGAAGTAAACGGCGAAACCGATCCCGCAAATCCAAACAACTGGCTTATTCACATCAAAATCGATGGCGTAACCATTACCAACCAATCTTACGCTCCATCTGGTGGTGCAATCGGTATGACTACAGGATATTTTGGATTCTCATCAGCAACGGGAGCTGCAAGCGCCAGACAATCTATTAAAAATGTAAAAATATTTGTAGATAAAGTTCCAATCTTTACCAATACAATCACTCCTTTCGTTTGTATAAATCCAAGCACAGGAAATGGCGCAATAAATCTTACAAGTTACGCATCACAGTTTGTAAACAATCCTGCAAACTACACAATTACTTATTATGTAACAGGAAGTGGAACTCCTATTCCCAATCCAACGAATTTCACATATACAGGACCAACAAATATCACAGTAATCGTAAGTGACCCTTCATCAACACTTTGCGACAATGGAGACGGAAGAATTGTATTAAACCCACAACCTTTTGACGCAGTTGATGTCACACTTACAGAATGTAACAACAACAATGCAGGTGTCGGAATTTTTAATCTTGATGATGCTGCAGTAACCACTGTACAAGGTGTAACGAAACACTTTTTCCCAACTTTAGCTGCTCTGAATGCCGGAACAAATGAAATAATGAACTGGCCAGCATATCCGGCAGCAAACGGAACTACAGTTTATGTACAGGTAACTACTCCTCAAGGCTGTGTTGATAATGCTAAAATAACTTTAAACCACTACCCTGTTGTAGTTGTAAATGACGCTTCTCTCAGATCATGCTCAATTGAGACCAATCCATCGATGGGAACTTTCAATTTAACTGCACCATCTGTAACACTACAACTTGGCACTGTTAAAAATTACTACCCATCACTCACAGATGCTATTAATGATACGAATGAAATCACATTAATCAACAATTACGTTGCACCTACGGGAGTAGTTTATGTAAGAGTTAGTGACAATAATCAATGCTATGCAGTTGCTAAAATTACATTACAGGTTATTCCTCCTGTTTATTCTACGGTTTTAAAAGATAAAGTAATCTGTTTTGAAGGTAAAACAACATTAGATGCAGGTACTGGTTTCGACGGATATGAGTGGAGCACGGGAGCAACTACACAAACAATCAGCGGAGTTGGTGTAGGAACTTACTGGGTAAAATTAAAAACAGGTGACTGCTGGGTAACTCAGACGGTAAAAATCTTCCCTTCTGATCAACCGGTAATTAACTATGTTGAAATTTCAAACAACACCATCATTGTAAATGTTGCCGGAGGAACACCTCCATACCAATACTCTTTAGACAATATCAATTGGCAGGATTCTAATGAATTTAAAAATATTGCCCGTGGAGAATATACAGTTTATGTAAGAGATGCTTATCTATGTGAGCCGATTCAGGTTGTAGTAACTGTACCAAATCTTGTTAACGTGATTACTCCAAATGCTGATGGAATGAACGATTATATTGATTATTCAGCCTTAGGAAACAAGATTAATCTGATCTTCAATGTTTACGACAGATATGGTGCTAAAATCCATCAGGGAGACAAAACCAATCAATACAAATGGGACGGAACTGCCAATGGAAGAAAAGTTCCTACAGGAAGCTATTGGTACTCTGTAACATGGACAGAAAATAACAAAAACAGAACACCAGTGAAATTCTCAGGATGGATCGTGGTGAAAAACAGAGAATAATTTTTTTTCATACTTAATTAGCGAAGTCGCTCCTCTAAAAAGGAGCGGCTTTTTTGTTTAGACAATTTCTTAGAGACTGTTCAAATTTTATTTCAAAAAATTTTCATAGCTATTTTGAGATGAATTTTTTGCTTCACATTTTCAGATTAGCGGGCTAAATCAAAATTAAGAAGTGAAAAATACGCTCAAAAGGGCATTAAAATTGAGCAAAGATTAATTTCAAGAATGTTAATCTGAAAATCGATAAAATTTTAAACAGGCTCTAAATAGATAATTCGTTTAAAAGACAGTTTATTCGCATTCAATTCTTAAATTTGTTATATGAATTATTTGGAAGCTTTAAGCAGAAGATATTCTGTAAAAAAATTCAACCCAGAAATGCGCATTCCACAGGATGTGCTTTTAAATATACTCGAGTCAGGAAAACTGGCTGCAAGCTCGCAGGGACTTCAGCCCTACAGAATTTTGGTCGTGGAAAGCAGCGGTATGAAAGAAAAACTCATTCCGGCCTTTTACAATCCGTCACAGATTTCTACCTGTTCGCATCTCATTGTTTTAGTTTCAAAAAAAAATGTTGAAGAAGCTTATCTTGATGGCTACTTTAAACATATTTCCGAAGTTCGCAATCATCCACTTGAAAATTTAGACCCTTTCAGAAAAAGCATTACCAAACATTTCAACACTCGTGAACATGATGATATTCTGAACTGGGCAGAAAAGCAATCTTACATTGTTTTGGCCAATTTAATGTATGCCGCAGCGATTGAAAATATCGACACCTGCCCGATGGAAGGTTTCAGACAGGAGTTGATTGAAGAAATTTTAAATATCAATTCTGAAAATGAAAAAGTAACCGTAACGCTGGCTTTAGGCTACAGATCTGATGAAGACGAATTTCAGCACATGAAAAAAGTAAGAAAACCCAACGATAAATTGTTTAAATTTATTTAATTATTTTAGACGACTGTCTTAAAGCAAGAATATGATAAAAGCGGATGTATTAGTAATCGGTTCGGGAATTTCCGGACTTTCTTATGCCATAAAAGTTTCAGAGCAGTTTCCCGATGCCAAAATCATCATCGTTACCAAGTCTGATGAAGACGAAAGCAACACAAAGTACGCTCAGGGCGGCCTTGCAGTAGTTACCGATTCTAAAAATGATAATTTCGAAAAACACATCGAAGACACCATGCGTGCCGGAGATGGCGAAAATAAAAGAGACGTCGTGGAAATGGTCGTTCGGGAAGCTCCTGCAAGATTTAACGAGATCGTGGAATGGGGCGCTAATTTCGATATGAAAAACGGCGAATTTGCTTTAGGAAGAGAAGGTGGTCATACCGAAAACAGAATCGTCCATCACAAAGACATCACAGGTTTTGAAATTGAAAGAGCTCTTCTTCAAACCGCCAAAAGCAGCCCGAATATTGAGATTTTAGATCATCATTACGTTATCGATATCATCACCCAACACCATGTTCCTGGCAAAGAATTGAATGAAGGTGAAATCAATTGCTACGGTGCCTATATTTTAGATGAAAAATCGAAATCTATAAAAAAAATCACTTCGAAAATCACTTTGGTTGCCACCGGTGGAGCGGGACACGTTTACAAAAACACCACAAACCCCGTTATCGCAACCGGAGACGGAATCGCTTTTGTTGCCCGTGCTAAAGGTAAAGTGAGCAACATGCAATATTATCAGTTCCACCCGACAGCTTTATTCAGCAAACTTGACGGGATGTTGTTTTTAATTTCCGAAGCCGTTCGCGGAGACGGAGCAAAACTGAGAACCAAAAAAGGCGAAAAATTCATGCACAAATATGATGAGCGTGAAGAACTGGCTTCAAGAGACATCGTCGCAAGAGCGATTGACGCCGAAATGAAAGTTACGGGAGACGAATTCGTTGGTCTCGATTGCCGCGATATGAACCACGAAAAGTTCCTGGAACATTTCCCGAATATCTATAAAAAATGTAAGGATGAAGGTATTGACCCTTTCACACAATTGATTCCGGTAGTTCCGGCGTGCCATTACTTAATGGGTGGAATTGATGTGGATAAAGACGGACAGTCTTCTCTAAATAATCTTTTCGCTGTTGGAGAATGTACCAATTCCGGACTTCACGGAGCGAACAGACTGGCTTCAAATTCGTTACTCGAAGGCTTGGTTTTTGGTCATAATGCCGCCATCAAAACCATAGAATTACTAAAGGAAAACAATTTTGATTTCGATGATTTGAAAGCTGTTCCGGAATGGAATGAAGAAGGAATGAAAATTATCGATGAAATGGTGATTGTTTCCTACCTCAGAAAACAGCTTCAGGAAATGATGAGTGACTTGGTTGGAATCGTGAGAAGCAACCGAAGACTGAAAATGGCATTGCAAAAACATGCAGAAATCGCTGCCGCTGTTGATGAAATTTATCACTACTCTATTTTGTCACCACAACTTTCAGAATTGAGAAACTTAACCACAGTTGCTCATTTAATTATCACCCAATCTATGGAAATGACTCAAAATAAAGGAGCATTTTACAATAAAGATTTAGTGCAGGCATAATTGATTATTTTTTAATAATTCTCAAATCGAAATGTAGAATTTTCAGTAAATTTTTAAATGCTGCAAAAAAGCAATGAAAAATATCCGTTGAATTTTAGATTTACAAACACTCCCCGAAAATTTCAAATCTCATCTTCCATCAATTGAAGAGGTTGAAAATGAATTAAAAAAATTACAATAATGAAAAGACCAGACTACGCAAACGATAAAGTTTTAAAACAGTTCATCAAAAATGCTTTGGAGGAAGACATTCAGGATGGCGATCATTCTACATTGTCAACAATCCCAAAAGACCTTCAGCAGAGTGCAAAACTTTTGGTGAAAGAAAACTGCATTCTGGCTGGAGTTGAATTGGCTGAAATTATTTTCAAAACTTTTGATAAAAAATTAAAAGTAGAAAATTACATCAAAGACGGCGAGCTGGCAAAAGTGGGCGACGTAGCATTTATCGTTACCGGAAGTGCAAGATCCATACTTTCTACCGAAAGATTAGTCTTAAACTGCATGCAGAGAATGAGTGGCATTGCGACTTTAACGCAGGATTGGGATTCCAGATTGGTGGGTTCAAAAACCAAGCTTTTAGACACAAGAAAAACAACGCCCAATTTCAGAGTTTGCGAAAAATGGGCAGTTGCCATCGGTGGCGGAACAAATCACAGATATGGTTTATATGACATGATCATGCTAAAAGACAACCACATCGATTACAACGGAAGCATCACCAACGCCGTAAAAATGGCGAAAGATTATGTGAAAAAATCAAAGAAGAAACTTAAGATTGAAGTGGAAACCCGTAATCTTGATGAAGTAAAGGAAGCCATCAACGCAAAAGTTGACAGAATTATGCTTGATAATATGGATGTTGCGACAATGAAAAAAGCTGTAAAACTCATCAACGGAGTTTGCGAAAGTGAAGCATCAGGTGGAATTACAAGAGAGCAATTAAAAGAAATTGCATCAACCGGAGTGACATACATCTCTGCCGGAGCCCTTACCCACTCGGCAGACAATATAGATTTAAGTTTGAAAGCAATTAAATAAAACATTACATTTTTAATAAAAACATCGCTAATTTGTTAAAAATTAAATAATATGATTTTTTTCACGTTAAAATTCAAAAACTTTATATAATATTGAAAAACAGAGGCTTGCACAGTATTTTGATTGGTTAAAAATTAACATTACGTTAACAATAGATACGAATAATTTTATGAATTTTGCATCAAATTAATTCTAACTATTACTACGATTATGAAATTAATCAACAAATCTACATTAACTGTCTTGATCACGTTATCAACAGCTAGTGTTTATTATGCACAGCAGGTACAGGACACTGTAAAAAACGAAAGCTCGAAAGATATCGAAGCTGTTGTTATTACTGGTGTTGCCGATCTTGCTAAAGACAGAAAAACTCCGGTTGCTGTTTCAACAATTAAAGAAGCACAAATTGTTGAAAGATTAGGAAACCAGGAGTTTCCTGAAATTTTAAAATCAACACCATCAATTTATGCTGCGAAAGGAGGTGGTGGTTTTGGTGATGGCCGTATGAATATTCGTGGTTTTGATACAAACAATACTGCTGTTATGATCAACGGTGTACCGGTAAATGGTATGGAAGATGGTGCTGTATACTGGAGTAACTGGTTAGGTCTTTCAGACGTAACTTCAGCGATGCAGGTTCAGAGAGGTTTAGGTTCTTCTAAATTAGCAATTGCTTCTGTAGGAGGAACTGTAAACATTGTGACAAGAGCTGCTGACAAGAAAAGAGAAGGAAACGTAATGGTGGGTGTTGGTAACGATGGTTACTTAAAAACTTTATTCTCTTACAACACAGGTAAATCAGCTAAAGGTTGGTCAACTTCATTCTTAATGTCTAGAACTGCAGGTTCAACTTACATTGACGGATCAGAATTCGAAGCATATAACTATTACTTTGCTTTAGGTTATCAGCCTAATGAGAAGCATGATTTCCAGTTTACTTTCACAGGAGCTCCTCAGAAACACATGCAGAACTTCCAAAGCTCAATTGCAAACTTTATTAAATATGGAAATGGTGTAGATGAGCCAAACAGAAGATACAACTCAAACTGGGGTTACTTGGATGGCGACATTATGTCTCAATCTGTTAACTTCTATAGCAAACCAGTAGCATCTGTTAACTGGGATTGGAAAATATCTGAAAAATCAAAATTATCTTCAGTTCTTTACGGATCATGGGGTAGAGGTGGAGGTACCGGAGTTATTGGAGGAATTAATAATTTCAATATTAATTCACTTCCAAAAACGGCTGATGGTTTAATCAGATTTGATGATATCGTAAGATGGAATCAAGGTGGAAACGTTGCTGATTTTGGAGCTAATAACACAATGCCAGGTGTAGTACTAAGAAACGGTTCTATCACTAAGGCTTCCGGAAACGGTCTTGCAAGAAGGGCAAGTATTAATTCTCACGACTGGTACGGTTTATTATCTAATTTCCAGCATAAAATTAATGAAAACTGGAATTTCTCAGGAGGTATTGATTTAAGATATTACTACGGGTATCACCCTGGTGTATTAACAGACTTGTGGGGAAACACCAAGTATATTGAGCAGGATAACATGAATGTACCTGGAGGTTACGATGTAACTTTAGTTCAAAATGCTGCTCCATCTGCAAATCCTTTTGCAAAATCTGTTAAAGACAAAAATCAAATCGCATATAGAAATTTCGATGGCGAAGTTCTTTGGGGTGGAGTTTTCGGACAATTGGAATATTCTAATGATAAAATCTCAGCATTTATTCAGGGTTCTGCTTCAGAGCAGGGATATTCAAGAATTGATAACTGGATCATAGATGGCGTAACAGTACAGCAAGGCCAAACTGTAAATACTAAAACTGATACTAAATTCCTTTTCGGATTTAATGCAAAGGGAGGTATTAACTACAACATTGATGACAAACACAATGTATTTGCTAATGTTGGGTACTACTCTAAGCAACCATTATTTAACGCAGTATTTAACGCACCATTGACTTCAAGAATTACAGCTAATCCAACAAGTCCATTAAGCGACGGTAGAGCAACTGGCAGCCAGCAGATTGTAAATCCATTGTTAACTAATGAGAAAATTGCTTCTGCAGAATTAGGATACGGTTTCAGAAGCAGAATGTTTACAGCAAACGTAAACCTGTATTACACTTCTTGGAAAGACAGATATCAGAGATTTACAAACCTTCCTGGTATTGCTATAAACCCTTCTCTTCCCGCAACAGGAACAAACGTTTACAACAGACCGTTTGCAAACGTTACAGGAATTCAGCAAGTTCACATGGGAGTTGAATTTGAAGGTAATTTAAAAGTTACTGATTATTTAAGCTTTAACGGTATGTTCTCTTTAGGAGATTGGCGTTATAAAGGTAATCCTACTGGAAATATTTTTGATGAGAATGGAACTCCAATTTTATTTAACGGCAAAAATGATGTAACTCTTGCATTTGATGATGTAAAAGTATCTGATGCTGCTCAAACAACAGCTGCATTGGGATTCACTTTAAAGCCTGTAAAAGACCTGAGCGTTTTTGCAAACTGGAATTACTATTCTAATTACTACGGTCTTGTAAACTTTAATGGTGATTACTTGGTAGGAAATGACGGTTCAATATCTAGAAATGCTCAGAAAGGAGCTTTAGAATATCCTAGCTATAATCTATTTGACTTAGGTATATCTTATTCTTTCAAAGTTGGAAACGGACAGAGATTGGTGTTAACAGGAAACGTTTACAACTTACTTGACACTACTTACATTTCTGACGGTAAGTCTTCAACACACATCAGTGAGCTTGCAGATTTTACAACTACAACTACAGGAGGTGTTACTACTACAGCACAACAAAAGTATGATGCATATATCAACAACCCTTTAAACTTCTATAAAGGTTTAGATACAAGAAACACTGTTTACTTCGGTTTCGGTAGAACCTGGGCAGCTTCTGTTGCATTCAAATTCTAAATTCAGAGTTTATTACATACAAACCCAGCCTCACAGCTGGGTTTTTTTGTTATCTTTGTGCTTGAAAAATTAGAAATAAATAAACAATGGATTTTAGACACATTTTAATCAAAGCTCATCAAGGTTTTGGATATTTAGAACTCCTTTTTGTAGTTCTTTTCGTTATCGCTCTTTTGGCAACAATGTTTGGCTTCAGCGGTAAAGTAAATAAGTTTTTAAGAAAAACAACACTTTTTACCATGGTGTTTTTCCACATTCAGTTTTTGGTGGGAATTATTTTATTGGTTACATTTTTTAACCAAGGTGTAAACATGGGTGAAGTAATGAAAAACTCAGCCATGAGATTTCAGTATGTAGAACATCCTTTTTCAATGTTGGTAGCGGCGGTTTTAATGACCATCGTCAACAAAAAATTAAAAACAGCAGAAACAATGTCTATTGCCATCATGGTAATGGGATTAATTGCTGTTGCATTATTCGGATATGCGTTCCCTTGGGCAAGAGTCTTCGGAGCATAGAATTTAATTAAAAATTGTAAGCACAGTGTTTATAATTTTGAAATATTTTAATCTTTAAATTTTTTAATTAAAACAATGAAAGTAGCTGTAGTAGGTTCAACAGGAATGGTTGGACAAGTGATGCTTAAAGTTCTCGAAGAGAGAAATTTCCCTGTAACTGAATTAATTCCGGTAGCTTCTGAAAGATCTATTGGTAAACAGGTGAAGTATAAACAGGTAGATTACACTATCGTAAGCATCGACGACGCTATAGCTGCCAAACCGGATATTGCGATTTTCTCTGCAGGTGGCGACACTTCTCTGGAATACGCTCCGAAATTTGCCGAAGCCGGAATTACCGTTATCGACAATTCTTCTGCATGGAGAATGGATCCTACCAAGAAATTAGTCGTTCCGGAAATCAATGCTGATGTTTTAACGAAAGAAGATAAAATCATTGCTAATCCAAATTGTTCTACCATTCAGTTGGTAATGGTTTTAGGGCCTTTAAATAAAAAATACGACTTAAAAAGAGTAATCGTTTCTACTTATCAATCGGTAACAGGAACAGGTAAAGCTGCCGTAGACCAGTTGAATGGAGAAATTGAAGGCAACGATTCTGTTGCTAAAGTGTATCCTTACCAAATCTTCAAAAATGCATTGCCTCATTGTGATGTATTTTCAGAAAATGATTACACTAAAGAGGAGATTAAACTAATGAAAGAACCTAAGAAAATTTTAGGTGACGATACATTCAATTTAACTGCAACCGCAGTAAGAGTTCCAGTTCAGGGAGGCCATTCTGAAAGTGTAAACATCGAATTTGAAAACGAATTTGATCTCGATGAAGTAAGAAAAATCTTATCTGAAACACCAGGTGTGGTTGTAATGGATAACGTCAAAAACAACGAATACCCAATGCCACTCTACTCAGAAGGAAAAGATGAAGTTTTCGTCGGAAGAATCCGAAGAGACGCATCGCAGCCCAAAACACTCAACTGCTGGATCGTAGCAGACAACCTCCGAAAAGGAGCTGCTACCAACGCAGTGCAGATTGCAGAATACCTTGTTGCAAACAACTTAGTATAAGCTAACAAAAAAGAATCTCTGTTGAGATTCTTTTTGCTTTTGGCATTTGGCTCTTAGCTTCTTACGTACAAAACATCTTGTAAAAGTCCCAAAGGGACGACCTAACAAAGGATAGGATAAAATCCTATCAAACACACCAACAACAGAAGGACCGGATGAAATCCTGTTACAAAGCACCCAACAGGTAGAATATAGCAAATGAAGAATTCAAGATTGAAGAAATGACAACTATAAACAACAACAAAGACAAAATAGGCTTCCAGAAACTCATCGCGGTTTTCGGAATTGTTCTTTTTGTCGGAAAAATCATTGCCTGGAAACTCACAGATTCAGACGCCGTCTTTTCTGATGCAATGGAAAGCATCGTGAATGTCATCAGTGCCTTCATGGGACTGTATTCCCTGTATTTGGCTTCAAAACCAAAAGACGAAGATCATCCTTACGGCCACGGAAAAGTGGAGTTCGTTACCGCAGGAATTGAAGGTGCCCTCATCGCCATTGCCGGAATCATGATCATCTACGAAGGCATCAACAGTTTGGTGACCGGAAGAATTCTGAAAAGCATCGATTGGGGAATCGCCATCATCGCTGCCACCGCTGTCATCAACTATATCTTAGGATATATTTCCATCAAAAAAGGTGAAAAAGAAAATTCATTAGTCCTTATTTCATCCGGCAAGCATTTACAGTCCGACACGATTACGACTTTAGGCGTGGTCATCAGTTTGGTCATCGTTTATTTTACCAAAATTTACTGGATTGATTCTGTCGTTGCCCTGATATTCGGCTTTTACATCATTTTCGTAGGCTACAAAATTGTGAGAAAATCACTGAGCGGGATTATGGATGAACAAAATCCTGAACTTCTCCAAAACATCATCGACCTTCTGGAAAAAAACAGACATACCGAATGGATCGACATTCACAACATGAAAATCCAGCAGTTCGGTTCCTCTCTTCACATCGATGCACACATCACACTTCCCTACTATTACAGCCTTCGTGAGGCCCATCAGGAGATGGAAAAAGTAATTCTTCTCTTAGCAAGAAACACAAAAAGAACCGTTGAATTTAATTTTCACATGGATGACTGCAAAACCATTTCCTGTCCGGTTTGTCAGATCTTCGACTGCCCTGTGCGGGAATTACCTTTCGTACAGCGCGTAAAATGGACGCCGGAAAACGTGACGAGCGTGGACAAACATACTATTTAAATAAAAACATTTCAATTATATCAAAGTCTGTGTAGATTTTTTAGGAGCTATTTCCAGCTCTCCGCTCATACTCCTCGCGCCTTCCCTCTCCACCGCTGAGGCCCATCAACTCCCCAACGCTTGCTGTGGGGTATCCGCTGCGATCTGGGCTAGGAACACGGAAGTACTTTTTTACATTTTTTAACCTGAGTTCGGGATAACGGACGTTAAGGAAAGCCCGACACAATTGCTATCAGAACCATATTAGCACATCATTAAGCCGAACTCAAATGATTTTAGAAAAAAACCTACTCAATTTTCAGAAGATCTCCGTTCTTCACACTCCCTAATTTTTGGTCTAATTCCTCTACGCTGTATGTGTGATCGTCAATTTCTACATATTCTATAGTTGAATGCCAGTTGTAATTGGATGTTTGCTCAATCCTGCTCGTAGATCTTGATGGTAAATTGAGAACAATCATAGAATCACTCACTTTTTGTTCGAGCACTTTCAGCTTATTTTCGTTCTTAGGTTTAAAAAATTTTACAGGCTCGATGCTGTCAATATATTTCAATTCGCGATAAGGTCTTTTTATTTCAGCAAACTTTCTTTTGTATTTGATGGTAACCACTTTCATTTCATCCGTAAGATTCTGCACATAAATATTGGTCTGTATACTGCATCCGCAAAGCAAAAACAGTATTGACAAAGTGCAAAACAGCTTGATTGTAGAAAGATACTTTTTCATTATTCAAATATTTATTTTGTAAAAATAATTTAAGACAATTTTCAACCTTTGATCGCTAATGCAGCTTTATAGATCTCAATCTCCTTTTCCAGATCTGTAATTTTACTGATCTTTTCATTTAATTCCAAAACCAATTTAGACTTTTCATTGAGTGAAATTGTTGAGGGATAAAAATTGGTTAATTCATTTAAAAAATCATATTTCAAGGCAATGCCAATATTCCACAAAATCCCGAACTGAAGTGACGGCTGCTGAACATACTGTGAAACTGTAGAAGTAGAAACGCCCAGTCTTCGGGACAGTTCAGCCTTCGAAATCCGTTTATTACTCATCACTCTGTAGACCAAATTTCCGATGTGTGGATAAGGAAATGCACTTTCCTTTAGATATTTTCTGTCGCCCATTTGTATTTAATTATTAATTAAAAATAAACAAATTACAGATACAATATCGATATTTCTAAATTTCAAACTATAATAAACAAGTATAAACATTCTCTAATAAAGCAGAATACATCATAAGATAAGTATTATACTACCTTAATAATGCTTTAAGGTTTTAATTTTAAGTATAATACATCTACAATAAAGTTTTACATGTGAAAATAGAAGTTTTAAGGCTGAAACTATAAGTTTTAAACATCCAATCTCAAGTTTAAACCTTTAAATTTAAATGAAATTTAGAGATGTTTATTGCTCTCGTGTCAAAATTTGATTTCTGTAATAGAAAAGCGGAATAATCAAAAGTAAAATCAAAGGCTGTATCACAAACCGTCGCATATAAAAAGAAAAAAGATAGCCGGTTTCAAATCTGTCTGAAACACAATACAGATAAATCGGAAAAGTGATGGCGAAAATAATCGTGATCAAAATCGCTCCCTGAACCGTCCAGCTTTTATTTTTAAATATAAAATGAATGATAATGCAGGATGAAATAAGATTTAAAATAAATCTGAAGAGATGACTTAAAATCAATTTCGTCCATTCAAAATCCGGAAACTTTGCATTTTTCGTAGCGTCGTGAAAGTAATTCAGAAAAGGATCATAGAAAAGTGACTCTTCAAAAATTCTTACGGAAACAATTCCCGCAATTCCTGCTAAAACAAAAAACCAGCTTAAAACTTTCATTTCTTTAAAGCAAAAAATTTAATCCAAACCATCCAAAGAACTACAACTGAGCCGTAGATAATCGCTGGAAAAACGTAGTCATGTCCAATCTTGCTGTACTGCGGATGATCTCTAACAACAATATTCAGTCCTACAATCCTCAGAACATTCATCACATAAAGAAAAACAAAACCTGCCAGTGCAAAAACAAATGTCTTCACTCCTTTATAAAATGCAAAAACAAACGCCATAAACAGAATAATAACGGAAATTGCGTTGCAGCCTTCCACCATTCTGCTGATATATTTTTCTTTTACAAAAAACCACACCTGCTCGTTCGGAACATCATTGTAAAGGAGCGTTGGGTAGCTTAGCTTATTCTGAATCCACATAGCTTGGTCGGCAACCATACGCGAATAAGGATCAAGACCTTCCGCCTGAAAACTGTTCAGATAAAACTGATACACCAGAATAAACACCACATAAATAATGATGAAACGCAGCAGAATCCCGAGTACAGGTTTAAAGTCCTTTAGCATAGCACAAAGATAAAATATTCGGCGGTAAATCATTATATTTGTTACCTTATTATGACTCAGGAACAAGCAAAATCTTTTTTCGAAAACCATTTCGGCCAGCCCGCAGATGACTTTACAATTTTAGCTCAAAGCGGTTCTGCAAGGGTTAATTTCAAGGCTTCAAACCCCAGCGGAGAGTATATTATTACCTTCAACGAAAATCTTAGAGAAAACGAATCCTTTCTGTATTTTTCAGATGTTTTTCAGAAATCAAATTTAAATACGCCTCAGATTTTTGCCGTTTCGGACGACCGAAAGCTCTACATTCAGGAGTTTTTAGGAACAAAAACCTTATCTGAAATTATTGCTGAAGAAGGTCTGTCTGAAAGAGTACAAAGTTTGGTAAAGCAAACACTTCAAAAGCTTTTTAAACTTCAAATTAAAACTGAAGACAAAATCGATTACACGCAAACTTTTGAGTACGAAAGCTACGATGAACTTCCTGTAATGCATGATCTGTATTATTTCAAAAACTTCATCGCAGACGTTCTCGACCTGGAATATCACAAATCAACCTTGCTGAAAGAGTTTAAAGAAATTGCAAGACTTATCGAAAATCTTGAGCCAAAAGGTTTGATGATACGCGATTTTCAGGCAAGAAATATTATGGTGAATGATGAAGAAAAAGTTTCATTCATTGATTACCAGTCTGCAATGAAAGGTCCGTTGATATATGATGTTATTTCATTTTTATTTCAGGCAAAAGCGAATTTCCCTGAGAATTTTAAAAATGAAATGCTTGATTTCTACATTAATCAGTTTGACAATCAAGAAACAAGTCTTGAACTAAAAAATTCGGTAAAACCAATTCAAATGATGAGATTTCTGCAGGTTTTGGGAGCGTATGGTTTAAGAGGATTGGTTCAGAGGAAATCACACTTCATCTCAAGCTTAGAAAAAGGAATTCAAAACATCACAGAATTCTCAGAAAGATGGGAAGAGATGAAAAATTACCCTGAATTGAAAAATGTAATCCGACAATTGAATTCAGAGCGAATGAAATTTAAAATTGAAGAAATAATAAACCATTAAGTTTCAATTAAATAATATAAAAAACATCCACTTTTCATTTCGCAGGAATCTCAGCATGATATAAGGTTAGATTCCTACGGAACGACAAACGTCGAGCAAATTTTAAAGTAAAGAATGATTTTTTTTAAATCAATAATCATTCATCAATCATAAATTATAAAGACATGCTACACATAGACATTCACAGTTTTTCGTACAAAAAGGGAGGAATTCCCAAAGATGACAGCGGTAACGGCGGAGGTTTCACTTTCGATTGCCGGGGAATTTTAAATCCCGGAAGAGTAGAAGAATATAAAATTCAAACCGGAAACGACATCGGCGTTCAGGAATATCTTGAAACAAAAACTGAAATGCCTCAGTTTTTAGAATTAATCAAAAATCTAGTATCCATTAATATTGATAATTATCTGGAAAGAGGTTTCGAAAATCTCCAAATCAATTTCGGATGCACAGGAGGACAGCACAGATCGGTGTATTCTGCTATAAAAATCGCTCATTTCATCGAAGAAAAATATGGTGAACAGGTAGAAATAAGCCTGCACCATGACGAGCAACATCAACTAAATAATAAATGATGATTGATAATCTATGAATGATCATGCAAAACTTCCAATATCAATTATCAATCATCACTTATCAATCATAAAATGAAGGCACTAATTTTTGCAGCAGGTAAAGGAACCCGCTTAAAACCCTTTACAGATCATCATCCGAAAGCTCTGGCTAAGGTAAATGATGTTTCACTTTTGGAGAGAAATATTAAGTATCTTCAAAGTTTCGGCATCAATGATTTTGTGATCAACGTACATCATTTCGGAAATCAGATTGTAGATTTTTTAAAATTCAATGATCATTTTAAGGCAAACATTGAAATTTCTGATGAGTCTGAAGAACTTCTTGAAACCGGCGGTGGATTGGTCTTTGCCAAAAGATTTTTAGATCACGGAGAAGATTTTATCATCATGAATGCAGACATTCTTACGGAAATCAACATCAATGATTTGGTAGAATATCACAAAAAGATGAAAGATTTTGCTACTTTAGCGGTATCAGACAGAGAAAGCTCGAGAAAACTGCTTTTTAATGATGATTTTGTACTGAGAGGATGGCTTAATATACAAACCGGAGAACAGCGTTTGGCTGAATTCAACAAAGGGTTCAAACCTTATGCATTTAGTGGAGTTCACTGTATAAATCCATTAATTTTTGATAAAATCAAAAGGACAGGAAAGTTTTCAGTAATGGAAGAATATCTCGATCTGATGCAGACGGAGCAAATTCACGGATTTTTGCATGACAACATTTTAATAGATGTAGGAAGACCGGAATCTGTAATTGAAGCCGAAAAATATTTTAAATAAGAAGAAATAATGGGAATTGAAGGAAGCAGGGACGAAAGTTTACAAAACCCTGAATTGGATATCAACGAAACAAAATTGCACGACAGCCTGAAAGATAAAACCTGGGATGAAACCATTACCAAAGACAGCTGGATGGTTTTCAAAGTAATGGCGGAATTTGTGAATGGCTACGAAAAAATGGCGAAAATAGGACCTTGTGTTTCTATTTTTGGATCAGCAAGACTGCAGCCGGAGAGCAAATATTATAACATGGCAGTAGAAATTGCAGAAAAGATCACGAAAATTGGTTTTGGGGTAATCACTGGAGGCGGCCCAGGAATTATGGAAGCCGGAAACAAAGGTGCTTTCAACGCTAAGGGAAAATCTATCGGTTTAAATATTGATTTGCCTTTTGAGCAGCATTTTAATCCGTATATCAACAAAATGTATTCTCTCAATTTCGATTATTTCTTTGTGAGAAAAGTAATGTTCATCAAATATTCACAAGGATTTATTGTGATGCCTGGAGGTTTTGGAACTTTGGACGAGCTTACAGAAGCTTTAACATTAATTCAAACCAATAAAATCGGCAAATTTCCAATCGTGTTGGTTGGTTCTGAATTTTGGGGTGGCCTGTTAGATTGGTTTAAAGAAACTTTACTTAAAGAAAAAATGATTTCTGAGCCTGATCTTGATCTTTACCGTGTGGTAGACACTGCTGATGAGGCTGTTGCACATATTAAAGCTTTTTACGACAAGTATTCTGTAAACGTAAACTTCTGATTGGCACATAATTTGAGATTTTAAACCAAACACAAATGATCGGAAAAATAATTAACTGAAATGAGAAAAATTTTATATTTAACAGGATTTTTAGCTTTGTTCTCCTTGATGAGTTTCGCAGTCTTTGACTTTTACTCTTCAATGACCAAAGCAGATTATATCGAGGGCAGTAAAACATTAAAATTTACCTCAAAAATAAATACGGGTCATATTTCTGATGCCATTAAGATCAACAGAAACACTGCCGGATTTGAAGCTGAAGTAAAGAAATATGTAAATAACAATTTCGATGTGTACGTCAACGGATCACCAAAAACACTCACTTTTACAGGGAGTCAGGTGAGCGGAGAAACAGTTTGGGTATATTTTGAAGCGAACGGTGTTTCGGATGTAAATACACTTAAAATAAAGAATACAATCTTACTCGGAGCATTTCCGAAACAGATCAATCTTGTAAACATCGCCTACAAAGGAAGTCAGAAAACGATGAACTTCCAACGTGGCAAAGAGGTTAATGAAGTTGATTTCTAAATTTTAATATCCCTTTTAAAACTATAAAGCCATTGAGTATTCAGTGGTTTTTTTATGTTTTAATCTGAATAAAAATGATTATAGAGAGACTTGCAGCAGAATTACTATTTCATAAATACTAACTTAGAAGAAATACAACATTAATTATTATTTCATCAGGCACTAAACATATTTTATCCGAGAAATTAGGTATTCAAATTTTTATTAAAATTAAATTTAAACAAGCTCAAATATTATCCAAAAAAAAGGAACCATTCTTTCGAACGATTCCTTTATTATATTTAAATCTTTCCTTGATTACAAAGCCTGAATGTTATCTAACTGAATTGTAGTAGATGCACCAGATGCATTACCTGAATATTCAAAAAGAATATACCCATTTCCGGTAAGTGCAGCAGGAATATTATATGTTCCAGCTGGAGTTAATACTCCGTAATTTGCTGCCGGAGCCTGAGGAATAGTAAAACTAGATGTAATATCTGTTTTTGTAGCAGTAGAAATATCACTTAATGCCGTGTAGTTAGTTGTAGTATAAACTTTCAGAACATTGCCGTTAAAAAAGCCAACATTTACATCAAATTTGAACTGACTTGCTGCAGTAAAATCAATTGGAACAGCAAAGTAAGTAACATAAGCACCAGAACCTGCATTTGCCGAAAGCTGGATGTATTTATTGCCACTGAAAGTCTTCAACTGCCAGTATCTGTTCCCTACCAATGGATCATTTATATATTTAGGATATACCTCAAGATTGGTAGCTGAATAGCTCTCAAAATTTTCAAGGAAAGTACCAGAAAATGCAATTGTAGTTCCACCTTTAGGAGGAGCAGAGTCTACTCTTGCACCACCAAAGTTAAGATCTGCAGAATTTCTGATTAGCATTTGCCATGTTGAATTGTATCTACTTACTACGAATGTAGCTGAACCGTTTCCTGTAGGAAGTTTTTTAGAACCTTCAGAGAAAAACCCTGAGTTTCTGATTACTACAGAATTTCCTGAAGCATCTTCAATAGTTCTGTCAGTATCTACTCCTGCACCTCCTACATAGTCAATAAAAGTTTTTGGTGCAGGGAAAAGATCTCCGGTTGTAAATTGAGCTGAGGGTACTTTTACCAACATGTTGATGTATTGTTCGTTTTTAGCAGCATTAATATCAGCCAACTCTAATGGTTTGATTGTAGCTACTTCAAGACCGTTTCCGTTACAAACACCTGCAATATATCTGCTTAAAAGTGAAGCAGGAATCCTACCGATATTGTAAGTAGGATCTACCGAACCTATTTTCACAGTTCCTCTGTCAAGACCCAATCTTAATCCTCTTGCATTGATTCTAACATGTGATCCCACTGGAAAATCTGCATAATTGCTTGCTCTATCAACTTCTATTGAAATACCGGCAGTGGGATTTTCAGGTTTATCCTGGATAGAAATTGTTTTATAAAAGTTTCCACTTTCGTCAGAAGACACAACGTAACCATCGAAAATTTTATCATCTGTAATCAACAAATATCCCGAAGCTGGCGCCAATGCTTTAAATGTTGCCAAAGTAGTATTTGTATTAGGAAATTTATTTTCACAATTGATAGGGGGAGTTTCCCACTCATCTTTTTGTGTACAAGAAGTAATAGCAATTGCAGACAACGCAACTCCTGTTACCAGACTTAAGTATTTTTTTATATTCATTGTCGTAATTTTTAAAATAATTAATGTTAGAATCTAAACTGTAAATTTACAAAATATGATCTTCCCTGTGTGTACCAGTATTTTGGTGCAAACAGAGTGTATTCTCTGCTAAAGTCTTCTTGGTAAGTATCAAATTTAGCATTTCGTACCTGCTCAAATCCTCCAGTAATGTATTTAGTATTATCAAATACGTTATTTACTGAGGCAGAAATAAGAACGTAGTATTTACCAATAATCCAAGATTTACCAGCATTTACATTAAAGAAATGAGCTGATGGCAATTTGTTTGGTCTCAATACGTCTCTGACTTCGTCATTCGTCAAACCATAAAAAGGTGTTCCGGCAGTACCGTTTTGAACAAATGATTCTGTACGCACCAAAGCTGCAGGATCAAGATAATTATCATCAAGAAAATTCCAGTTGGCACCAATCCAATAGTATTTAGGTGAATTGTATCTTAAACCTAATGAATAAGCCTGCTGTGGAGTACCTCCCTGTCTGTAATTTTTTATATAAGCTTTACCAAGATTTGTACTTGACTGACCATTTGCAAAAGCTCCAATAGCATCAGAACCAAAGTAAACGTTAGGATTATTTTGATAAGTATACTGACCATAGCTTGCAACCCCTTGTAGAGATAGTGTAGGTAAAACTTTTACATCGATACCAAATTCACCACCCATATTTCTTCTTTTCACATCAGTCATTACCTGCGTTACAAATGCACTCTGCACATTGGTTGCATTACCGTCAGCATCTACACCTGCTAATGGAAGACCATCTGCAAAGAATCTCTGTACTGTAGTTTCGTTTTCGGTATTAACTAAGAAACCTGTAAGTCTCATTTTAACGAAAGGTGTTGCTACTACATAACTTAAGTCGTTAGCATTTACTACTGTACTCTTGATATTTGGAGCAACTGAACCATTTACCCTTGGGTTGAAGAATAGATCTTCTAAGAATGGAGCCTGATTATACATTGCACCGTTGTAAACGAAGAAGTTTCTTCCGTTCATTCTGTAGATTGCCTGAGCTTTCAAACCAAAATTTAAGAAGTTGTAGTTTTTACCTTTTCCGTAAGAATCGTTATATAAATAATGTTTGAAAAGACCTTCTCTGCTTGAAGAAGAATATCCTGCCAATGCAGAAACAAATACGTCAAACTTTCCTGAAGTAAATTTAAAACCAGGATTTACTTTAAATTCCTGTCTTCTGAAAATATAATCGTAGGTCATTTTATCACCTACTTTTTTCGCAACATTATCATCAAGCTCGTTAAATAATCCAGACTTCCCAGGTTGATTTGTCGCTGCAAAAGGATCTCTGTTTAAAACGAAATCAGCACCTAAAAGATCATTAACCTCTCTGTATTGCTCAGTACGGTAATTCTGATAAGAAACGTTTAAAATGAATTTTGAAGTATCATTAAAATTATGCGTTAAGTGAGTAGATGCGTTGAAAATTTTGTCATCACTTACATCATTCACCATATAGTACAAAGCTCTTTTACCTATCTGACCATAGTAATTACCAGGTGCCTGAGACATATTTCTTCTGTAAAGTCTGTCCCAATTGATCTGAGTTATATTAGCATCGCCGTTCTGCCATGCATTTAAAGATGTTGTAAACGCCTGCTGTGCTGTTGTACCATCAGTCCCTCCAGGAATCGGAACTGATGCATCCGGATTTAAAAAATCATAATAACTCGGAAGGTTTCTGTAATATGTTGGAGAAGGATTCTGAACATTCTGCCAGTCTAAACGTGAACCTTTATCTTTACCAAACTGATAAGATACTGAAGTCCAAAGATTGGTTTTAGGAGTGATTTTCCAGAAATCCTGAAGTTGCAAAATCGGCTGGAAGCCTCTTCTTACTCTTTCACTTCTTTGCTCGCCGTCCTGATATCCCCAATAAGAATTGTAATGTACACCTCTGTAATTATAAACTTCCTGTGTACTTGGGCTCGAAGTTGACCTTCTGTAAGGCGCACCAATGAAGTTGAAAGTCATCGTATGCTTATCATTAAACTTCTTCTCAATTCCAAGATAAGCTCCGTAAGCATCATAGAAAGTACCTTCCTGAATCCCCTCTTCTGCCCATCTTCTTGCACCCATAATAGTGAATGCCCAACCTTTCTTGCTCATCCCTGAAGTATATCTCAAAGAAAAACGGTTTCTGTAGTTTCTGTTGGTGATTGAGTAAGTCCCCTGGAATCCTTTTCTGTATTCACTCGCTTTGGTATTCTTGTAAATTACAGAAGAATTTCCACCGAAGGCATATTCTGAAGGAGCATGATTCTGAGAGATTTCAGGGTATCTTGTAATTTCATTAAGACCACCCCAGTTTCCGAAATCAACGTTTCCGTTATCAGATTTCACCATAGAAACACCATTCAACATATTTTCTCCCATTCTCCCATCAATTCCTCTTGGTCTGAACCAGTAGAAACCTAAGTCAAAAGAAGCAATTCTGCTGAAAACATCCTGCGAAGACTGTAAAAGTCCCACTGTAGATGCCTGGCTGTTTGAATCTTCATCGTCATCACTGTCGAT
Organism: Chryseobacterium sp. HNCC26DJ240; assembly: GCF_057180485.1. Classification (NCBI taxonomy): domain Bacteria; kingdom Pseudomonadati; phylum Bacteroidota; class Flavobacteriia; order Flavobacteriales; family Weeksellaceae; genus Chryseobacterium; species Chryseobacterium sp. HNCC26DJ240. Next base: position 154,303 of record NZ_JBXUGK010000010.1, read on the forward strand.
GATTGCCAATCCCTGATCTGCACCCGTAAGAGCAGAACCAAGAACCATTACACCCAGATCTTTTCGTTTTTCGTAACTGGTCACATCAAAATCTACCACCTTAGTTTCGTAGTTTGGTTTTGTGATGACCACCTGATAATGTCCCGGCATGAGATCTACAAATTGAAAATATCCAATCTTGTCTGCCGTTACATCATTTTCGCTCCCTTTAAGGTCTACTTCTGCTTTTTCGACAGGCTTACCATCGGCATCTTTCAGATATGCATAGACTGTGGTCTGCGCAAAATAATAAGATGCGGGAAGTAAAGTAAATAAAGAGACTAATGATAGCTTTTTAAACATGTATATACTTTTTTAATACTTTCTAGCTTAATTCTCAAATAGTTAAAAACTTTTGGGGGCACAAATTTAATTAAATTATTTATTTAAAAATTATTTTAATGTTACTTTTTCTTAACATTGTTAAATTTTAATAATACAGTATACCTTGTCATAAAAATTTGCGGTATAAATTTACAAATATTTAAAACGCAGTGTTTTAAAATAATTTAAATTTGCACATTAATTAAACGTAATATCTATAATGAAAAAATCATTGAGCATACTAATGCTGGTAATCACAACCTTTAGTTTTGCACAGCAGGGAAAGCTTAGAAAAGTTGCTACAGTAGGTTTTCTAAACGTAGAAAACCTTTGGGATACGATAAAATCTGCGGATTATATAGACGGAACTAAAGACATAAAAAACCCTGCTTTTCATCGCAGCATTCCTTTAGACAGTATAAAATTTCTTGAATCAGAAAAATATGAAGGGGTTTGGAATGACGAATCTTTGAAAGGAAAAAAAGCAGTACGTTACCAAAGCGGAGCAGACGAATTTACACCTTCAAGCGGGAAAAACTACAACACAAAAGTGTACAGACAGAAATTGGCCAACGAAGCCAAAGTAATCTCCGAATTGGGAGCGCAGTATACAAAAACAGCCCCTGCAGTGGTAGGTCTTATCGAGGTAGAAAACCGTCAGGTCATCGAAGATTTGGTAAAACATCCTACTTTAGCTAAATATGATTACGGAATTGTTCATTACAATTCTTATGACTACAGAGGAATTGACGTTGCATTAATTTATCAGAAAAAAAGATTTAAAGTGACCAATTCAGTAAAAAAAGAACTTAAGGTTTTTAATGAGGAAGGAAAAAGAGAATATACAAGAGATATTCTTGTTGTGAGCGGACTTCTTGATAACGAAAAAATCACTGTTTTTATGAATCACTGGCCATCAAGAAGAGGCGGCGAGGCAGCTTCACTTCCAAAAAGAAATGCAGCAGCACAATTACTTAAAAAGCAAATGGACAGCGTAAGAGCAGAGGATCCTACCGTAAAACTTTTTGCAATGGGCGATTTCAACGACGATCCGGTAAGTTCAAGCCTGAAAAATAATCTAAAAGCTCAAGCCAACGTAAAAGATTTAAGCGACAGTACTCCCTATCTTAATTTGATGTATCCTTTGTATAAAAAAGGGGTGGCATCTTTAGCTTATCAGGATGCGCCAAACTTATTTGATCAGATTATCGTATCTCAAAATGTTATTTCAAAAGAAGTAACCAAAGAATATTCTGTGTACAAAACGGAGGTATTTGCACCACCCTATTTAGTCAATAAAGAAGGAAATTACCGTGGCTATCCATTCCGCTCCTGGAATGGAGACCAGTTTACGGGAGGCTACAGTGATCACTTCCCCGCTTTTGTAGTTCTGCAAAAAGAACCTTAACAAAAAATTTATTTTACAGCATAAAAGGCACTCTTATTGGAGTGCTTTATTTATTTAAAAGAATCACAATGAAAAATTTAATAATTATTTTGGCATTCGCACTTTTCCCGGTTAGTCATTTTACTCAGAGCAAACCACAAAAAGCAGACGAAGAATCGGTAATGAAACCGGAAAAAAATGACGATGGAGAATGGGAACTTACAGTAATTGATACCCAGTATGATTATTTTCTAAACGCCATTGCTCAACCAATCTCACAGTATACTGAAAGCTATCTGAAAAACAGAAACACCTTTCTCGTCACCGAATGGAATTCTTACTTCACATCAGGTCGCTACAGAAATGTTATAGAATCATCAATACAATATGATCCAGCAGAAAAATACGGCATCAAGTTTGAGTACAGACTCTATCAGGTTTTCGCGTACGTCCAATGGAAATATGGATTAAAAATGAATGGCTTGGGAGCAAGAGACTCAACAAGATTTTAAAGATAAAAATGAGATCTCTTAGGAGCTGATTCCTGCTATCCGTTGTATCTTTTTTGTTGCCGACTCCTATAGATAATTTACCTATTTCTCAAAGACAAAAAAGGATTCCGCTGTTATCAGGGCTAGGGAAAGGCGATAGGAATAATATTTATTTCTGAGAACAAAAGTTTTATAAGTAATGATTGATGTTGAGTGATGGATGATGGATGATGGGTGCCTGAGACATTATCATTTATTTGACAGGAATACATTCACAGTTTCTTAATTAACCATTATTTCTTTATTGATTAGCTAGAACTTTCAGGGCTGGGGTAGCGAACTACTGTGAAAGTAATCTCGTAAAAGAGATGAGTAATGGGTAATGATTGATGCAAGATATTGGGTGTTGGATGATGGGTGCCTGAGACGTTATCATTTTTTTATCAAAAGCGTGGTTAAGGTTGTTTTTTATACTTTTTTTTGTATTTCCAGTTATGACTTTCATTCCTACCAGCATTGCAAATCTTAACCTTAATCTTGCATCCAACTTAAATTTTAAGTCTTGAATTTGATCCCGCACCCCGCATCTTGAACTTTGAATTTTAAATCTTGAATTTCGCTTCTCGCACCCCGCATCAAAGCAAAAAAAAATCCCCAATCAAA
>NZ_JBXUGK010000011.1:0-103641 GCF_057180485.1 Chryseobacterium sp. HNCC26DJ240
TCACAAAATTACAAATGGGTGCGTAGCTCAGCTGGATAGAGCATCTGCCTTCTAAGCAGACGGTCTCAGGTTCGAATCCTGACGCGCTCACTGAAAACTCACAATTTTTTTGTGAGTTTTTTTTATCTTCGTTTATGTGTTTCTGCTATATTCTTTACTCAAAATTTTTAAATAAGTATTACATTGGTCATTCTTGCGAACCGCTACAAGAAAGATTAAGAAAACACTTATCTGATCATAAAGGATTTACTTCCAAAGCAAAAGACTAGATCTTGGTTTATTCTGAAAATTTTGGTTCAAAATCTGAAGCCTTTAGAAGATAGCTGGAAATAAAATGGTTTCTCTTTTTTATGAAAAAAAATCCAACAACTCAAGAGTTATAAAAAAGGTTTATTGAACCAAATCCAATAAACCTCTATATCATTTAGAATTAAATTTTTCGATTAAACTTAATTGAATATATTTTCAAGAGTAAGTGTCTTCTGTTATGGTTTTTCAAAAGTTTTCAATGTTTTTTTGAGACCACTTTCTGCTTTTAATGGAAGGTTTTCAATTCCTAAAGCAGATTTTATTTTCTTATTAGAAACGACATAGGACTCTGTCAGTTTTTTTAATCTTTCAGAATTCAGAGGTAATTTTAATTTATCACCAAATGATGCTGTTTTTTCTATAAGATTTTTAGAAATATTCCAAAGCTTCGGTTTCTTCCCTACCACAGAATTGATTACAGTAATCAGCTCGTTGGTTGAAAGACTTTCATCATCAGCAAAATTATAGATTCCTGAGGGAATACTTTTATTTTTAAGCATTTCGAGTATTAAATAATTTAAGTTATCAATACTCAAAAATGATCTTTGGTTGTGAAAAGCCGCTAAAGGCCAAGGAATCCCCTTTTCTACAACTTTATACAGTAAATTGAGATTGCCTTTATTTCCCGGTCCGTGAATCATGCAGGGACGGATAATAAACAATCTTTTGCTTTCAGGTAAAGTTTGACTTAGCAAATAATTTTCTGCTTCGAGTTTAGATTTCCCGTATGGAGTTTTGGGATTTGAAATGTGATTTTCATCCAAAATCTCATCAATTGTATCAGCAGTTGCTTTCACGGAACTGAAATAGAAAAAATCTTTTACATCTGAATTTAGAAACTTCTCAAAAAGCTGAATGGTTAAATCTCTGTTGATCTTAAAATATTCATTTTCCTCTGATGTGTTTGAGGTATCGTGAGCTTTGCCTGCAAGATGAACAATAGCATCTGTATCAACGGGGAAAGCCCAGCTGTTCCTGAGAGAAAGCCCCTCTACCTCAAAAGAGTTTTCTAATAAGTATTTCGACAGGTTTTGCCCCACAAACCCGGTAATACCTGTGATGGTTATTTTCATACTTTTCCTTGTAAAATTAAAATAAGTTTATCCAAAAGCATTTCACGCTCAAATTCTTTCTTGTAGTACGCCAAAGCATTCTTCCCCATTTCTTTTCTCTCACTTTCTGAAATATTATATATTTTGACAGCATTTTCTGCAAGCTCTGCGGCATTTTCTGCAGCTGAAGCATATCCAGCATTTGCTTTTTCCACAATATTAGCACCCTCGCCATCAAGTGAAGCCAAAATAGGTTTACCACAAGCCAGATAAGACTGAATTTTTGAAGGAATGGTGAGTGCAAAAATTTTATCTTTTTTAAGACTGGAAATCAATACATCACTAGCCGCAAAAAAGCCCGGCATATCTGCTGAAGGATAAGCTCCCAAAAAACTAACTACATCACCAAGACTATTATCATCTACAAACTGCTCAAGCTGGTGACGCTGTCTGCCATTACCGAGAAAAACCCATTTTATATCTGAAAAACCTTTTTCTTTTACAATAATAGCCGCCTGCAAAACGGTGAGAAGACTTTGAGCTTCTCCCAGATTCCCTGCAAAGGTGATGCAAAATCCTGATGGTAATTTTTCTGTAAATTTAATCTCTGGTTCTACGGGTCTGTAAAAATTTTCTGTAGAATTAGGATAAAATATAATCTTTCCGGGATCTGTTTTCTGATTGATTATATAATTTTTAAAGCCTTTAGACTGCACCAATACTTTTTCAGCATTTTTATAAATGATCTGGGTGATTTTGTGAAAAAAACCAAGAACATATTTATTTTCTATACCACCCGCTGCGGTAAGACTTTCGGGCCACAAATCCTGAACCCAAAAATAATACGGAATTTTGAGCTTTCTGGAAGCTACAATGGCCGGAATTCCCACAGTGATAGGTGATGGTTCATACACGAAAATGCAATCAAAATTTCCTTTTAATTTTTTAGCTTTAAGACTTCCGAAAAAAACGAAGGAGAAATAATTGAGCATTAATTTAAAACCACCATTACCTCGTGCAAAAATCTTACTTCTATGAATTTTAATATCATTCCAAACCTCATCTTTATTCCCAAAAAAAGAATAGCCTTCAAAAAATTTTCCTGCAGGATAATTGGGAATTGCAGTAAGAACCTCTATGTGATGTCCTCTTTCTTTAAGCCCCAGACATATATCGTTAATCTTAAAATTCTCAGGCCAAAAATACTGAGAGATAACTAAAATCCTCATTAATAGCTGTATAAATTTCTATGTTCCGTCATCCACAAATGCTGCTCCTGCAACATTTTTTTGTAATCAGGCACATTATATGGTAAAGCTAAGGATTTTTTTAAGGATTTATCTACTTTTTTTTCGTCATAAGGCAGAATTGCAATAGTATTTTTTTCCCAAATCTCTTTAAATAATGAAATTAAATCATATTTATTGATTGGAATTCCATTGGTAAGATGTGCTAAACCACTCTGATTATTTTGGATAAAAAATTCAACAGCTTTTGCCAACTCCAAAGTAGTGACACCGCTCCAGATGGCAGAAGTATAACCTTTGATTTCGCCAGTCTGATTCATAAACCAATGGAAAAGTCCGATTCCGTTTTTGTTCAGTTCGGGACCAATTATTGACGTTCGGATTGTAAGATCTTTTTTATTTTCTATTTCTCCCAAAGCTTTTGACTGGGCATAGAATCCTTCGCCGTCTTTTACATCATTTTCTGCATAATTACCTTTTTTTCCATTAAAAACACAATCTGTGCTAATATGGAAAATTCTGGTATCTGAATTTGCGGTGATTTGTTCTAAAAAGTGTGGAAAATAACTATTAAACCAGATGGCTTTCGCAGGATGGTTTTCAGCATCTTTATTTAAAATACCAATGCAGTTAATCACCACATCGAATTTATTATCAATAATTATTTTTTCTAAATTTATTGTGTCTGAAACATCTAATGAAATCAGGTTTTTGCTTTCAGCAATATCCCGGGCAATTCCAAAGACTTCCAAAGCAGAATTTTTTGTCAGATAATTATAAATTACGTGACCTGCCATTCCTTTAACTCCTAAAACCAGAATTTTTTTTATTTTTTGTTCCATATTACTTTATCAACGATAGAAGAATAGCTTTGAATAGCTTTAATTACACGATCTGACGTATTGGTAACTTCATATTCGAATGGAAGATTTATATCAGGATCAAAAAGTCCTTTTGAAATTTCGATTGCATTGAGCATCTGATCTTTTGAAATTCCTCCTAAAACAATTGTACCTGCATCTATAGCTTCAGGTCTTTCGGTACTTGTACGAATACTAATTGCTGGAAATCCCATCATAGCAGATTCTTCACTGATTGTACCACTGTCTGAAAGCACAATAAATGATTTGCTCTGCAGTTTTACATAATCGAAAAAACCAAGTGGTACTACATTTTTAACCAAAGGATGAAACTGAATTTTATTTTTTTCAATTCTGTTTTTAGTACGCGGATGTGTTGAGAAAATCACCGGCATCTGGTATTTTTCAGCTACAGCGTTGATAGATTCAGATAATATTTCAAAATGATTGTCGAGATCGATATTTTCTTCGCGGTGCGCGCTTACTACGATAAAATTATTTTCCTTTAAAGATAACTGCTCTACAACATTGCTGTTTTCAATTTTATCTGCGTATTTGTTTAAAACTTCCTTTAATGGTGAACCCGTAACGAATACATGATCTTTTCTAAACCCTTCGCTTAAAAGATATCTTCTGCTATTTTCTGTATAAGTAAGATTAATATCACTGATATGGTCTGATATTTTTCTATTAATTTCTTCAGGAACATTTTGATCAAAACACCTGTTTCCTGCTTCCATGTGGAAGATTGGGATTTTTAATCTTTTGGCAGCAATCGTACTTAAAACACTGTTTGTATCACCCAAAACCAAAAGAGCATCCGGTTTTTCCTGAGCTAAAATTTCGAAGGATTTTGAAATTACATTTCCTATCGTTTCTCCAAGATGACTTCCTACAACATTCAGGAAATAATCGGGTTTTCTTAATTCAAGATCTTCAAAAAATATTTCGTTGAGTTCGTAGTCATAATTTTGACCTGTGTGAATCAGAATATGATCAAAATAAATATCACATTTTTTAATACACTCAGCAAGACGAATAATTTCGGGCCTGGTACCGAGAATCGTTGCTACTTTTAATTTCTTCATTTGTTTAATTTATCTTTTCCTTCTACATTATCAGAATACTGATGTTTCAGGATTTCCCTGATTTTTCGTTTGAAAAAGTTCCAATTTTTTAAGTAAACTTTTTACTCCCTCCACATTTTCTCTTTTCGTATTGTGAGAATTATAATCTTCCATCGGTACATCAATCCTATTTCCTTCAGAAAAATACTTCGCATAATTCAAATCTCTGTTATCTGATGGAATTCTGTAAAAATCGCCCATATCTTCAGCGTTCATCATTTCCTCACGGGTACAAAGCGTTTCGTATAGTTTTTCACCATGTCTGGTTCCGATAATTTTCACTTTGTTTTTTGCATTCTTCAGTTCTAAAATCGCCTGAGCGAGATCACCAATTGTAGCAGCAGGGGCTTTATTAACAAACAAATCTCCTGCGTTACCATGCTCGAATGCAAATAATACCAATTCTACAGCTTCATCCAAAGACATTAAAAAACGGGTCATATTAGGATCTGTAATCGTAATATCTTCGTTACTTTCAATCTGTGAAAGAAACAATGGTATCACAGATCCCCGTGACGCCATTACATTTCCATATCTGGTTAAACAAACGACTGTATCTTTCAGATTTCTGGCTTCGGCTACCGCAACTTTTTCCATCATTGCTTTAGAAATACCCATAGCATTGATAGGATAAGCTGCTTTATCGGTAGAAAGGCAAATAACCTTTTTTACTTTATTGTAAGACGCTGCTCTGATAACGTTCTGGGTACCTTCTACGTTGGTTTTAACCGCCTGCATAGGAAAAAATTCGCATGATGGAACCTGTTTCAAAGCTGCTGCATGAAAAACATAATCCACATCTTTCATTGCATAATCTACACTGCTGAAATCTCTGACGTCACCAATAAAATACTTGATTTTCTCATTTTTATAGAAATTCCTCATATCTTCCTGCTTTTTTTCGTCTCTTGAAAAAATCCGGATTTCTTTAAAATGATCAGTGGCTAAAAACCTATCGAGAACAGCAGTTCCAAATGAGCCTGTACCACCGGTTATCAGTAATATTTTATTATTAATTTGCATGTTTAGTATTTGAATAAATTATTTTTTTCGTCTTTTGAGGGATAGGTAATGAGTACAGCTTTTTTACTGTCACAATACACAAAAAGACTGCCTGCAGCCACTCCCACATTTCCGTGTTTTTCTATAACTTTTTTTATATCATCCAGGTTTCCTGCTCCACCCAGAAAACTCAAGGGTAACGATGTGGTATTGCGTACTTTTTCGAGCAAAGCAAAATCGTAGCCTTCCATTGTTCCGTCTTTGTCAATGGAGTTGATAATAATCTCTCCTATTCCTATTTCTTCCGCTTTTGAAATGATGGAGATGAGATCTTCTTTTATCTCAACAGTACCGTTATGAATATGAACTGCGTACTGATTTTCACTTTTTTTTCTTACATCTAAAACCAAAACAACACTTTGAGAACCCATTTTCATAACCATTCCGGAAACGATGTTCACATTCTCAAAAAACAAAGATGAGAGCGCTATTTTTTCTACTCCCAGCTCAAGTATTTTTTGTGCTGTTGCTTCGGATTTCACCCCTCCACCATAGCAAACCGGCATTCTGGACTGTCTTGCTATTTTTTCTATCAGATTAAAATCCGGTTCGTTATTTTTTACAGAAGCATCTATATCAAAGATAACGATTTCGTCGACTTCTTTCTCATTAAAAATACGCACTGCATTGAGCGGATCACCAATGTATTTTTCATTATTAAAGTTGACTGTTTTTACAAGACCTTTATCTCGTATCAATAAACTCGGAATTATTCTTGGCCTTATCATTCAACTATAATTTAGCAAAGTTAAACAATAATTTTTCTCCGCAAGAATGACTTTTTTCAGGATGAAATTGTGTTCCGTAAATGTTATCATTCTGTACTGCAGAAGCAAAATCGCCAGCAAATTCTGTTACTCCCAAAATCTGGTTTTGATAATGGCAATCGATGTAGTATGAATGCAGAAAATAGAAAAGGCTGTTGTTTCCAAGATTATTTATCAGTGCATTTTCTTTTAAAAAACGAACTTCATTCCAGCCCATGTGTGGTAATTTGCTTTGATGAGGTACTTTTTCAGGATCAATTTTTTTAACCTGTCCTTTTATCCACCCAAGACCTTGGCAAGCACCTTCTTCGCTCTTTTCTGCCATAATCTGCATACCAAGACAAACACCCAACACAGGTACTTTAGCTTCAAGTACCAGTTGATTCAGGGTCTCTTTCATCCCTGACTCTTCAAGATTTTTCATTGCAGAATCAAAACTGCCGACTCCCGGTAAAATCAGTTTTTCGGCGTTCTGTAAATCATCTAAATTTCTGGCAATTTTTACAGGAATATGCAGTCTTTCATAAACATTAACAAAAGCTTTGGTATTCCCGATGCCATAATCAACTACTGTAATCATCTGAAAAGTCTCTTTTCTAAACCCAGGCTTTTAAGGATTTTAGCTCCCAAACCTATCCAATTTCTTTTATTTTTATAATCTCTGAATGTTTTATTTTCACCTTCAAAAATATTCTGTAATTCCTCAACGGTTAAATCTAATTTATGGGCAACATATTCAAATTCATTGGCAATATCCTGTTCTGCCATTTCAGGAAATTTTAATCTTTCGAGTGCCTCATTGCGTGTCATTTGTCCTGTAAGAATCAAACTTGAAAAATGAACCTTACGCCTGTCAAAACCAAATTTTCTCGGAAGCCAAAAGTCTTCAAAAAATCTGGTAAATACAGATTCGTGGTGTTTATGTCCGAATTTCTCCCATCCCAATTTCGTTCCTAAAGTATTTTCGGCATCTTCTTTCAAAAACCTGATATGATTGAGCGGATTAAACACATGCATTCCCACAAAATATTTGTAATATATTTTGTATTCAAAAATATCTATTATAGGAAATTTTTTAAGTGCTTTTTTTCCGAATTTTCTGTGAATATCTGTAATCAATCTCTTGTCTATTCCTGCATAAGCTCCCCAGTCTTCTGGTTCTTTACAGCATTCTGTAGAAAAGTTGGCACCCGTTAAAATATATTTGATATTGTTTTTTCTTGCATATCTGTAAAGTGCAGAAAAAAATGCAATATCCTGAGGAAGATCCTGATCTGGAATTTGTGATTTTAAAAATGCAAGCTGCAAATCTTTCATTTCTTCCCAGTCTATAACCTCGGTATACAGATCTATTCCCAAACCTTTGACTAGTTTTTCAATATTGGAAACTGCCTGGCTTGAATTCCAGCCTGCATCTACATGAAATGCCAAAGGTCTCAAACCCATGACTTCTTTGGCTATATAAAGCATGTAAGAACTGTCTAGCCCCCCGCTGATTCCTATAATACAGTCGTAGCTGTTGTTTTTTCTGCTCTTCTTTATTTTTTCTGCTACTTTTAAAATGTAGCCGGAATCGTCATTACCATAATTCCATGAAGGTAGAATATTTTCATTAAAATTGGTCACATAATCACTTTCACCTTTCTCGTTGAAAACTATTTTAGGATCTGTATCATCCATTACCGTTCGGGAACATATTCTGGGACTGTACATCAATGGTGTGTGCTTTAAAATCTCTATTTGAACTTACTTTTTTTCTAAAGTGTTTTTAATAAGGCTTCTATTTCATTGTTTGCTTTACCCACAGATGGTTTTAGATGACCTTTGAGCGATAAAGATAATGTTTTTGAAATAGAATTTTCATCGAATGGGTCAAATGTTAAAGAAGGTTCACATACTGCATATAGATATGGCAAGTCTGCACCAATCACCTTACAGCCGCAATCCATCGCCTCAAGTATCGCAAGACCAAAACTTTCTGCCAGTGAAGGGTAAACCAAATATTCTGCAGAACTGTACACTTCCGCAAGTTTTTCTCTTTTAATGAAACCGATATTTACAATAGGATACCCCTGTTTTTGTTTTTCTTCAATTAAATGAATTAAATGCTGATAGAAAGAGTCTACAGTAATTGTAAGCTTACCTCTTTTCTCCTGATCATAAAATTTACAAAATGCGTTGATGAGCCTTACATGATTTTTATGAGGTACTGCGTTGCTTACAAAAACAAAACTGTCTTTTTCTCTGATGCTTTCAAAGGGTTTTGAAAGTGGTGGATAAAAAGGCAGTAACAGCGTTTTATTTTCTGGAATTTTAAATTTATTTCTGAAATTTCCAGAGATAGTTTCTGTCTGTAACATCCAAAAGTCACTATTTTTCAAAAGAAATCTCAATACAGATCTTTTCAGGAAGAATATGGATTTATATTTCAATGAAGAATCCTGAGGAACTCTAATGTATAATTCAGAATGAAAATAGGTGTAAACCCGTGCTTTAAGCTTCAGACTTGGCGGTAAATCTCCGAAACATAATGCTGAACTTATTCTGTTCCTGTGCTTTAAATAAAATAAATGCCTCTTGTACAGCGAACCCTCTAAAAAGTAGACTTCATTTGTAGTATTCTGGAGAAAAGACACTTTCCCTTCCACTCTTTTATCAAGAAGGTACATACATTTTCTGCCGGATTTTTCGAGCTCCTGCAAAAGATAGTCGAGCAGAATCTTCCCGCCGCTGTCGTTGATATAAATAGCGTCTATGAGTAACATTTTGCTAAGTATTAAGGCTAAAATACAGTTTCATTCGTTGAAATTCTTTATTTAATAGTGTTTTTCAAACTTTTAGTATAGGCAAGTATCATTTCCTGCCTTTCTTTTTGCCCAAAAAATTTAGCATAGAAGCTTTGTATTTTAAGTTCAAATAATCTTTTTTGGATGTAAGGTCTAAATTTAAAACCATGCTTCATAAAATAAGTCTTGAGTGACTGAGAAGCAAAATCTAATAATTTAGGGTTGAAGCTGGTGGTTTCTCCTACAAGATGTATATATGAGGAGGTGTTATCATACACTGATATCTTATTTTTCTTACGCAACCGGTTTGAAACATCCGGTTCTTCGTAGTACATATACATTTTCTCATCATATAGTCCTATTTCCAAAAATGCAGATTTTCTGAAAAAGACACACGCCCCCGACAGAGAAAAGTGTCTATCTGAAAAAATCCTGAATTTATTCATCAATTTTGTGTGTACGGCAGATATCACAGGCAGAAAATATTCCGGCTTGATGAAATATGATAGATTTTGTCCACCAATTTGGCTGTAACCAACTGATGCCACTTCCTGATTTTCAAAATGCTTGATTGTTTTGAGGAAAAGCGGTTCTGTAAGTCTCACATCTGGATTCATTATCAGCAGAATTTCGCCAGTTGCCTTTCTGATTCCCACATTATTGCCCTGACCATAGCCTCCGTTATGATTTTTAATAAGAATAATACCGTCATCTCCGAATTTATTTTCAAGAAGTAATCTCATTTTCCCGAAGCCTTCTTCACCACTGTTGTCTACCACTATAATCTCTATTTCTTCTGCTGACAGATCATTATATCGGAAAAGAGAAGCAATACATTCTTCTATAAGATTTTCAGAGTGATAGGTCACGATTATAATACTGATCTTCATTTTAAAGAAAATAATTTTTGAAAAATTCGTTTGAATATATTGTTTTGATCATTACAGGAACATTGTTGTCTTTAATAACCATAGGAGGAAGTATAAATGTATAGAAATACATAAAAATCATGATGATTATAAAATATATTTTTTCCTGAAAAGTTGGTTTCATCCTGAAAAACAAAATAATAGCAAACAAGGATGCAGATATGATAAACCTGTGACCAATTACCTGAACAAAAAAAGAGATTAGTAAAAAGGTAAAAGGAAATATGGTGAGATAATATAATATCTTTAAATTTCCATCTGAGAGATATTCCGGATCATTTTTTAATCTCGACTGCACCAAAAAATTGATGTAAAGGAACAGGACCAGATAGGGAAAAAAGTAAAAAACACCTCCTGTAAAGCTTGAAACTCTTTTTGACACAGTGTAAAGACCAACTCTGCTTTCTCCTCCAATATTAAATTTAAATACAAAATAAGAAAGAAGAAATATAATAAGAATGAGTACAGCAAAGTAAATAGTATATTTCCCTAATACAGCATTTTTCAGTTTATAGTAAGGTATAAACAAAAGGAGAAGATATAAGGATGTATGATTAAGTACAGCAAATATAAACAGCAGAGCAGCTATCAGATTATTTTTCTTGTGTAAAAAATAATACAGTGCAAGAATTGCCGGGAAATAGCCCATAAAAAACCTGATTTGTGCTGTATAAAATACAAATACTATCGGCACATACAGCAAAACAATAATGAGTGGATTTTTATAGAAAATTTTCACTATCCATACCAGTAAAAAACTGTAGCAGAAGACATAAAATCTGAATAGTCCAGCAAAATTATCTCTGTCAAAATATTTACTTATAAAACCAAACATCGGCTCCATGTGCGCTGTTTCCTGATTTACATGATAGTACTTATAAGCCCAGTAATCTGCTGAAAAAGTAATGAGCCCACAAAATACGAAAACGACTGCGAGTGCAAGTACTGAATTTACATTTTTGCCTCCACTGTACAGCTGAAGTACCAGAGAAAGTATGAGCAAAAAAAATGTAAAAAGTATGATAAAGTTCATTTGTAGCAGTAAAGATGTAAGTATTCTTTTGAATTAATGTTATGGTGATGGATATTATAATTATATTTCGTTAGAAAGTTTTTTAAGTTCAGATTTTTTAATACGTACTCTAAAAAAATTAAGTAAATTATACGTGGTAAAATTAATCATTTTCCCGATGAAAGTACGTTTTCTGAATCCCATTTTCGGTAAAAACCGCACTCTTTTATTTTCTGCCTCTTCCAGAAATTTTCTGATTCCCGTTAATTCGCAGGAAATATATCTTTCATAAACATCGGCTTCCATAAGCTGCTGCTTTGTAATCAGCATAGCATCCCTATCTATATAAGTTGCAGATTTGCTGTGAACTCTGTACTTCACTGTAACTTTCGGTAAATACCAAAATTTGACTCCATTTTTGGTGAGGTGAAGCCACATAGGCCAGTCTTCTACAGTCTTGATTGCTTCATCAAAACCTCCAAGATCTTCGTACACTTTTTTCATGATCATCACTGTGGGTGTATTTACGTGACAACCCTGTAGAAGAATTGTAAACTGCTGTGAAGATGAAATTTTAATATTATTGAAGAGTTCATCGGTTTTGTCACTAATGAGAATCAAATTATTTTCTTCAAAATTATCCTGATAATACTCAGATTGGGAATGTATTGCTTTTGCTGAAGGATTTTTCACAGCAAAATCGATCATGTCACTGATGCCGTTTTCAGTGAGTACATCGTCTGCTGCAATCAGTTTTATCCATTTTCCTGATGATGCTTTTACAGCCCGGTTGCAGTTGGCAGGAATTCCGGTATTTTTTTCAGATTCAATGATGGTACATTCTGTGAAGTAACTTTTGTTTTCGGCTACCCATCTTTTGCATACTGCCACGGTATCGTCCTGAGAGCAGTCATCGGAAATGATAAGCTCAATCGGATTATAAATCTGATTTTTGATGCTTTCAAGTGTTTCAATGACGTATTGTGAAGAATTGAAAGACACGACGCCTACAGATACCAATGGATTCATTTTATAATTATTTTATGCGGTCTTATCTTTTTTCAGTTTCGACATGATCATCTTTCTGATGTCCATCTTTTGACTGATACAATAGTAGCAGTAAAGCAAATTGAATATAAGAATTAAACAGCTCAAAACATAAGAATATATGCTTTCTTTCAAATAGAAAAAGACAGAAAATGCCGAAAAAATAAAAAGAAACATAATGAGAAATATTCTTCTGTTTTCGCCCGTACTTTTATAACCGTACAGTTTACTTACTACGATATTGATTACGAAAAAGTAGACTACGTAAATAGCTAAAAATGCGATACCCAAGCCCAGTATTCCCCAAAATTTATAGCAGATAAGCGTAAGACCTACCTGTAAAATATTAGAGAAAAATCCTTCCAGAAAAAAATAGGTTTTTTTATCGTTTTTAGCGAAAGATATATATCCCTGACAGTAGGAAGCTACCTGTAAGAATGATCCCAGCGCAATATATCTTATAAAATCTTTAATTACCAAAAACTCCTTGCTCAGCAATAAGGTAATCAGTAATGGAGAGCTAATCAGCATGATAATCAATAATGGAGTTGCCAACAAAAGTACAATCTCAATCTGTTCGTTTACTACCGAGTTCAGTTTTGAAGAATCTGAATGTACCGCAGAAATTCTCGGGAAATAATCTGCGCTTAGAGAAGAAAGTATAAAGCCTATATACTGCGTGCTGATTCCTACAGCCGCGGTGTAATATCCTACATCTTTTACGTCTCCCATTTTACCGATGAAAACACTGATAATGAATTTAGCAAAAAGACCAATCAACACTGAAAGCACCAGCATCATTCCGAAACCCATGAGCACTTTTCCTTTATCAAAGATTTCAGTACGGCTTATTGTAACTTTTACAGGTTTAATTTTTACATAAAAAATATAGCTGGTAATAAAATTAGCTACCACACCGATTAAAATCCCCCAAACGATGCCGTCTTTCCCTAAAATATAATACACAGGAAAGCTAAATACCAAACCTGCTACAGCTCCATAGATTCCTGATTTCAGAATCATATTAATCTGCCTCAAACCCCGCATTACCGTCTGCTGAAATTTGTACATTCCGGTAAAAAAGACAAATAGAGACAGGATAATAAAAGGAAGAATATGCTGGTCATTATCAAATGTCCACTCACTTAGCCAAGGAGACAGCGCAATGGTGATAATTGCACCAAAAATAGATGTATATAAAAAAATTCTGGAAGCCAGTCTGATATTTCTACCAATGTTTTTTTTATCATTAGAACTTTCAGAAATATCTCTTACGGCACTTAATTCTAATCCAAAACCTGAAAATGTAGAAATCAGGTTGATTGCATTGAGATATAAATTATTGATTCCCATGCCCGCAGCACCCAGAAAGACGGCGACCATTTTACCTCGTAGAACAGATACGAGCACAGAGATAATCTGCATCCCGCCGAAAGCCAGTGTAGTTTTAAAATTACTTTTATACTCGCTATTGCTCATCTCTTGAGATAAAATTATATTTTTTCATTTCTGCTTCAGAAACTGAAAGCCCCTGGAATTCGTGGTAGTCTATTCTTTTATTTTCATTCCATAAAACCAAAAGTTCTTCCAGAGAAAAATGACCGAGAACATTGTTGTAACCTTCTGTCTGTGTAATATTGGTGTGTACGCAGGGAGTCACAACCTTTTCAAGGCAGATCCCGCCTCTGTTGATAAAGTAGGAATAAAAACCCTGCATGCTGTGTTCTAAAGAGTTGGGTGCTTTGAAAGCTGATACTTTGAGCATCTGAAGCATTTCAGGGCGCGAAAACATGTATCCGGAAACTCCCAAAGGATAAGACCAATCTGAATATTCTTTTATTTCATTCCATTTAAATACAAATAAATTTTCATTGTATTTCGAAATGAAAGGGAGCTGAAGCTCTTTAGCCAAAACCGTACTGTAGACAAAGTCTTTGCCTCTCGATAAACTTACAATATTCTCAAGAGGGTCTATTTCTTCAAACCAACGGTAGTCTATTTTCTTTGTAAAAATCATATCATCCACATAGAAGAATACTCTTCCTGCGTCTGTAACTTCTAAAATCTCCAGTAACTGAGACCTGAAAGAAGTTTCTTTTACAAATCGCACCGGCTTATCTTCATAGATTTTTTTTAAATCCTGATAAGATTTTTCATGATCTTCATTTACCGTATGGTAAAGCACTACAATCTCTGAAAAATTGGCTACGTTTTCAAAATAGGATGCCAAAAAGCCATCCAGCTGCATGGCCCTGTCTTTTGAAAAGATAACAGAAATAATATTTTTATTGTCCGACCTGAACATTTTTTTCATCTCGTCGTACAACTCATCTTTTTTATCTTCCTGCAATATTGGTTTTCTCTGAAAACCTCTGCTGTCGAGGAAGCTGAGAATCTTTTTTTTAATATTTTCTTTCATGTATACCAAAGGTGAATTTACTTAAATGCATTTAGCAGACTGATTACAGTATCTGTTTCTGCTTCTGTCATTACAGGACTGATTGGTAAAGATAAAACTTCTTCATGAATCTTCTCAGTCAGCGGAAAACTAACATTATTCCACTCTTTGTAAGCCTCTTGCTTGTGGGGAGGAATTGGGTAATGGATAAGCGTCTGAACTCCGTTGTCTAAAAGATATTTCTGTAAAGCCTCTCTGCGGGATGTTCTCACCACATACAAATGCCAAACGTGTTCAATTCCATTTTCAGGCTGTTCAGGAAGCGTAATCAGCGGGTTTGAAATCTCCTGAGAATACTTTTCTGCGATATTTCTGCGAAGCTGATTTTCCTGATTAATATATTTCAGTTTCACGTCAAGAACCGCCGCCTGAATTTCGTCTAACCTTGAGTTTAAACCTTGGTAAATGTTGATATATTTTTGGTTTGAACCATAGTTGGCCACTGCTCTGATGGTTTTTGCCAATTCTTCGTCATTAGTAGTTACAGCACCTGCATCTCCCAGTGCACCAAGATTTTTTCCGGGATAGAAACTGAAGCCTGATGCATCACCGAGATTTCCGGCTTTCAGGTTATTCCATTCAGCACCTATTGCCTGCGCATTGTCTTCAATAATTTTAAGCCCGTATTTATCTTTAAGTTGTATTAAATCTTCTGAAAAGACCACTCTACCATACAAATGTACAATCAAAATGCCCTTTGTTTTTTCAGTGATTTTTTCCTCAATCTTTGTACAATCGATATTGAAGTCTTTATCGCTTGGCTCTACTAAAACAGGAACCAAACCGTTATCTGATATTGCCAATATTGATGCTATATAAGTATTTGCCGGAACAATGATTTCGTCGCCCTGCTTCATTAAGCCCATCTCTATATAGGCACGCAAAATCAGCCTCAAAGCATCCAAACCATTGGCTACCCCAATCGCATACCTGCTTCCAATATATTTTGCCAGATTATTTTCAAAAGTTTTCACTTCATTACCAAGAAGATACCATCCTGACCTGAACACTGTGAGTAATCTCTCCTCTATCTCCTGCTGATGCAAAAGATTAATTTTCTGTAAATCTAAAAACTTTATCATTTGATTTTTTTTATTCTAAATTATTTTAACTTCGTATCGGTAAGTGCAAAATCTAATACGTACTGTTTGTTTTGCTTTCTTTTAAAGATCCGTCTTCTTCAAATATCCAGGAAGAAGAAATATTGTTTTTAAAATAAAACCTCTGTTCTTCTGTTGGTTTTTCAGGATTCAGATACCAGCCTCCATGCAAAGCAGTATAGTCGCCGGCAATTCTTATCCCTTTTACAAAATCTGAAAACTTTGAGTGATGAAATGCCGGTTTGTAGAGTGCAAAAGTAGTATCGATTTCAGCGTAATAAAAATCTTTTTTTAAAGGTTTAGCCCAAAATTTATTTTCCCACAGCAAGACTTTATTTTTTAAAGGATAACTATCTGGAATATTGGATATATCAAGGGCTACTCCTACTTTTGTAAGAAAATAATACCGCTCTAAAAGTGTGTCTAGCATTACATTTCTAAAATCCGACGGCAACTTTTCATTTAGCACAATATCAGCATCTGTAAGAAAATAAAAACCTTTACAGTATTTGTTAAAAATTTCTCTTTTTTTGTAGAGAACAAGGTGCCCTAAGTTTTCTTTCAACTGCAACAAATCAATCTGCGGATCGTTTGAAATTTCTTTGTAATATTCCAGAAGAGCTGGATATGAAGAATTATTGTCGATTATAACAATTTTTCTGAAGTGTTTTTTTTTTAGCGCTTCAATATTTTTTTTCAGATAAAAAAGCTGATTGTAATTGATAATAATTACTGGAATAGATTCCGGATCAAGTAACTGCGTTTTTACCAGAGAATCGAAATGCAGCCTGTAAAAATCTGAAGGAATCTTTGCCACATACGTGAAAAAATAAATAACCTTCATCAGCTTTAATTTCAATTTAAGCAGCATATCCTTTATCTTTAAAAACCAAGACCTAATTAGCAGTAATAGTTACCGCACCCCAGGAATATCCAACGCCAAAACCTACCAACATTACACTTTTAAGTTCATTTCTGAATTCTTCTTTAAATGCCAGCGGGATAGATGATGATACTGTATTTCCGTAATTTTCCATATTGAGAAGAAAACGGTCTTCGTGAATTCCTATTCTCTTACGAAGGAAATTCAACATAAATGTATTGGCCTGATGAAATACAAACAGATTGATTTGTTCTTTGGATAAAGAATTCGCTACGAGATTGGCATCGACCAAAGCAGGTACATTTTTCGATGTAAAATCGAAAATTGCGGAACCATTCATGTGAAGAAAATTATCCAAATTTTCTTCGAGGCCGTCTTTGGGATATTTTGCAGCTCCGTTTTTGATGATCAGATTTTCAGCGCCCGCTCCGTCTGACCCCAAAGTAAATTTACCTATTGCAAACTTACCTTCTGTTGAGATCAAAGATGCTGTTGCAGCATCTCCAAAAAGGCTTATATTACCTTTATCATCAGGATGTATAGCTTTAGAATACATATCTGCTGTTACCAGAATTACGTTTTTAAAGTTTCCCGATGCAACTAAAGAAGATGCTAAAGAAAGTCCATAAATATAGCCTGAACAGCCCTGATTAATGTCTATTGCCGCACAGTTTCTGCCCAACCCTACCTTTTCCTGCACCAGACATGCTGTTGTAGGTAACTGATAATCTGGAGACTGTGTACAAACTATAAGATAATCTACAGAATTGAGATCTACTTCAAATTCTTCAACCATCTTCTGGATTGCTTTTACCGCCATATCCGAAACCATCTCATCTGGCTCTGCGATATACCTTTTCTTGATTCCTATTTTGTTAAAAATCTTTTCGCTGTCCCATTCCGGAAAACGCAGTGCAATATCTTCATTTGTAATCTCTACAGAAGGAACATAAGTTGATATTGCTTTAATAAAACTCTCCATTATTTTTTGCTGAGAATATCGTCAAAAAGTTCCTGTACAGAATTGTATTCATTTATCTCTTCAGGACTTATCTGTACCTGATAGTCGTCTTCTATCATTACAGAGATGACCATAGAAGTTAAAGAATCCCAAAACGAAGCCTTTGCATAGTCTGTTTCAGGGGTAATTTCTACTTTGTTATTTTCAAGCTGCTCTTTAAATTTTATAATAAAATCGTGTATATCCATTTTAGTTCTATTTAATATTTTTAAAGATTCTGTTTCTGTTTTCAAAAAAATTTTCTTTTGAAAGATGAAAAATTAAATTATCTTCAGTTTCTTCTACAATCTCCGGTGCAAAGAGTTTATGGTATTTTACCACCGTTCTGTTTTCTTTGTATACCTGAAATTTTAATTTTTGGTAGCCTAATACGTCAAAAACAAATTCTTTTATTATGATGTCTACTTTTACTGAATTATTTGCATTGGCATAGTTTGGAGCAGATACCCAGCTTCCAATTTCACAAATATCATCTTCCATGTTGTAGACACGGTAGGTAGCAAATTTTGTGCTGTCCTGATCCTCAGCAATAAAATAGTATTCTTTTTCTTTTTCTTCTTTCAGTTTATATTCCCTGATCCATTCTTTCTGGCGGGTGATATCGTTATTGGTAGCTGAAATAAATCTGCTTCGCTTCTCATCAGTTCTGAAATCAATAATCAAACCTGCATCTTCCTCCTCTACCGTTTTTAGGCTAATATTATACTTTTCAATCTTCATTGCTCTGTTTCAGGTCTAAAAAATTATCATAATTCCTAATGTAGTCTGCTTCGTTGTATGTGTGTGATGCCAAAACAAGACATATCGCACCCGAAGAGAAATTTACTTCAGACGCCCAGACACCTGGTAAGATGTGCAAACCGATATTGGGTCTGTTTAAAAAAACCTGACGTTTGTATTTCCCATCATCCAGACTTACTTCAAAGCTTCCACCTGCTGCGATAAGAAACTGATGACATTCTCGGTGTGCATGTGCACCTCTGCTTTCGCCACCGGCAATATCATAAAGATAAAACACTCTTTTCACATTAAATGGAAATGAGGAATTATTTTCTACAATTGTAAGATTTCCTTCATCAAAACTGATTTTTCCCAAATCAATTATTGAGCAGTCAAATACCGAAGATTTATCCATTTTTTAAATTTTTGAAAGTTTCAAAATCTCTGATGTAATCGTCTTCATCGTACTTTTTATCTGACACAATCAATGCTACAGAATTTGTGGAAAAATTTTCCAGTTTTCGCCAAAACATTTT
This sequence comes from Chryseobacterium sp. HNCC26DJ240, assembly GCF_057180485.1. NCBI lineage: Bacteria > Pseudomonadati > Bacteroidota > Flavobacteriia > Flavobacteriales > Weeksellaceae > Chryseobacterium > Chryseobacterium sp. HNCC26DJ240. Next base: position 18,917 of record NZ_JBXUGK010000011.1, read on the forward strand.
AGGAATCAAAAGACCGTTATATGATCTGTTTAAAGAGAATCTTTCTTCTTTTTCTCCATTATGAAGAACAATATCGAAACTTCCAGAAAGTGCTACGATGAATTCTTGTTGGTTTTTAAAAGCATGACTACCTCGTACTTCCCCTCCAGGCACATCGTAAATCCAATAAGATCTTTCGATTTCAAATGGTAACTGACCAGGATATTCAAAAAAGGATAAATTTCCTCTTTTGTCTAAAATCTTTGGAAGATCAATCATTCTAGGCGTTTCCATCATTTACTGTAATAAAAATTATTTAATCTTAAACAACTGAACAAATTCAGTATGAGTACTAATTTTAAATTTTTGCTATATTATCTTAAAGTAGACTGGTATTTCTCCAGCTGGCTGTAGATTTTCTTTACATCCTGAGATTTTTCTTTCTGCAGAACTAAGATTGCATCTGGTGTATGTACTAAAATACAGTCTTTCATACCTACGAATGCTGTGAAAATCTCTGTTCCAATCACCATATTGCCGTTTTCGTCTACAGCATGACCGTTGGTGCGAAGATAATCGTATAAAGACTCAAACGAACCCAAGTCGTTCCATCTGAAATTCGCAGGAACTACTTTGATTTGCTTTGAGCGTTCCATCACCGCATAATCTATGCTGATAGAAGGTATCTGTCTGCAAGATTCTTCATCAAGCAAATTGTTTTCAGATTTTTGCCAGGCTTCCAGAGATTTTTCGAAAACTTCGGGCTGATATTTCTTCAATTCATCTAAGAGAACACCTGCTTTAAAGCAAAACATTCCTGAATTCCATAGAAAAGTTCCTCTGTCTAAAAACTCCTGAGCCGTTTCCGTATTGGGTTTCTCTCTGAAAGAAAGTACATCTTTTCCCTCGTATTCAATATAACCGTATCCGGTTTCCGGTTTTGTAGGAACTACACCAAAAGTAACCACATAGTCTTTTTTGGCAAGCTCTACAGCCTCCAGTAATGATTTTTCGTAAGCTTCCTGATTCTGAATCAGATGATCTGAAGGAGTAATGATCAATACATCATCCGCATCGACCGCCAAAGCGGCAAATCCTATAGCTGCAGCTGTATTCCTTGCGATGGTCTCCGTTATAAATGTTTTGGGAAGGTCGATATCTTTCAATAAATCTTTACTCCATTCGATATGATCTGAATTTCCGACCACCATCAATTCATCAACAACCTTTTTATTTCTTTCAGCCGTTAATTCAAACAGAGATTTTCCTTCAAAAACTTTGAGGAACTGCTTGGGATGGTTTCTTCTTGACAGCGGCCAAAGCCTGCTCCCAACACCTCCTGACAATATTACATTAAATATTTTCATGCTCTGTTGTAGTCATCTTCCACTCTCACAATATCGTCTTCACCGAAGTAGGTTCCGTACTGCACTTCAATAAAAACAACAGGTTCGGCGGTTTTATTTTCCATTCTGTGGTGTGCTCCCAAAGGAATCTGTGCTACCTCTCCAATACCGTAGTCTCTGATTTCATCATTGATGGTAATTGTTCCTGTACCGGAAACAATTGTCCATACTTCAGCACGGTGGTGGTGGTACTGCAGAGATAATCTCCCTCCAGGATAGACCAAAATTCTTTTTACTTTGTGCGTTTCCGCATCTTCCAAAACCCAGTATTCGCCCCAGGGTCTTACGTCATGTTCTAACATCCTAAATCTAATTGATTATACAAAGATAGGAGATTAAGAATTTAATCAAATTAAAAATTCTTAACTGAAATTTTAGTTACTATAATTTATTAATGAAGCATCCTCTTTTTAAAGGAGTGAAAACTTTTTGTCAAAAAATTATTTTCTAAACCAATTTCTCCAGGTTTTTTTCTGCTTTGCTCCGTAGCCGTAACCATATTTGTTGCCGTAGCCACTGTTACTTCTGCTCACATCATTCAGGACAAACGCTACATTTTTTATTTTCTTCTGCTCTACCTGCTCATTAGCAAAGCCTATAAGTTCTTTTTCGGTATAATTTGAACGTGTAACATACATCGTCATATCTGCAACATCGGCGATAAGGAAAGAATCTGTTACCAACATCAAAGGTGCAGTATCAAGAATAATATAATCGTAGTCGGGTTTCAGAGATTCTATCAGAACTTCGTATCGTCCGTTTGATAATAATTCTGTAGGATTAGGTGTGATTGCTCCCGAATAAATTACGTCACAGTATGGGTTAAACGAACTTTGGTGAATGATTGTTTCCTTTATCATCTGATCATCATACATGAATTCTGAAAGTCCTGTAAGTCCTTTTCTTGTATCATTATATCTCTGCAATTGAGGATTTCTAATATCTGAGCCTATAATAATAACCTTTTTTCTTGGTGTTGCCAACGTAAGCGCAAGATTTACGGATGCAAAGGTTTTTCCTTCTCCTTTTACAGTAGAAGTCACAAAAATAACACTCCCTTTTTTGTTTTTAGGCAGCATGAAGTTGATATTTGTAATCAATATTCTGAAGGCCTCTGCAAGTGGTGACAGATCATTCAGCTGTACCAATTCTGGTTCTCCCTTAATTAAAGAAGGAAGTTCTCCAATCACTGGTTTACCGCCAGAAAGTTTCTCGAGGTCATGTTTCGATCTTACTTTATCATTGAATAATTCTATAAGGTAGATTACCCCCAAAGGCAGTAGAAGACCAATAACCAAAGCCGAAAGATAGATCATCTGCCTCTTTGGAGAAACCGGAGCAGGAGCAGTAAGTGCATCATCGACGATTCTTGCTTTTGGAGCTGCAATAGCCAATGAAATGGCAGCTTCCTCTCTTTTCTGTAATAAAAGAAGGTAGAGTTCTTCTTTAATGGTTTGTTGTCTCTCTATGCTTCTGAACATTTTTTCCTGTAGCGGAACTCTGGAGATTCTTCCAGCCAATCTGTTTTGTTCGCCCAAGAAATTGTTTTTGCTGATCTGTAAGGCAGATCGGCTTTTGTTTAAGCTTTCAGCAATTGATGTACGCATATTAGCAATTTGTTTGCTGACATCCTGTACCACAGGATTTAAGGTTGTAGAGCTTTCCAACAATCTATTCCTTTCAGACACCAATTGGTTATACATTGCAATATCTGCGGAAGTATTTGAATCATCAAGACCTACATTCAAAGGAAGTATCTGATAGCTACCCTGCCTGTTGAGATAAGAAAGAAGACTGCTTACCAATTCGAGCTGAGATTCTGTTCTTATCTGTACCTGACGCGACTCTGCTGCTGTCTGTAGAGAAAGTTCAGCTTCTGTTTTAATATCAGTAATACTGTTTTTCTCCTTAAAATTTTCTTTTTGATCCTCAACTTTCCCTAATTCCTCTCCAATAATCCTTACTCTGCCGTCAATAAATTCTGCTGTTTTCTGAGCTTCAGAATTCTTATCCAAAACCGCTTCACGGTTGTAATTTACTGCAAGTCTGTTCAGAATATTTTCTGCTTTTTTAGCTACAGGATAATTCATTGATATTTTAAGTACCGTAGACTCTTCCTTTACGAGATCAATACTGAGGCTACCTAATAAATCACGGGTTCTGTCTATCGCTGAAGCAAATGCCAAACGGTAAGTGTTTCCCGCACCATGCTTGAGATCATATTTAGGATTTTTCTGGAACATTATCACCCCGAAAGGCATAGAAACCGCCCTGTTAAAATCTGCAACTATATCTTTTTTGAAATCTTCTGATTTAAGTGTAATCTTATTATTCTCAATTTTTGCGTATACTTCATGGCCAGGATAAGTACCTTCTATTTTTTCGCTAATTACCCTAACTACAAAAGGAGCTGTATCATAATAAAGCTCCTGTTCCATGATTTTGCCCTGAGAATAGATACTTGTTTCAAGACCAAGTTCCTTTACCACAGACATCATGAGTTTTTTTGACCGTAAAATCTCTATTTCATTATCAACGGAATTGGTGCCCATGCTCCCCATACCTCCAAGCTCAGACATAATTGCCATTTCAGGTGAACCAGATGCCGATTTATTGACTTCTTTAATGAGCAATGTAGACTCAGTACTGTAAACCGGTATCGAGTAGCGAAGAAAAAACCAAGCTCCTATCACTGCAATTACAGCAGTAATGACAAACCAATACCATCTAAATATGTAAGGCTTAAGAATCTCCCGGAGATTAAAAGTATCTTTCTGCTTAATTTCCTGCGAATATTTTTGATCCACTCTTAATGTTTAAAATTTAATTTTATTTATATTTTTATGCTATTTGCATATCTTCGGATTTGCTTATCTTCTCGTCAACGAGATAATTCCAATAATCAGCGATGCTACAACTGATGACACCGAGATGTAAAGACCTAAATTCGGGTCTACTCTTGCCGCTTTTTCTCTGTTGGAGTTCGGCTGTACGTAGATGATGTCGTTTTGTTTAAGATAATAATACGGCGAATTCATAAAGCTTGCACTCGTAAGATCTAATCTCTGTTTTGTAATCTGCCCATCTACATTTCTGATCAGCAAAACATTCTGTCTGATTCCGTAAGGCGTAAGATCACCTGCCAATGCCAAAGCACTCCATACCGTAGCGTTGCCTTCAGGAAAAACATAAGTTCCCGGTTTTGCCACTTCTCCGGAAATCGAAACTTTGAAATTGACCAGTTTCACATCTACAATCGGATCTTTTATGTATTTCTCCAATAAACCGGAAAGTTTGTTTCTAAATGTCTCAATATTTTCTCCCTGAGTATTGATTTTACCTAGCTGTGGGAAAACAATATTGTAGTCGGTATCCACAAAATAAGTAGGGCCTGAAACCGGTAACTGCTGCGGAAGATTATTGGAGCTCGGTATTGAATACTGAGTAACTGTAGCAGATGATGAATAATTCTGATTGAATGGTCTTACCGCATCCATGTCGCGAGCAGAAATATTTACAATTAACTGATCGCCAGGCTGTAGCGTACTGCGGCTGTTTTTTATTGCATTATCCAATGCCATATTGTCTATATCAGTCATATAATTGATTTCCTGCCTTGCGGTACAAGATGCCATCACAAAAGCTGTAAAACCATATAAAAAGAACTTTTTACCAGTCATTATGTCTAAAATTTTCACAAAAATAGGATTATTATTTATAAATTAAAATCTAAGGCTAAAATTAACTGTTAATATTCTTTAACAGGAAAAAATACTTTCCAAAATATCACAATTTTGAATCAGTATAAATAGCGTGCAAAAGTATCGATAAATATTCCAAAACAATGCAATATAGAAAAAAATCATACTTACTTTAAATCACAATCAATTTCCGTAATACGCTAATATTACTTTGACGGGCATACTAAGCATTAAAAAATCCAAAGACATGCTTTTTCAGCGTAATATATATGTTCAAAATCGTTAAAAGCTTTGTATTGTCATATAAAATTTTAAAATACAGAACTTTTCTAATTATTTTTCAAAAATCTTTCCTTACATTTATTAAACCAAAAAAAAATCTTTAATATGAATAAATTCATTACTACGTTTTTATGTAGTTTAATTGGTGTAACCGCGTTTTCTCAGTGGTCCCCAACTACATTTAATGGAAGATCTGAGAAATCTTCTAATGTAAAAAGTTACTACAAGCTTGATTTAGAAAAAATTCAAATTCAACTTAAAGATGCTCAAGAAATGGGCAGAAATGCAAAGCCTGTAGAAATCTCTCTGCCTACTCTGGAAGGTAAAGTAGAAAAGTTTGCCGTTTACAGTTTTCCGGTTGTTGTGAAAACTATCGCAGACCGATATCAACTGGGTTCTTATGTAGGAGTTGGCGTTGACGATCCATCCAAATACCTGAGATTTTCGCTTGCTCCCAACGATTTTCAATCTATGATCATCAAGGATGGTGTCTATCAGTTTATTGAACCAGCCAACTCTGATAAAACAGTTTATGGAGTTCATCCTAAAACAGATAAAACTCCGGGAGGCTTTCTCTGCAGTATGAATGAAAGTGCTTTGTCTAAAAAGCAAATCGATGCTTTGTATGCAAAAGGTAAAACATTCGATAAAAACCCAACCGACTTTGCAAAATCTTCTGACAGAAAGTACAGAACCATGAGACTTGCGATGTCTGTAACGGGTGAATACACTCAGTTTCACGGAGGCACTGTGGCAGGTGCTCTTACTGCGATTAATGCTACCATGACCAGAGTAAACGGTATTTTTGAAAAAGATTTTGCCCTGCATTTATTTGTACAGGATTATCCTGGCGTAATCTATACAAATGCTGCTACAGATCCTTACTCCGCAGCTACAGCCGGAGCTGGTGGTGCCTGGAATCTTGAATTACAAAATACCTTAACCGCCAACGTAGGAAATGCTAATTATGACATCGGTCATTTATTTGGAGCTTCGGGAGGCGGAGGAAACGCGGGATGTATAGGTTGTGTGTGTACCGATCCTACAACAGCAGAACCCGAAGGAAAAGGATCAGGATTTACTTCCCCTGCGGATGCCATTCCACAGGGAGATAATTTTGATATCGATTACGTAGCTCATGAGATGGGCCACCAGTTGGGTGGTAATCATACATTTTCTATGAACCTTGAAGGAACCGGGGTCAACATGGAACCAGGATCAGGATCCACTATCATGGGATACGCAGGAATTACCGGAGCAACTGATGTTCAAGCTCATTCTGATGCTTATTTCCATGTAGCAAGTATTTTACAGATTGAAGATAATCTGAAAGACACAACCTGCGATATTGAGACGAATGTTTCCAACAATCCGCCTGTCATTGGTGCTCTTTCGGATTACACAATTCCAAAAGGAACAGCATTTGTGCTTACAGGAACTGCTACAGATCCTGAAAATGATCCTATGACATACACATGGGAACAGTTTGACAGCGCCAGCACTCCTGTAACCGGAGTTACCGGAAACAACTCAACAGGCGCATTATTCAGATCATTAACGCCTACCGCTACGGGAAACACAAGATATTTCCCTAAATTATCTTCTGTATTAGCAGGAAACCTTACTGTTCCAGCAGATTGGGAAACGGTATCTAATGTTGCAAGAACAACGAACTTTGTACTGACTGTACGAGACAACAACCCTGTTTCAACTTCACAACAGACACAAAGTGAAATTACAACAGTAACTGTAAGTAATCAGGGACCATTTAAAATAAATACTTCCCAGGTTTACCATAATGTTGCGTCTCCTGTAACATGGGATGTTGCAGGTACTGCCGTTACCCCTTTCAATTCTGCCAATGTAAAAATTGATTACACTACAAACAACGGTACAAACTGGACTACACTTGCGGCTTCTACTCCAAATGACGGAACAGAATCCTTTACTTTTCCGGTGGCTTTAAACGGACAGAATATTAAAGTCAGAATTTCATCTATCGGAAATATTTTCTATGCTGTAAAACAGGTTTCAGTAGCCACAGCAGCAACTTGTGACGGAAGCGCTCCTACGGGAATTGTTGTGAGTAATATCACATCATCGTCAGCATCTGTTAACTGGAACACTATTGTGGGAGCTACTTACCAGATCCGATACAAAAAACCAACTGACGCAGCATGGCAGCAAACAACTTCTACTACCAATTCTGTAGTTTTAAACAGTCTGGAAGAAGGAGTAAAATATGAAGTAGAGGTTGCCGCGGTATGCTCAGGCACTCCTGGAGTCTACTCTACAAGCGTTCAGTTTATTACGGCTTCAGCTGTAACTTACTGTGCACTGACCTCAGCAGATGCATCTGAAGAGTATATTTCTAATGTAACACTAGCTAACGTCAACAACACTTCCGGATCTAACACCTACACAGATTACGGACCCGACGCGACAAAACTGATTAATTTAGTCGCTGGTTCTGCCACCAACACGGTTTCTGTAACGAAAACATGGCCGGCAGATATTTATCCTGAAGGGGTAAGAGTATGGATTGATTTCAACAGAGACGGAACTTTTGACAACACTACTGAAATGGTAATGAGTTCGGCAGCAAGTACTGTAGCTACTGTAAGTGGTACTTTTACCGTACCTGCCACAGCAGTTCAAAACAAAACTCTGAAAATGAGAGTAGCATTACGCTACAATGCTCTCGCTACAGCATGTACCTCTTATACCTACGGTGAAGTTGAAGATTATAATGTAATGGTTACTTCCGGAACATTATCTACGAATGAACTCACTATTAATCAAGATGAAATTCAGCTGTATCCAAATCCTGCATCGGATGTGTTGAACATCACAAAAGTGTCTGATAAAGCTGATTATAAAATTTACAGTGCAGCCGGACAGTTAGTCGACAGTGGAAATATCAAATCAGGACAAATTAATGTTTCACGATTGATAAAAGGAGGATATATTATTACCATCGAAGAGAAAGGAAAAGATTTGTTTAAATCTAAATTTATTAAAAAATAATAAATCATCCCACGAGTAAAATAAATTTTCAGAAGAAGAGCGACTTAAAACAGTTTGTACTTCTACACAGAATTTGTTTTTCGGATATTATTAAGGAGCTTATCATGTGATTTCAACATCCGTGATAAGCTCTTTTTTTATTATAAAAAGTTATTTTTAAATGGTCACCTAAAAGTTAAATTTTTCAGATGAAATCGAAGATTCAAAAAAGTCAGATGCCTGTATTTAATTTAAAATTAAATTAAAAATCACTTTGGTTTAAAGAAAGAATTTTTTGGTAACAAAGTTTTGAGTTTAAATTAAATCAAAAAATCGGCTTATTCGAAATACCAAAAACATCTGTAGAATGACAACAATTGAGATAGATGCTGCAATTGGGAACTTTGATCTTTAAGATTGATGCCATTGCCTCAATTTCTTCTTCAGTTTCATCTGACTCTATAAATATTTTACGCAAGCTGGGATTATCTAAAAATTCGCAAAGATCTGCTAAAGTGATTTCTGTTCGGGTAATATTCAATCTTATAAGGTTTTGCATCTGATTGAAATATGGAATGCTTTGCTTTGTGAGAAATCTGTTTTTGCGAAGAAAAAGAGTATGTAGATTTTTAAAATTCAACATATATTTTATGGCCTCATCAGTAATTTGGGAGTCTTTCAGATAGATATCTTCAAGAGAAAACAAACGCAAACTCAAAAAATAGAAATATTCATCATCAAAATCTGAGTCAGCAGAATGTAAGCGATACCAATCGGCAGGAATTCTGTCCGGTTTTTCAATGCGGTAATGCCGTTGCCAGAATTTCTTTTCTTCTTTAGTAAACTTCGCAGGTTTTGTCATGTGATTTTAAACAAAAGCTTTTTTTCCTGAAAAATTTAAAACTCCCACGGTCTGATATCTTCTGTATCTCTGGCTACAGGCACTCCGTCGGGGTTGAGAATCATCGCTTCCTGAACGTTGGTTTTATGCAATGTTGCCCCACTTGCAATCAATTTATAACCATTTTCATATTCGGTAAAATAACCAGCCGGAAAAGCAGAATAACCATTCGGGAGAATTACTTTTATTTCATGCTGAAATCCCCATCCAACTACTTTTTGGTTGAGAATATATTTTTCAAATGCTTCGTAGAAATTTTCTGTCATGATTTTGTTTCTATTTATTTATCATCTTTTAAACATTCTGTGGCGTCCACATTTTTAAGAATTTAAATTTCTTAGAATACTCTTCTCTTGGGCAAAATACCAGACAAACTTCTTTGTTATCAAGTGATGATTCGGTAAGAACAATATGATTTTCTTCGTTCTTAAAACTTTCAAACTCTGTTTCATTCACCACACAAACTACTTTTCTGAATATTCCGCTGATCCATTTTCTCATATTTTCATCGGTTTCAAATTTTAAATAGCAAGCCAGCGAAGCATGTGCAGCGATGACGGGAACCAACTTGTCGGGAACATTATCTTTTATCAGAATGTACATTTTCATGATTTAAAATCTAATAATTTTTTTCTGCCTCTTTCGCTGCTTTTATTTTCTCATGATTGGGCGGATCGCATTTATAGTATTCTCGCATGGCATTTTCACGATCCATCTTTCTGTTGAGCTCTTCATCAGGTTCAAAATCCAGATGATAGAGCTGTCCGTCATTTTTGGAGATCAGCCAGATATTTCTGCCATCCAGAATAAGCTGATGCGGTTGCCAGTTATTTAAATAAACATTTCTGAGTACTTTTTCTTTCTTGCTGTCGTAATGAACTAAATGATTCTGAAAGACAAACCAAAGTTTTTCATTTTCCGAACTTACAATTGATGATAAAGCCTCGTTTTCGTACTCTTCCGGCGGAACTATTGTTTCTAAATTGATTTGTAATTTTTGTTTTCCTTTTTTCCCGATGGCGGTTAAATATTTTTCACTCAAAAGAAAAGTATAATTCTGATTTTTTTCGATTTTAAAATCTGAATTTGCCAGTTTATTCTTCTCAAGCCATTCTTTCGTGATGGACGTATTATCTTGAGTTAGAAAATGAAACTTCTTGGCATCCACCTTTTTGTCTTCCACATACGTTGAAATTTCAGATTTATACTTTAAAAAATTTCCGCTGTAATCTATTTCAAACCACAAATCGTCTTCTAAATTGGTAATAATTCTATCATTTAAGAAAATAGGCTGAATTTCAGATCCGAAATTGATGTTTTTCTGCCACAAAATCCTGTTATTTTCCAGATCATAAGCTAATAATTTTCCACCGTCTGCATTGGCCGTAGTGTACATTATGGAATTTTTAAAATAAGGTTGGGTCGTAACAGACTGTAGCTCCAATTCTCTTATTGTTTTGCCTGTACTGATGTCATACTGATGAACTTTGCGGGTATTGCCATCGTAATTTCCATAGAGGAAAGAATTTTCAAAAATATACGGACCAGCATCTGATCGCCAGCCGATTTTTCTTTCCCAAATTACCGTATTTTTCTCTTTATCAAGACTGTAAATGGTAAAATTATCTGCATTAAAAATGATTTTACCGGATGACATTATTATCGAACCTTTAAAAGACATGTTTTCTGTGCTGTCCAAAGGAAAATCAGAACGGTAAAGCTGCTTCTGCGAAAACAGAGAAGCTGTAAAAATTAAGGGCAGAAATTTTAAAACTTTAATCATATTTCATCATGTGAATGGAATGATTTTAAAAAAAACATTTAAATTGGAAATGCACCATCTTTAACTATCAATATATTTAAGGCTGTGACATAATGTTGACAATCTGAACCATCTCGTCTATACTCTTCAGATTTTCTTTTCCGATAACACCGGTCTCAGAATTTTTTTCAAACAGATAAGAAATCTGACATCCTTTATCAACCGAATGCTTTATCAGCCTCAGCATATCATCATCTATCTGAAACCAGCGATATTTAAGATTTTCACTATTGCCAGACTCTTTAATTACGTAAGAAACCTCATCATCATGAAGTTTAAATTTAACTTTTGAAAAGCTGAGAGATGTTTTTGGATTGCCGTTATTTTTAATATGCATGTATAATTTTGCAAGACCATTTTTTACTTCCAGCTCCATTATGATTGGTCGGTTTTCTATTGCCGGACCGGAAACCACAAGATAATCATTGTCTGAGAAATCTTTTTTATAAACGTAATCACCTGCACCTTCTTTCGGAAAATGGGTTATTACACTGTAACCAAAAACTTCTTTCAGCCTGTTCTGAGAATACATCAGTGTAGAGGCAAAAATTATAAGAATGACCAACAGTTTTTTCATGGTAATGTATTTTTAAATAAATGAAAGCGATTCTGTTATGGAAATCACTCACTAAAAATGCCGGGAAGTTCAGGTATTAGCCTAATAACAGTTCTCACCAAACTTTCAGCAGTGAAATATACCAAAGTTTATGACGCCGAAAAATCACCCTTTTGCGGTAGTTTTAAATTGAAATGTGAATAGCTTTTAGAAAACACCTTTTTAGAACAGATAATAAGTCATTTTAAGGCTGGGATACCAAACAGATCCCAGATAATTCAGCTGATGCCTGTATTCTTTGTTTTTGTAAGTCCAAACATATTGTAACAGAGATTCTTTATCCTGAATTTTCTGAACCGGAAAATAAAAAGACAATCCTATATCGTATTGATTTCGGTAGCCGAAATTTAAACCAAAACCTACACTTCCACTGATGGTGTAGGTTTTCTCACCTAAATTGGTCTGATAGAGACTTTCATAATAAATGGGTTCGCTGATCTCCTGCACTGCCTGACCATTGCCACGGTTGTAAGACATTACATTATTATTAAAATCTGCACCGGCAGCTGCCTCAACATACAATTTGTTTTCCCTGTACGGGAATAGTCTTCTATACCCCACCAGTAATGAAATACAATCATATTTCTGACCAACAATATCATCGTTTACGAAAGGTATTTCGGGCTCATTCAGCTTGTATGCATATTCTATTTTCTTCCTGGTAAGCAAAAGATCTGCAAATAATTTGTTTTCTTCATCCAGATTTTTCGAGAGCCGCACTCCAAGATTGAGTGACAAAGGAGTCTTTGCTTTGAAATGATTTTTATCTGCTGAAAGGCTGTTTCTAAAGATATTCAAACCTGAACCCAAAATGATTCCCAATGAATAAGCAGATTGTGCAGAGAACATATTTGCTGAAAAGCATACTGCTGCTGTAAAAAGATTTAAAAATAATCTCATAGTCGAATGATGCATTTTAATTTTCGTGGTAATTGAGCTTTATAACGGTAATTTCTGCTGAATCTTATTCTTATAATACGAATTAAAACTTTTCAATGTATTGTAGTCAGAACTTTAAAGCGTTTCGGGATTTTTAACTGAATATCTCAGTAAAGATTTTTTTGCGAATATTTTCTTGCTTTGCATGACAGTCGGCACTTGCTGTTGTCTCCGCCCGCAGCTGCAGTTTGATTCAGCTGCGTAAAATTGCTGTTTATCTATTCACTTGCTTTACCGACACATTTTATACGTTTACCTCAAAATATTTTTTGCTTAAACGGCAGAAATTATATTTGTTACGTAAAAATATAACAATGAAAAACTTCAATTTTTTAAGCTCACTTTTTGCGGTCTGCATGGTGTTACTCAGCACCTCAGTATTTGGTCAGACCACCGTGAAAGTCACCTATTACACAGGATCGACTCAGGATTATACGATAACAACCAGCGGGAAATTATACTTCTCGGGAAGCAATCTGCTGCTGAAAACAACCTCAACGGCATCTGATATTTCGATTCCTACCAATATTATCCGGAAAATAACTTTCGCTACAGCAAATCTTGCTACACAGGAAATCGGAAGAAATACTTCCCATAATAAACTTTACCCTAATCCTTCTTCAGATTTTTTAAGAATTTCTTCAGATAAAAAACAGAAAATGAATGTTAAAATCTATTCCTCTGCGGGAAAACTGGTTTTAAAAGGAATTTTCCAACCTGATGAAGACATCAATATCAGCAGCCTGAGCGCAGGATTTTATCTGGTACAGGTAGATGAGACCACCCTTAAAATGATCAAGAAATGAGAAAGCAGCTTTACATCATCATCGCCATCCTTACAACATTTGCACTGAAGGCACAGCAGACCATCGTGGTACACAATTCAGGGAACAATATTTTCGCGTCTGCCACCTCAGCTATAGACAGCATTAAACTGGATGCCAGTTATTCTAAATTTAAACTATCCGGAAACACAACCGTTTTGGATATTCCCAAAACAGCTGTCGACAGCATTACATTCACCTCAAATACTGTCAACCTGACAAAAATTTATATTATTTACAAAGGGACAGAAAACGCAACAGTCATTAATCCTTACGCAAATCAGGGAGTTAATATTACAGCGACCGGCGGAAATGTACAGGTGGTCTCAACTGCCACCATCAGCAATCTTGAATATAATTTATTGGGTACCAGCGCCGCCGGAAATTTAACGATGAGCTCCACTCTTCCTGCACAATTTGTTCTTAATAATCTCAATCTTACGAATTCTGCAGGTCCGGCAATCAACATCACAGGAGGTCAGGTTCATACTTTTTTATCACAGGCCAATACAACCAATTCGCTTACCGACGGCTCAACGAGTACTAAAAACGGAACGCTTCAGACGGACGGAAAAATTATTTTTTCCGGTACAGGAATTTTAAATCTTACAGGAATTAAAAAACACGGAGTTTCCACCTCAGCAGGAATTGAAGTGCAAAGCGGAACAGTGAAAGTAATTTCAGCTGCATCAGACGGATTTCATTCTGAAGGATTCACAATGACGAACGGAACAGTCAATATTACTGCAACCGCAGACGCTATTGATGCAGGCGACAACGCAGTTTCCGTTTCGGGAGGAAATATTACCGCTTCTCTTTCTTCAGCAGATGTAAAAGGTATAAAAACCGGAACTTCTACGATTGATATTTCGGGAGGTACAATCAGCCTGACTCTCACGGGAGCTCAGTCTAAAGCCATCAGCGCAAAAGGAAACATCACCTTTGACGGCGGGAACACGACTGCGAATCTTTCCGGCGCAGCAGTCCTTACAGCATCAGGAAGCGGTTTTGATCCTTCCTACTCTACCGCTGTAAAAACAGATACGAATGTCATCATCAACAGCGGAACTTTAAATTTAAATTTAGCCTCAACTGCCAACGGAGGAAAAGGAATTTCTGCAGACCAAAATATTACCATCAACGGAGGTGCTGTCACAATCACTACGGCTGGTAACGGAGCGACTTACACGAATACCACAGGGGTTTTAGATTCTTATTCATCATCTGCTGTTTCTGCCGACGGAAATCTTCTGATCAATGCGGGTACTGTGACCACAACAAGCTCTGGAACCGGAGGAAAAGGTTTAAAAGCAGACGGAACGGTAACGATTGGCAGCACGACGGGAAGCCCAACCTTAAATATCACAACAACAGGGGCGAGATTTTTGGTTTCAGGAACAGATTACAGTCATCCCAAAACACTGGTTGCTACGGGAGCCATTACGATCAACAACGGACTGAATAAATTTACATCCACAGATGACGGAATCCATTCAGACGCTTCGATTACCGTAAATGGCGGAAACAATACCGTTTCGGCTATCTCTGCAACATCAGGCGTTGGTGAAGGTGTGGAAGCACCCATCATTACTTTTGCTGGCGGTGTGAATAATATTACAGCTTCCAACGATGGCATCAACGCTACCTACGGAACAGTTTCCGGCGGAACAGAGGCCAATGACAACAGCCATTTGTACATCACGGGCGGCATTGTAATCGTTGCAGGAAGCGACGCCATCGACAGCAACGGAAATATCACCATCACCGGAGGCACCACCATCGTTAACGGTCCGACAAGTCAGCCCGAAGAAGGCATCGACTACAACGGAACTTTCCTGATGAACGGCGGGATTCTGATTTCTGCGGGATCCAATGCCAATATGACCAAAGCAATGAGTACCGCTTCGACGCAGGTGGGAATGTATCTGAAATCAAGTGCGCAACTGGCAGCGACTTCAGTTTTTCAAATTGAAAATGCGGCAGGAACCGAAATGGTGACTTTTAAACCTAAAAACGGCGTTTACTATTTTCATTTTTCAAGTCCGAACCTTGCTCAGGGAACAAGCTACAAAGTTTATTTCGGAGGCACTTACACAGGCGGAAGCTATGTTGGCGGAAGCACCGGATGGGGTTTATACACAGGAGGAACTTATTCTACGAGCGGAGGAACTTTAAAAAGTACATTTACAACCTCCACTACAGCAAAAGTAAACACGGTTTCATTTTAGAAAGAAACATTTTTAATCAATGTCAAAAACCTCTCAGTTTATAAGCTGGGAGGTTTTGCTTTTTTATGAAAATCAATAATTTGAAGAAAAACACTTCGACTACGCTCAGTGAGACATCTCTAATACTATCTGTTTTACATATTCGTATTATCTGGATGTACTTTTAATTTAAATTAAACTTATAAAAAATAGCAAGTAAATTGTTTAAAATAAATAGTAATTATCTTCTTTAATATCCTTCGGCAAGCTCAGGATGACATCTCTAATACTAAATGTTTTCAACATCCAAATTTTGCAACGTCAGTTTTAGAAAAACAAAAGACTTTACTTAAATATTTTATTTCAGTATCTCAATATAATACTGGAGAAAAACACAACAATTTGAACATAAAAAAACAGGACAGCTTCCACGCTGTCCTGATCCTAAACAATCCTCAATGAAAAAAAATCTTTTCAGATTTACTTAATTAACTATAATTTCTATATTTTCTGTGAATTCACCTTTAGAATTTTCAATGGTGATTTTTGCTGTATATTTTCCCGAATTCAATTGATTTCCTGATATGATGATATTCTGTTTTCCTGCCGAAAGACGCTGATGATCGATTACAGAGAGCATTTTTTGACCTTCTTTTTCATAAAGGTCGATACTGACAGATGATTTTTCATCTAAAACAATGGGAAAAACGGTTTCCTGGCGAAAAGGATTATGACTGTTTTTTTTCAATGTAAAACTTATTCAGATTTCTAAAAATAGCAATAGCGCATTTTCACTTAGAGCTTCAAACTCCAAAGTTTCAATATCTTCCAGCCAAACAGCATCCCTGTTTTCGAGTAATCTGTTCTGAAACTCAAAAGCACCGTTGATTACCATTCCAAAAACCGATCTGTCTGACTGATTAATTAAATATATATCTTCTTTTCTCCCATCATACAATCCGATGAAATTCGGATAATCAAAATCTTCAGCCATCGGAATCAACGTGTTTTTAAAATCAATATTCAGATCTTTGAGACTGAAGGAATTATCGTGCTTTCCGGATTTCAATTCTATAATTAAAATATCGGCTTTCTCGTTTTCAAGATTATTTTTAATGGTTAAACTATCGGTTTCTGTAGATTTTAAAGTGAAAACCTCGTGTGCAGAAACCTGCTTTTTAAAATCATTGATCAAAATTTCACCATACAAAACCAAAATCATCACTGCGCAGTTTGCTTTGTATTGAAAACAGAATTTCCCATTTTCATCTATCACAATTTCCGATACTTTTCTGAGATTAGAATCTTCATTTTCAGTAAAAACATCTCTGATCCGGCAAGAATTTTCTTCTTTCCAAAAGGCAAAATCTGATTTGAATATTTTTGAAGGTGTCTGAATTAACATAATTTAAAAAAAAATTAAAGCGATAAATGAATTCATCTGCATCATCCATTTCATCATCATTTACCGCTTATTAAAATGAAATTACCAAATCTAAACTGATACTTTTATGGTGTGCGTCAGTGCAAAACCTCCGCTTACATTACCTGTAACTGCAGACATTTCATTGGAAGTTCCGTCACTGAACACATTGTCATTTGAATTGTAAGTATATCCGCTCAGTCCTTTGTATCCGGAGCTTGCGGCTACCAAAGCGACTGCACTGTCATTTCCTTCCGGAAAAGCAATCTGCGTCACCAAAAGCGACTGTCCTGCTGTATTATACACATGAACGTGAATATGAGTCGCCCTTCCGTTGTACCAACCCGGAAAAACAGAGATAAAATTCACTTTCCCACTGGCATCTGTAGTTTGTCTGCCTCTCAGAAAATGAACTGAGGTATAATTGGTCGACTGCATTCCGGTTCCGCCATATTCTGAGTAGTTTCCGTCTTTGTCGCAATGCCAGATGTCTACAATAGCACCCTGCAGATTTGCACAGTTGGCATTGACATTCTGAACCGTTATTGCAATGGTAAATGGCACTCCTGTGCGGTCACTCACAATATTGGTCTGCACCAGTCCTGAAGGTGATTTTGTAGGAAACGGCCCTTCGGTTTCAGAGTTGGTTACGGCACATGCAGTAGAAATGCTGTTATTGATAATACCTGTCACCGCATCTTCTTCATCATCTTTTCTGCAAAACATCAAAACGGGTGCAGCCACTGCAGCAACACCTGCCATTCCTAAAGTTTTTAAAAAACTTTTTCTGTCGATTGTTTTCATTTTTTCCATTTTTCTTGCACCAAAAGTATTTTCAAATGGGCAGACAGAAAAATTTATGAGGTGAACAGAAAAAATGTGTCGGTTAATGACGGTTATTTAAGAGACGTTAAGAATATTCTCAGTGTTTATTCAGAACTTTATCTCCAGTAAGCATAGAATTTAAAGGCATTTAAATATACCTGAAAAATAGAAAATTTATAATCATTTTTTTAGAGCAAATTTTTAAAATTGAAGAAAAAACAGATATCGAAACTTTTATTTATTCAGAATTTTCATTACTTCCTCTTTGTACGTCTCGCCTATCGGTATTATAAAATCTGAAATATGAATGTTTTTATTCACTATTGTTTTAATATCGCTCACAGGAACGATGAAAGAACGGTGAACACGCACAAAATCTTTTAAAGAAAGCTTTTCAAGGATACTTTTCATCGACGAGCGGGCGGTAATTTTTGTAGTATCTTTCAAATGAATCTGTATATAATCGTCTAAACCCTCAATTAGCTGGATGTCGTTGTAATTGATTTTATGAAGCTTGTAATCTGCCCTAATGGAAAGGTGTTTCACCTCATTATTTTCCTGATTTATATTGATTTTTTCTACTGCCACCTTAAATCTTTCAAAAGAAAAAGGTTTCAGAAGATAATCTACCGCATTGATACTGAAGGCATCCACGGCATATTCTGAAAAAGCTGTCGTGAAAATAACTTTGGTATTCTGAGAAATATTTTTATAGAAGTCCAGACCATTTTTTGCAGGCATTTCAATATCCAGAAAAATCAAATCCACCGGAAATTTATTCAGAAATTTCTGAGCATCACTCTGTTTATTGAAAACTTTTTCCAGAGACAGATTTTCAATTTTTTCCGCGTAATTCTCAATAATTTTCAGGGCAAGAATTTCGTCATCCAGGGCAATGGCTCTAATCATTTTCAGTTTAAATTTATGGTTAAATCTACCTTATAAGTAGTTTCAGTTTCAGCAATTATAATACTGTGTTTTCCGGAATATACCTGATTTAACTGGTCAAAAGTATTCTTCAAGCCCACTTTTAAACTGTCTTCATCGGTAATATTTGCTGTGACAATGTTATTAAAGACCGTGAAGTTCAGAATAGATTCCTGCACAATTATTTTCAGTTCTATTTTAGAATTTTCTTCAGCATTAAAACCATACTTAAAGGCATTTTCAATAAAATTAATCAGAATAAAAGGTGCTATTTTAAAATCTTTCAGATCACCAATTTCTATGTAGGAAAAATCTAAACTGCTGTCGGTTCGCAACAACTGAAGTGCGATGTAATCTTTTATGTAATCAATTTCTTTGTTTAAATCTACAAAATCTTTGCTGCTTTCCTGAACGACATAGCGCATTACATTGGAAAGCTTCAGTATTCCATCCGGTGCATCATCCGATTTCAGCAGAGAGAGTGAATAGATAGAATTGAGAATATTAAATAAAAAATGAGGCTGCAGCTGATATTTCAGGTTTAAAAGATCAGATTTGGCCTTCAATTTTTCAAGTTCGCGCTGCTCATTTGATTTATAAATAAAAAAGGAAGATAAAAATGAAAATAAAAACGGCAGAATTGAAGTGAAGATTTTCTTGGGTAAGGTATTGTCTTTTTTAGCTCCCATCTGCTCCGGCTGTAGTCTGTTTTTTGGGAATTGCGGAGGAATATTTTCTTTAAATTTATCGTTCTCAGGAGGCTTTCGCATTTCCATTTCGTTTTGGGGACTGCCATCATTTCCACCCTGATGATTCGGAACTAACGAAAATGGTAAAAATACAACCACGGCATAACTCAACACCACCATTACTGAAAAAGCAAGAATTTTATTTCTGCTGAAAAGTTTCGGAAGCAAGACCAGAGAATTCAGATAAAAAAAACCGATGACCAGAACAAACCTCAGAAAATCTCTCTGAAAAGGTTCGGAATTAAATAATGAAAGCGTGCCGTCAAAATCCGGCGATGAGATCACAGGAATTGCCAATAAAAGTATGATAAGAAATATATTCGTAAAAACCTTTTTACGGTCTGTCCTTTGGTTGAATGTGCTGCTTTTCATAGTTTAATACTACCTAAAGATAGTTAATTTATCGATTTGAGCGCAGGATTTTTGGCAATCTCTAAATACAATACCAAAATCTAAAACAAAAAAAATCCCGAATGAACGGGATTTCAATTTATCAATTTTGAATTTATTTGATCTCCACAGGAACTGAGATCTTGTCCCAATCCATTGTGAATCCATTGCTGTTTACTTTATAAACTAAAGTTTCCTGTGTCGCTTTTAAAGCCTTAGTTTTTACATCAACACGCAAAGCATCTTTAGATTCTTCGTATTTGTAAGCGCCCCACTGTTTTGACTCTTTGTTGAAAACTGCAGTCCAGGTTCCTGATGCTTTTGGAACTAAGAAAAAGCTGTATTTACCAGCAGGAAGTTTCTTACCCTGAACAGTAATTTCTTTACTGGTTTCAAAAGTAGTTGCTTCATTGGCACCGGCACGCCAAACTTTATCATAAGGTACCAAATCACCCCAGATTGTACGTCCTTTAACTGAAGGACTGTTGTAGGCAATGGTAATATTGGCGTCTTTAATTTTTCCTGTTACAGTTGCAGGAGGGCTCGCAGGTTTTTTAGTTTCCTGAGCGAAAGCGTTCACTGAAACAGTCATTGCAGCCACAAGAACGGTAGCCGATTTAAAAATTGTATTCATAATATTTTTATAATTTTTGATTTATTTATCTTTTACGAATTTACTGCTTTTGGCTTATAAAACAGTAATCCAATTGCAGAAAATAAAATGACTGCCGCTGCGCCAATTACATTGAGCCAAAGAAAAGAAACAACATCGAAATTGTAAATGGCAATCACCGTAATTTCCGATAAAATTGCAGATATGAATACATTCTTTCCATTGATTTTTTTAAAATAAAATGCAACCAGAAAAATCCCTAAAATCGGTCCATAGAAAAGAGAGCCCAAAACATTCACCGCTTCAATAAGAGAACCCATTTGAGTGGCAAACATTGCGACACCGATTGAAAAAATCCCCCAGGCTAAGGTGTGAAGTCGACTGTAACGAAGTTCGGTTTCGTCGTCAGGAATTTCTTTTTTAAATATCAAATGAACATCTTTTAATGAACAAGCCGCAAGGGAATTTAAAGCTGCCGAAATTGAGCCCCAGCTCGCCAGAAAAATGACAGCAAACAGCAAACCTATCGTTCCTACAGGCAAGGTATTTTTAACGAAATACAGGAAAATATAATTGGTATCTGTTTTCTCGGCATTAAAATTTGAATTATTGATAGCTTCCTCTACCCTTCCGTGCAGGTCTTTTACCTGAGTTTGTGTATTTTTAAAATCCTGAATAGTCTGTTTAAGTTGAGGAGATTGAGTTTCTTTCAGCTTTAAAATTTCTTTCGATTCTTCATTAAATTTTGTCTGCAAATCCTGATGTTCCTTTTCAAAAACGGCAGCCTGCTCAGGTTTTGTTTCTTTTAAATGTTGATAAGAGCGTTCGTTGAAATAAATCGGAGCCGGTTTTAAAGAAAAGAAAGCGAAAAGCAAAGCACCGATGAGAAGAATGGCAAACTGCATCGGAATTTTAACCAATCCATTCAACAGCAAGCCCATTTTTGCATTCGTATTGTCTTTCGCCGTAATATACCTCCCGACCTGACTCTGGTCTGTACCGAAATATGAAAGTGCCAGAAAAAAACCACCAATCAGTCCGCTCCAGATGTTGTATTTGTCTTTCCAGTCAAATTCCGTGGTGATGACATTGAGCTTTCCGGATTTTCCTGCGAGATAAAGAGCGTCATTAAAGCCAATTCCATTTGGCATATTTTCAATAAGAAGATATCCTGCAAAAGCCATTGTTCCCAAAATAATCAGAAACTGTAATTTTTGGGTGTGAGCTATCGCTTTTGCACCGCCAACATAGGTATAAATCAACAGAATTCCGCCTGTTAAAACATTAGTCAAATAAATATTCCAGTTTAAAACGCTTGATAAGATGATACTCGGAGCATAAATACTGATTCCCGTTGATAAACCTCTGGAAAAAAGAAAAAGCAGTGAAGTTAGTACCCTTGTTTTTTTATCGAAACGGTTTTCTAAATATTCATAGGCAGTGTAAACATTTAAGCGCTGAAAAATCGGAATAAAAGTGATACAAATCACAATCATCGCCAAAGGCAAACCAAAATAAT
This sequence comes from Chryseobacterium sp. HNCC26DJ240, assembly GCF_057180485.1. Lineage (NCBI taxonomy): Bacteria > Pseudomonadati > Bacteroidota > Flavobacteriia > Flavobacteriales > Weeksellaceae > Chryseobacterium > Chryseobacterium sp. HNCC26DJ240. The sequence goes on from NZ_JBXUGK010000011.1 coordinate 41,046, forward strand.
ACTGAACGAAACGCATCCCGTCTGTGTAAGCCTGCCCCGGTGCTGAAAGAAACGTAATGGCACTCGCCTGAGTCGCCATAATACCTATCAACACAATGTACCAAGGCATTTTATTATCTGCTTTCAGGTAAGATTCGTTGCTTTTCTGTCCACGACCGATGAATACGCCGTAGACAACCACTGCAACCAGTGTGAAAATCAGGACTGTCCAATCTATCGTACTCATGCCCAGAATTTAGTAAAAAAATAATAAAATACTATCTGAGCTACTAATGCAAATGCTAAAAGTATATACCAAATATTCCAGTTTTTAAGTTGATTATTCATCAGTTTTTCTGTGCAGATAAAAAGTTTAAAAATAAACGAGCCGCACCCACATTTCCCGCAGGCAACTGTCTGAAAAACGCCAACGGTGTGTAAATGAAATTACCCTTTCCGTATTTTGCATATAAAGTTGATCCCTGCAAAGGTTCTTCACCTGTATCGTGCATTTCAAAAAGTGGTTCATACGCTGCATCCCATTGAACAGGGAAGTAAGCACCGCGCTCCTGTACCCAACCTTTAAAATCAACCGCAGTAATTTTGTTTGGAAAGTTCAGTAATTTATGATTTGGATTTAAAAATTTAACCTCAGCATTTTCTTCTGTAACACGCTTATTGGCAATCGTAAAATTGTACATTCCCAACTGGTCAACGGTTGTATCCTGATTGGTGTTGTACTGCATCACCAAATTACCTCCAGCTTTTACATAAGACCATAAAAAAGGCATCCAACGACCCAGTTTTTTCTCCGTATTATTGGCACGAACACCAAGAACGATAGCATCATATTGAGAAAGTTTATTTTTATTTCCGCCAGATTCATCTAAGTTGCCATAAAAATCTTCATCTTTCAGAACATCTACCTGAATACCGGCAATACGTAAAAACTCAGGAATAAAATCTCCTGCTCCTTGTACATAACCCACCTTTTTAACCTTAGACTGAATATCACCTTTCATCACAGCAACTGTTGCAGGCGCAAAATATTGTAATGAAGGTAAATGCGGATATTGAATTAATACCTGTTTTTTATTATAAGTTACTCCATCGGCAACAAAATTGGCATCCAATTGTAACTGATTTGATTTTATTGAAGCCAATTTAGCTTTTGGAATAACATAATCAACGGTAATATCTTTTCCATTGATTGATTTTATATCACCTCCGCCTAGTCGTTCGCCGTTAAACATCAGATTTACTTTTCCATTACTGAAATGTTTATTAGAATTAATCTTAAAATTTAAACTCAAATGTAAATCTTCATTTTCTCTGACTAAATAAAGTGGTTGTGTAAATTTCAGTTCCAATGCAGGAACAATGCGCAAGGCTTCGACCACATCGCCACGCACCGGATCTAATTTCTTGAAAGATAAAGGAAGTTTAACATGAAACTTTTCCGAGCCGATTTTTAAACCAAGCAAAACATTCAGTGGTGATTCCGCCTCAGGCAAACCGATTATAGTATCATTTGGAACAGAGAAAGTTGCCGCATTCACAGCTGGTTTTGCCAACCAGTAAGGTTCTGTAAGCGCTGCATCTGCAGGAATCTGAATATCGTGTTGAATGGTAATTAAAGAATCTTTGGATAATTTTCTGTTAAAATTTTCTGATTGACTTAGCCATTTTACATTTTCTAAAATAACAGGATTTGTAGTTCTTGAGATTAGATTTAATTTAAAATTGTAATTGTCACCCGCAACAGCTTCAGCCTGATTGGTAACCACTTCACCCATAAATCCAACACAGCCTAAAATGATATGATCAAGAGATTTAATTTTATCATTTTTTAAATCTGAATCTTTTAATGCTAAAACTTTTTTTCGCAAAACAAGCAAATCAGGTAAGCTCTGTTCAGGATTATTGAAATTGAAATTCGCAATAATTTTATCTAAAGATTGGTCAATATCAGCGCTTCCTTCTTTTGTCCAGGTTTTAGTTACTCCATCAAAAAGTGTTGACTTTGCAGACTCGCCATCAACATGGGAAAAATATTCAGTTTTAATTCCGGCTACAGACTGTGTTCCTGCACCCTGACTTTTATGTAAACTTCTGCTTAATCCAGCCAGTTCACCATAACCCATTCCCAGTTGAGCATCATATTGCCCAACGGTGACTTTCAGTTGATTTTCAGCCGTCGTATTGTTGTTACCAAATCGGAAAGTGTTCCACAATATGCGTTTGGGTTGCCATAAATTCACATATTTCAGTTGATTTGGAAAAGCTGTTTTATCGCCTGCCAACTTAAAAGCTTTTTCTGCAACCACAGCCGAAGCCGCATGTTGTCCGTGTCCTGCCGCAGCAGTAGGAGGAAAACGACAAATGATAATATCCGGACGGAATTTTCGGATAACCCAAACCACATCAGCAGTAATGCTGTTTTCATCCCATTGTTTAAAAGTATCAGTCGTATTTTTAGAAAACCCGAAATCAATTGCACGGGTGAAAAACTGTTGGGCACCGTCTAACTTTCTTGCCTCTAAAAGCTCATGCGTTCTGATCAATCCCAAGGCAGCACCCTGTTCTGTTCCTAATAAATTCTGACCGCCATCACCTCTTGTTAAAGACAAATAGCCCGTTTCTACATTTTGCTCGTTGATTAACCAAGACAGTAATCCTGTATTTTCATCATCGGGATGAGCTGCGAGGTATAAAACTTTAGGTAGGTGTTTTAGCGTTTTGAGATCGCGGTAAATTTCAGATGATTTTGATGGCCGAACTTGTTGAGCCGAACAAAAAACCGTAAAAAAGCCAAGAATAAATACAGTGATTGCTTTGTTGAACATTTGAATTTGCTTTGCGGGGCAAATATAAGTAAATCGTTTTTCTTTCAGACTTAAAAGAAGTTGAGTCTAAATTTCGTATAAAATATTATTTTTTTCAGACCACAAAAGACACAAATTTTTTTAAGGATGTACGTTTATAATCAAAGCCCTAAATTCAGCAATTCTTTTGTCAATTCATAGAAATCTAATCAATCTGAGAATAATGAAGCTCAGATTCTTTCAGAATGACAAAGAGACGTTAAAGAATTAATTTATTACCTATCACAACATTTTATTTATGAATTAATATTTAAAGAAAAATAAAACCAATTATGCCTTTATAACTTCATTCCTCGTAAGATTAATATAATTAAACATACAAAATGTCGCTATCGCTCCGAAAGTATGCCATAAAAAGTGTGTTCCGAAATTCAACCACTCCCATTTATCGGCTATACGGAAAGTTAGTGCAAAAACAAATGACAACAAAGCAAAACCTACCCATTTTCCTGCTTTCCATTGGGTATAAATTAAGTACCTTAATACCGAGAAAAGCACAAATGAAGCCATGATGGCGTAATTTACGTTGATGAAGAGAGAAGTATTATCGATCAAAATCCAGTTCCTTAAAGCAAACATGAGCAGTAGATATCCGAAAACCATTAACACAGCAAAATACCATCTGGTGCTTTGCGCTACAAAATAAAATCCTGCGGATAAACAAAGTAACATAATGGGAAGCCAATCCATCATAATAAATACCGGCCATTGTCTGAATGAATGATAAACCGTTCCACCAATAGCTCCAATATATAATAAAACCAAGCAGTACGCTAAAAAGGGATATTCTTTAAAATTACCTTTAATTTTAATTGTCCAAAAAATGGCTAAGGCTAAAAAAAATACAGCAGTGATTGCATTTAACGGTTCAGGAAAAAACTGAGCCATATCTGTTTCTTTGTATAACATTCCTCCGTCTGGAGGTATTTGATTTATCGGCATCTTTTGTTACGTTTGTTTATATCTGACTATACATTTACCTGTACAGATGAAGCAAAATTAAATCCACTTTAGATTTATCGCTGCTTCCGCTTTCATAAGTCTCTCAACTTTGGAATTTTTACTTTACGCCAGTGAGTTATCAGGGTAATCTACCAGAAATAGTAAATTTGTTTTAAAGTGATTATAAAAATTACGATTCTCATCTAAAAAGGAAAATTCTTCAGGAAACTGACGACCTGGATCCTGCACAAAAAAAGATTTCATGCCACGAAATTTTAAACCGATAAAAATTAATTCAAAACATTAAAATCTCCCACCTCTTTCCTGATTGTGGAGATTTTATTTATCATTGTGCCGGGCTTTAGAGGGATCTTATCTTTAGCTGGATTATTTCTCTATTTCCCAATGATGTTATGCCTGAAGACAGACCAGATTATCTGAGAGAAGTGTATTATCTCTCATCCATCCGTAAATAAGAGACTGACATCCGGAACCTTCAGGGCTTTGATCCCAATAATGATTATGTGCCTGAAGACTGCGGAGCATTATAAAACTTACAATGCCTTCTTTCTCGAATGAAGTAATTTCATAGCTGAGATTAACAGGCTTAATTAATCCGCCTTTTACGCCAAACTGAGCATCTCCCTCCTGAGCATCATTTCTGAAATTGGTAGAAAGTGCATCAGAAACAGAGTAAATATTCACCCACTGTATATTGTCTCCCAAATGCGTGATTCTGTTATTGTAGAAATTTTTAAAATAAGAATTGACGAATTCATAAGGTGAACCGATGGTAATAAGGGCTTTGCAGTATGTCATTGCATTGTCCGAAGGTTTTGTACGGTATGGGTAGAGATAATCTATGGCGAGAATACTTCCAAAACTGTAGGCGTGAAAATGAATCTCTGGTGACTCTTCATGTTCAGTAATATAATCCACCAAATTCTCTAAGTTTCCCTGAATAATCTGCCGCCTCGCACCATGTCTGATATAATCATTAGCACATACAAATTCTGTGGCAAGATTGGTAATAAGTGTATTTGCATTGGGTACAAAGAGAACAAGCACCGCCACAACTGACAGAATGGTTTTGGATATACTGCTTATGTAATCTGTAGAAATATAGGGTATGTCTGAAGGATAAGCCCTATTTTTTAAATCAAGTAAAAGATTTTTGTTGGCCGGAATTGAAAATATAAAATCAATAACAGCAGGCAGAGTAAGAACAAGAAACGAAGAAATCAGCAGAAAAATCAAAAACAGATATAAAGTCTGCAGGGGTCTGGCATAGCTCTGTGGACTAAAAATTCTTTTAATCACTACCGGAAAATTTACCAGTACCAGATTCAGCAGCCAAAGACTCTTAGAAATCACCGATTTCTTTTTGAACTTTTCTGTCAGCAATTCATGATATCTGAATTCATAAAAACGATACAGTATGGTATTGAAGCCGCTGCCCTCGTATAAGGTAACTACGGTAGCCTCACGATCTGAGATATAAATAACTTTCTCTGACTTTGTATGGTAGTTTACTCCGCGGGTATTGAATTTAAATTCATTTTTCAACCTTTCGGCATACTTTTCTACACTGTCATTTTCAACAGACTGTCCCAAGCCTGAAATGTAAATTCCAATTTTCATGATGTTCAGTTGTATTAGTTTAATGTAAAGTTAGGCAATTAATAAACTACATACTTTAACTTTACTGTTAAGTTTTTAGTTTTGTGGTATGTATATTCTGTGCGCAAAAGAGACAAGTTCTGCACCTTACAGATATAAGATGTTCCCTGCTACCCCACCCAACACATCGGTACGAGCTGAACCAAGAAACTGCAGGTGATGTACAAACATATTATTTGCTCAAAATTCATCTGAACTGAGCAAAGTGGGATGTGGAAACAGTGATTTACCGGGCGGATATTTATGATACAAAGGGCACGAAGTCAGGAGACTTCGTACAGCGAGAGGTACAAAGAAATTATTTGTTGAAAATTCATATGAACGGAGCAAAGTAGGATTTGGAAACAGTGATTTACCCGGCGGATATTTATGATACGAAGGGCACGAAGTCAGGAGACTTCGTACAGCGAGAGACTTCGTGCAGCGGGCTTCGTACAGCAAGGACTTTGTACAGCGATATTTTTCAGAAACTGAAGAAAATCAGAGTTTGTTTTAAAAAAATGCCACACGAATAATCGTATGGCATTATTGATTTGATGCTTAAGCTCAGGATATTTGAAGTGAGTTGATTGAAGCCTGAAACATTGGGCATTTTATTTACTGATAAATCATTGAAGTAAAGTCTACTTTTTTCTGTACCGTGCCCAAAGATACTTCATCAGAAGTGTTGTAAGATAACTTGCCACCGCTGCGGCAGAAGCTGTACATGCTGACCACAGAATGTTTTCGAAGGGAGGAGAAAAAATAAAGCCGGTCATGCAACCTCCCAGAAAACCCATTTTCACTTCAATACTGTTCATGATTCTCATTTTCATCAGGCTCCGGTTCTCTGACCGTTAACTGACTGACCGCAGCAATCATCCCACCGGCAAGGGTGATGTAACCTGCAATATTGACCAGCTTATGGGCGACCTGCAGCTGTGAAGCTAAAACTGCAGAGCCCGCACCCACCAAAATTAAGCCCGTGTTTCTTAATTTTTTAAACAGTTCAGGCAATGGTGCTGAACATCTTTCAAGTATATTCATAATAAGATTTTTTTAAAATCAGAGCCGCTTACCCTTTTTGAAACGGCTCTGATGGGATTAATAATTTAATTTTACAAAGTAACTTTTAAAGTAACTTCCTTATGATCATTCAATAATGGGAAAACAAGAAACTTCAGTGCGGCAAAAGCTTTTTTTGAAGAATATCCTTTCCCCTGACCTGCAATCGCAGTAACTGGTGCAATACAACCAGAAAGTTCTGTCATGGCGTTATTGGCAGGATGAATCAGAATCAGAGATCTGCCTTTTACATTTTCTACCATTAAATGCCAGCCGAACCTTTTGCTGAATCTCTTTACCAGCCTGTATTTTCCTTCCGGAATACACGAATCTCTGCGTCTGTTATCCTTCCAGGGAAGCTCAATTGTAAAACAGATGTGCTCTCCATCAGCAAACAACTGTCCGTTGGTACCCTCAGGATAATATTTCCGAAACAGTATAAGTTCCATTATACTCCACCATCTACTTTAATAATTGCAAGCGGATTGTAAGAACCATTCTTCAATGCGTACATGCTGCCATTGATATCCTGAAAAAACTCAATTCCCAGAGCTAAAAACAGTGGTTTTGTAGAATTTGCAGGCAGTGATAATGTATGCGTAATCAAAGTGGTTGCTGTGACCGAATATGGAAGAACTGCTGTAGATTCCTGAGCATTTGCAAATGTTTCCTGCTCAAAGTCTACCTCCGCACCACCCGAGGTAATCTTGAAATGCGTAGTCCCCTGAGGTGCCGTAATCATGTCTGACGGAACGAACGGATTGATAGAGACGGCCATCTCCCCTGTCACACGGTCTATGGATGATGTGTAGGGTGCATGGATGGTTGTTGCCAATGCACCCGTCTGATTAAAATCAAAACCCGTCAGGAGTTCAGCTTCACCGTCAATCACGTTTCTTAAACCTCTCTGGCTAACCGTATCTGCCTGAATGACTTTCATCATAATCTGCGTCATCCTGCTCGCCATCCCTGAAGATTTCACGTTGGTAAGCAGTGGCCTTAAAGCTGCCCTCAGTATTTTCCCTGCCTTCCCTGCTCTGCCGAATTCCATTCCGTTTTCACGTGTTCTCTGAAAAGCAGGGTCTGTAGCAATTCTCTTTGCGTCTATCCCTCCTTTTTCACGAACAAGATATCCGTCTTTTGATTTGTAAAAGGTAACATCCCCGATGGTACCCGTGATCTTAAAGATCCCTTTCTGATGTGCCATTGTATTAAATTTTTAGTTAAACACTTTTTTTAATCCGTCAATCTTTTTTTGTTGCAACTTTTGATTGATGAGACAAAGATTAGGGTTTGTTACGATAGTTATTCGGTAGTCATTCGGTAGTACCGAAAGATTTTTTGATGGATTGATTTAACATAATGTTTTTAGGGCATTCAGTGGGAGTATGTGGGGAGTTGGAGGGTTTGAGGGGTACGGGATTCGGGGTGTGAGGGTTTGAGAGTGAGATACTGGGTGCGGGATGCGGGGTGCGAGGGTTGGATTGATGGAGTTTTTTTTGGAATGGAAGATTATTTGCCGTCGAGGTCGGTGAAGTGTTGTTCAAGGTTTTCATGGAGAGACTGGAGGAATTTGGTACGGTTTATTTTGCGCAGTTTTATTTCACCCAGAATTTTGTGAAAATTGGAAAGATCGACACCCAGCGTTTTTTCGAAAGTTCTGATCACTTCACTTAGTTCCATATTTCCTGCATTGAAACATTTCATCAGATAAAGACTGTATATCAGCTCAATCAGTGAAACTTTCGATGATGACCACGACAACACCGACCTATATTCCGTAATTTCAGGTCTGTCATTTTTTACAGCATACAATTCTTCCTGTAAGTATGCCTCTAATTTAACGTTGGCGAGAATATGAGCTACCAAATGATCATGTGATGTGGTGAACGAAGAATCAAGATTGTAAAACCCCGCAGATAACCTCATCTTCATATCGAAAGAATCGCGTACGAAATATTTGTGATCGAGATAAGTGGCACCGCGACGATAATAGCTGTAAAATTCTGCATTGTCTTTGTAGAAGGTATGGAGTTTTTTCTGCTCCGATTCATAATATTTTACGAGAGTTTCTGCACCGGTCGCCGGTTTTAAAGATTCAATGCTCAGAATTTTTGTATAGAGGATAAATTTCGATATCAGAGAAGGTTTTAACACTTTAAAGAAATACACCTCATCTGCCGTAGATTCAAATTCATAAGATGATATCATTGATTTTGCCGTTCTCACGGATTCATCAATTTTCATTAACGCTGATTCGCAACACGCAATCCAATTTTCCCTGTTATTTTCAACTGTCCCTAATACGTGTTCAAGTTTTTGTGACAGATCATGAATTTCTGCCAATACATTTTTCTGTACCATGTCCTTAAAATTTTAAAGAAATGTACAAAATCGTCCTGTAAATGTGAAATATCAGAGCTTCTTAATTACTCCTGCTCTCCATCTGCTTTTTTATTATCCGCCTCCAATTTTTTCTGTTTCACATAATCAATGGGACGCATGCCTGTAATTTCAAGAAAAGCATCGGAAAAGTTCTGTCTGTATAAAAATCCCGCCTCTTCTGCCAGAACCGTAATTTTAAGTTTGAGATAATTTTCATCTTCATTGAGCTTTCTGATGATGTAGTTTATTCGCAAGTGCATCAGATAGGGTTTGAAATATAACCCTTTTGTGTCATGGATGAATACAGACAGATAGTTTGAGTTTGTTCTGAAACGTTTTGCCAGGATTTCAACAGTGAGACCTACCTGTCTGAAGCCCTCTTTGGTTTCGAATGCAGATAATTTCGCCGTTAAATCTTTCACTACTTCTTCAGGCAGTGAAGAACGACGGGAAGAGGTCTTTTCGGTCTGTAAAGGAATCTGCCGCTTTTCCCATTTTTCCTGAAGCAATATGTACTTCTTCATTACGTCCTGTTTTTTTTTGCGGTGCAAAACCAGCAATACCACTAACACGGAAGCTGATACCCCTAAAAAAAATACAAAACCCAAACCTGTAAATTTTATGGTTTGCCACTGTTTTTTTTCCTGCAGTTCTTTTTTCCTGTCATAGCTTTTATAAATTTTTGAAGAGAGGTAGGCAAAATCTTTTTTGAGAAAAGCGTCTACGGCGAGTAGTTGCCGTGTATAATATCTTTCTTTCTGAATATTATTTTTTTTTTCTGCAAGCATGATCAATTTTTCGTAAACCGGACGCAGTTCCGGCCAAATAAAATGTCGTTTTACAAATATAGCATCGATATTTTCAAAGTTTCGGACTGCCTTTTCTTTCTGATCCGTATTCCACAGAATATTTCCCTTATAAAAAAAGATTACCGAGGCCCATGAAAAATCATCTCTCTGCAACAAAACCGGTAATGCTTTATCCAGATAAAAAAGTGCTGAATTGTAATTTTCCTTTTGATATTCTGCAATTCCCCTGCATTTATAAAAATATGCCTTTTCCAACCGGAAATCTTTGCTGTTTCCTATTACAGAAAGACCTCTTTTTATAAGACTGTCTGACCGTTGCCTCTGCTCCAGGTTTCTGTATACAACGGTAAGCTGATGCAGACTGTTGAGGTATGCTTTTTTATTATTAAAATGCTCAATTGGTTCAGTGATTTCTGACATCTGCTTTTCGAAAAAAGTAATGCACTGCAAAAAATGTTCTGAAGCCGGCTCATAAAAACCCAGATAGCTTTTTACAACGCCTATGTGATAAACAATTTTATTTTTGAGGTATTCATCTTTCGTGTCCTCAGCAAATTCCTGCGCTTTAAGGTATTCGACAAGAGCATGCTGAAATTCTTTAAAATTAAAATAATATATTATTCCTTTTCCCAGATAAGCGTTGGCGATCAGATCTTTTTCCTTAGACAGGATTGCTACCGTAATTGTGGAATCTGCAAATTTCAATTTATCGGGGGCATTCTTTGAGAACTGCACACCATCCCTGTACCCCTGTACCCAGTGCCTGTAATTTTTTTCCTCTTTTGCTTTTTTAATGTATTTCCTGACCGCAGGTAATGCAGTTTCATCATCGGTATACAATTTTTCATAGTTGCTGCGTATCTCCCTGAATGAATTTTCTTTTATCTGTGAAGAGCAGACAGAAGTACAGTGAATAAAAAACAATAAATAAAAAAATTTCGTTGTCATCTCAGGTCGTGTGTTTTATCAAAATTAGAAAAAAAACAGCGTCATCCGATAAGAGGCCCAGCAATTATCGGCTGCTGTCAGTTTTTTCTGACAGAAAACCTTTATCCATAGCTATTTACCGTGTTTCATATGCAGTCTTTTTTTGGAAATTACGTCGACTTAATTTCCAAAACAGTCCCTCAATCATTTTTTTTTGGGCTCCAGAGCCTCCTACATTTGTCCCGAGAATCTCATATAAACCGGCCGGAATTTCTAACTCAAATTCCAAAACAATGAAAAAAACAATGTATGCAATGAGCATGATGCTCTTTCTTGTCATTCTGCAACAATGCAGAAATTCAGAATTTACAGGCACAGAAGACGCATCTCAAGAACCGGGAACAGTTTCAAAAAAAGAAGATGACAGCACCCGAGGTAAAGAATTATATCCTGATCCTCCAGTAAGAGACGGACATGACTGGAAGAACGGACATTAGTTTATCATCAAAAAAAACAATTATGAAGCCCCATACCACCATCAGTACAACAGGTCAACCATGTCCGGCCAGCGGTCTTTGGCAGAGTATGGGGTATTTTAAAACTACAGTTCCTGTAAAAACCGGAACTGCAATGCCAGACTACTGCGGAACCCCTATTGACTGGATACTTATATTTCCTGATGATGATAAAAAACAAAATAAAAAGCCATGAAAAATATCAGATATTATTTTATTTCAGGTACCGTTGCTTTCTTTATCCTTCTGTTTAGCTACGCAGGCCTCAGCAAGGCAGTTGATTTTGAAAATTTTCAGGTGCAGATCGGGCAATCTCCTCTGCTCAGTGCCTATGCCAATATTGTATCCTATGGAGTGATTGCCTTTGAAACTCTTATTGTCATTTTACTTAGTACGGAAAAACTGAGAACAGCGGGACTTTACTCTTCTACCGCACTGATGTCTGCTTTTACGGTATATATCTATCTCATACTTAACTACAGTGATTTTGTACCCTGCTCGTGCGGTGGGATTCTCGAAAAACTGGGATGGACAGAACACCTGATTTTCAATATTGTCTGTGTAATCCTCGGTATCTGTGCTATACTTTGCGAAAAAGGCAGTAGAAATATATCTCTGCAAAAATCTTCAGTCTTTATTGTAAGCAGTAATATACTAAGTATTTCCATTGTGATATTGCTTTTTATTTCATCCGAGCACATAGTAAAGAAAGAGAATAATTTTACAAGAAGATTCCTGCTTTACCCTGTTAGTGAAGATAAGAGCAAGATTCTTGATTATTCAGATTACTATTTTGCAGGTGAAGATCAGGAGAATATTTATCTCGGAAACAAGCAGTACCCTCAACTACTGACAACAGTGTCCAAAGACTTTTCCAAAGTTTCAACGCTGAAGATTGTTCCGGAAAATATGAACCTGCCTTTCAAATCACTTCAGATTACGGTAAAAGACTCTCATTATTATCTTTGGGATGGTACTGTTCCTGTGATCTTCAGAGGCAAAACAGGAGATCCCAATGCAAAAGTCATCAGTTATCAGGATGCTTTTTTTTCACAGCTGACCGTACAGGATTCCAGTCATTTTATCATCAGAAGTATTAGCAGTAGATCAAAAAGTCTGACTGTTGCATCCTTGTCACTCCATGATCATCCGAAGGTTACATTTTATCCCGAAATCATAGAAAAGCACAAAGACGGGGTTTTTGAAAGTGACGGACAATTAAGCAGTACAGATTCTCCGTTTCAGGTTATCTACCTCTACAACTACAGGAACCGATTTACAGTGAGTGACAGAAAACTAAATATACAACATCACCTAAAAACTATAGATACCGTAAACGTTGCGCGGATAAAAACCAGGAAATTATCTGACGGGCGTCATAAAATGACTGCACCACCCCTGGAGGTTAATGAAAATATTTCAGCCCAAGGCAATCTGGTCTTCATTCAATCTGCCTTAATGGGCAAAAATGAATTAGCATCTAATTTTAAAAAAGCAAAAGTTATCGATATCTACAAGCTCAATGCGCAGGAATATCTTGGCAGTTTTTACCTGTATAACGAGGGAGAAAATCAGCTGATCGATTATAGGGCCGGGAAAGAATATTTCTATGCACTGATCGGGAAAAAGCTAATACGCTATTCTTACCGAAAGCCGCTGACGAAAGATTTAACAGGGGAAGCCGAAAACCTGGACCCAGAGTAGGCACACAATTATTAATTTTTTTATTATGAAAAATTTATTTTTCTCTGCTTTTATCGTGCTTGTTGGCACAGGAGCAGCGTTTGCATCAAAAAAGGCAAACAACAGTACAAGTGCTATCGTTTCAGGATATCACTTTGATGCAGTGCAAGGACTTTGCGTGGATGCAGGACAAAGCTGCAGCACCATTCAAACGGATGAAGTCTGTGAATGGACAGAAGACGGTTCCACTCTCCGAAACGTTGGGGAGACCATGTGCGGTGAACCGCTTTATAAGATTCCATAAAATTAAAAAGAGAGGACGCCTAATCAGCGTCCTTTTTCATTTCCCTGTCTATCCAGTCGATTTCTTTTTTATCTTTAAGGAAGTAGTCCCACCATTCGATTGCTCTTCTGTTGAGGTCTTTTGCCTCCTCGGTTTCTTTCCCCAGATTGTGGAATCCCTCAGGATAAAAGAGCGCCACCGCTTTTTTACCGTTCCTGACCAGTCCCATGAAAAATTCCATGGTGTGCCCCCAATGTACATTTTCATCTTTTTTGCCTGTCCAGATCAGCATCGGTGCACTTACCCTATGCACATAATGAATCGGATTGTTACTGAAATAGAGATCAGTGTCGGCAGAAAACGGCACATTCATAAAGTGCTGACCGTTCTCATACTGCCACATGTAAGGCGTACCCATATTGTAGTTGAATGAGAAATACGCTCTCACAACATCAGTTTGTGCAGCACCCGCGATATAGGTTCTGAAACGTTTTGACTGTGTGGCAATAAAAACCGTTTCGTAGCCACCCATTGAATGACCTGTGAGCCCTACCCTCTCCATATCTATATTTTTGTTTGAAGCGAGTGCGTCGAGTGATCTGTTGACACAGTCGAGTGCTGAAATACCTGACCCCGAAGCACTGTACACAATATCAGGCAGGTAAACAAAATAGCCTCTTTCTGTGAGTGTTCTGAGATCAAAACCAATGGTGCTGTGCTTAGGGTATCTGTAGTCATTCGAGGTAGAGCTCTGTACCTGATAAATACTGACTATCATCGGGTATTTCATGTTTTCCTTAAAATCTGAAGGATAATAAAGAACACCTTTGAGCTTATTTCCGGAACTGTCTGTATACTGAATGATCTGCTGTCTGATCTTCTCCGCTGTTTTGTCTCTGGGATTACCGGGATCCAAAACGACCTTATCTTCAATTTTGGAGGAGATCTTCCTGTATGCCAGCCGTGAGGGCAGACTGTAATTCTCTTCCGTGAAAAAAGCATATTTCATCTGATCATCCGTTTTCAGATCTGTGATATTTTCGGGTGACATCGGGATTATCTTCTGAAAATTACGGTTGCTGTACATATGCCACGATGCGTTGTTTTCCGCATCCCTGAGTTTGAGCAACGTTTTACTGCCATTGTACATGTACCATGAATTCATGTTACCAACATCGACTATGAGGTGACGTTTGTAATCCTGAAGCGCAGCGTGCAGGTTTTCGGTTCCTTTGACCAGTGTTGTTTTCCCGCTGTTAAGATCGAGCTTCCACAATCCGTTTTTGCTTTCAAACCATGCATAATCACCCGTTTCGTCGTATATCGGTCTTGCCGTAAGATGCTTTGGTACTGTAAATGATCTGTTCCCCGATATATCCTTTCCTATCCACTGTTTTGATTTATAACTGAAGCTCAGCAGGTATCTGCCCTGCGGTGCTATCATCAGGTCTTCCGAATCTTCAAATATCTGTGTGTACTTTTTATTTGCTATATCGTAAAGGTATATGTCAGGTGCCGGGAATCTTGTTGCATAACGGTATTTTTTATACGGATCGAATGCCAGTAAGAATTTTCTATCATTGACCGGTGCAAAAAACGGAAACCGGTCTGCGGGAATATCATCAAGCACTGAACCATCGGTATTCCAGCTGTAGTATTTGTGCTGCACCGGAAACTCCTGCTTTGCCATCAGGTTTCCGTCACCTGCGTACCATAGTTCCGGCAGTGTTTTTTCTTCCTCTGATTTTTTCGTTACATCAATCAGATATGCTTCGCCTTTTCCTGTTTCCCATACTTTTACGAGATTGAGTCCGTTTGCCGAGCCGAGACTGAATGAAGATATCTTATCATTAGCCCAATCTACGAAGGTCATCCTTATTTCCTGTCTGGCCTGCAGGATTTCTGTAATGATGAGGTGCTTTTCCGATTCCGAGATATGAATTCTTTTGATCTGGGCATCTGTCTTGTAAACCGTTTTTGCGCTGTTTCCGGTGAGGGAAATTATTTCCTTCAGTCCGTTTTTTTCACAGAGCATAAATGCCTTCTGTCTGTTGTCAGTGAGAAGATTTTTAACATTCTGAAATTCAAAGATCTGCCTGTCTTCTGCATTATATACTTTCATTTCCCCATTATTGTGCAGAATGCAGTATTGTCCCGCAGTCTTTAAACCGGCTACCTGTTTTACCTGCGAAAACTGTATTTTTTTTAAATCCGGCAACGAGATCAGTTCCGCTTCCGAATCGCCGAAAGCCAATAATCTGTTTTTTCCGAGAAAAGAGAAGTACGAATTTTTTCTGATCAGTGTCAGGATTGGCATTCCCGGTTTTGTACGGTCTGTTATCAGCATGGTATCCCTTGAGGTCATGTACCATTTTTTTACCGATGTGTATCTTCCGTCAGGTGAAACCTGAAGATTCCCCAGGGTATAGTAATTTTTATACCGGCTGCTGATGCTGTCGTAAAAAGAACCTGAACCGTTCTGAGCCCAACCTGCCGCAGAAAGAATTACCGTGATCAGTAAAAGCAATTTATTTTTCATCTTAATAGCCATTGTTCTGAGGATTAAGTTTCGGGTTTAACAGTAGTTCTTTCTGAGGCAAAGGCCAGTTCTGAAAATGGGTTTTCCAGTTTGTTTTCAGGGGCTGTAAAGTGTCTAGCCTTCCGAATCTTTTCAAAACAAAAAAGCGGTTTCCCGTTTCGGTAAAAAATTCCCTTCTGTTTTCCTTTATAATCTCATCCATCAGTGTTTCCTTAGAAACGGATGTAGACAGCACTGCGACATTTGCCCGCTGTTTTATGGCGTTAATGTAAGGCACCGCTTCCGAAATCCTGTTTTGCTGAGCAAGAGATTCCGCCAGTAACAGATATGCTTCCTCCAGCCTGAAGACAATTGAATATTCTGAAGTATTGCTACTCTGCACCTTGTATTTGTTTGGTCTGTACCATGTATTTGCTCCTACTATTACAGTGGTGATCCAGTACTGTCTTCTGAGATCGCCTGCCGGAAAACTGCTGATCAGCGCAGGTGATAAGGCCACCGTGAGCGGAGCAGAATTACTGAAAAAGTACGCCTGAATTTCCTTTGTGGAATCTCCGGCATTGCGTGGTTTGAGCTGCCAGATGATGTGCGTTCCCGATTTGTCAAATACTTTTGTGATATCGTTCTGCATGCTGTACAGCGGGCTCTGTACAATTTCCTTCAGGAGTAATTCTGCTTCACCGTATTTTTTTGCCGTTATCAGCGTCTTTGCCAAAATCATCTGCGCCGTCTTTCTGTTCGGGAAAATTCTTTCCGTGTTGCGGTAGGTGTCTTTAAGTACCGGAATCACATCTTTCAAATCACTTTCAATCCTGTACAGAACTTCATCGGAGTCTGTTTTTTCTATTTTCTGATTGATCATGTAGTTTGTGGTGACAGGATACGGTATGTCTCCATAGATCTGCTGAAGGCAAAGAAAGAGAAGCGACCTTATCATCAGCGCCTCAGCTGTGATTCTGCTGCGGTCTTCCCCTGTAATGGCTGAGGAATTTTCCACGCCTTCGATGATGGCGTTTGCCATGTAAACTTTCTGATAGGCGTTCGTCCAGTAGGACAATACCACAGGATTTGAGTCGATCACTGTGTTCTGATAATATTCCATCAAACCTGTATTGGATGAAGCTGCATAAAAATTCAGGTCATCTGTATAGAGCCCCATGATCCGTCCCGTCTGATCACCTGCGAGTGGCGAATTGTCCCACAGTCCCGAATACAATCCTGACAGGGCTGCATTGGCGGTCTGCACATTTTCGAAAACCTGATCTGATGTGAGCAGGTTTGCCGGTGTTTCCGTTTCAAGGATTTTTTCACATGAGAGGCCAGCTGCAATTATCCCCAGCAATGCTGTATATTTTGCGATATGAAATAGATTTTTCATTGTCTTATTTTTTTATTATTAAATTGTTCTTTCAGCTGAAGTTTAAAACTGTAATTGACTGGACATAAGTGTATTTATCATTTATAACTCATTACCTAATCTTACAGCGTCAGCGTTGCGCCGAATGAATATGTTTTAAGCGGCGGAAGAAAGCTGCTTGAACCTAATTCGGGGTCTATGCCGAAGTATTTTGTCCAAGTCCATAGGTTCTGTCCCTGAAAGTAAATCCTCAGTTCTTTAAATGCCGAGTTGTGAGGCAACGGGATTTTATAGGCCAACTGGATATTTTTCAGCCTTATAAATGAAGCGTCGGATACTGATGCAGTACTGGTCTGGAACAGGGAATGCAATGTATTGACGTTGGAACGGTACGGCATGTATGTTCCTCCCGGATTTTGTGCAGACCACACATTCAGTACTTCTGCAGGAAGATTGTTCATCAGACCCGGAGAGGTCATCGACGCGTTGTAGTTTCTGGAACGCTGGTTTACAAACTGAAAAAGAAAGGAGAGATTCCAGCTTCTGTAGCTGAGCTGATTGCTCAGTCCACCGAAATATTTTACAGAAAGATTCTCTATCACCTGTCTGTCTTCGGGTGAAGAAATCTTCCCGTCAGCATTGTAATCGGTGAATACGTACTGGCCTGTCTGAGGATTGATGCCTTCCAGACTGTACAGCCTGATGATGTTTACCGGCTGACCGATGACATAGGAATTGGAATAGGTGGAACCTTCAAGACCCGGAAATCTTAGCAGCCTGTTTTCCGGAAGGCTGATGTTGAATGAGGTGTCCCATTTCAGTTCGGTATTTTTGAGTATTCCTGCATTCAGTGTGAATTCAAAGCCTGTGTTCTGAACGGTTGCATCGAGATTGGCATTGACAGAAGTAAAACCTGTGACGGCAGGAAGCTGGTATCCTACCAGCTGATTGGAGGATCTGTTTCGGTACCATGCAGCGGTAATGTTGAGTCTGTTTTTAAGAAAACCTGCTTCCAGTGCCAGCTCAAGTTTCGTGGTTTTTTCCCAGCTGAAATCAGGGTTGTACAGTCGTGCGGGAACAAGCCCTGTTACCCCATTGTAGACCGTTGCGGATGATAATGTGTAGGCATTCAGATACTGATAGTCACCGATGTTATCACTTCCTGCTGTTCCGAAGCTTCCTCTCAGTTTCCCGAAACTCAGCCACGGAAGCCCTTTGAGCAGTTTTTCTTCAGAGACAAGCCATGCTGCGCCTACAGCACCGAAATCTGCAAACCTGTTGCCGGGACCGAATCTGCTGCTGCCATCCCTTCTTCCGGTGATGTTGAGCATATACTTTTTATTCAGATTATAATTGATCCTCCCGAAAACCGCTGCATATTTATACTCCGTTGTGTACAAGTCATTGATTACCCTGGTTTGGGCTGCGGCGATATTTTCAATGAATGCATTGCTCTCAAAACCTGTTCCCGTCATGGAAAACTGTGAGACTGAATCTTCCTGGTATGTTGCTCCGATCAGCACATCGAAACTGCTTTTTCCGAATGTTCTGCTCCAGCTGACCTGCGGCTCCAGAATCCATGAAAATCTTTTCTGTTCGTAACGGGATGACTGGGAATAGGCACTTGACTGCCCTGTGATAAAAGCAGGATTGAAAATGGTATTGGGGCGAAGCGATTTTTCCTCAAAGGTCTGGTAAGTGATTCCACCGTTGAGTTTAATTTTCACATCCTTCAGCAGTTCATACTCCGTAGTAAAATTGTTGATGAACTGAATCTGGCTGTTGAGGTATTTCGCATTGAATGATGCTACAGGATTGGTGAACGTATTGTTTTGCCAATTGATACTTCCGTCACCGTTGTACAGAGCAGGAGCATTGGGGCTCAGGCTGTGTGCCAGCCTCGTCAGGTCTTCATTCAGCACGTTGTTTTTCTGCCCCGAGAACATATTGGATACGCTGAGCATAAAACGTCTGTCTTTTGACCGGTGTGATATATTGGATGAAATGTTATGGGTTCTGTAGCGGAAATCCTTATCATAGACCGTAGACTGTTCTGTACGGCCATAACTCAGCAAAAAAGATGTTGTTTCGCTGCCGCCGTTCAGGGAGATCTGTGCGTTGCTTCCTTCTGCCAGATTTCCGATGAGTTCCGTGCGCCAGTCGGTATAGCGGTTCTGATCCCATGCTCCGTTCAGATCATAGGCTGTTGCAGGATAGGTTGTGATGTTGTTGTTGGCAAAAGCCTGACGCCTCATCGAGAGGTATTCTTCCGTATTCATCATTTCGAGATTTGACTGTGTCCGGCTTAGGGAATACATGGTATTGAAGTGAACACTCAGTTTTCCTGATTTTCCTTTTTTGGTAGTGATGAGCACTACCCCATTGGCTCCGCGAGAGCCATAGATGGCTGTGGCGTCAGCATCTTTCAAAACCTCAACGCTTTCTATATCCTGAGGAGCAATGGAGTTCAGCGGATTGATGTTTCCTGAAGAAATTGCGGTTCCCCCGAATCTTGAACTCAGGTCGCCACCGAGGGGCACACCATCTATAATATAGAGCGGGATATTTCCGTCTGTTCCGCTGTTGGATATGGTGCGGAGCGAGTTCTGCCCCCTGATCTCCACCTTAAAACCGCCACCGGCTGTACCGCCGGTCTGGGTAATATTGACTCCTGCCATTCTCCCCTGCGCTGCTGCCAAAACATTGGTGACGGGTTGGTTTTCTATTTCCTTTGCAGAGATTTTGGCAATGCTTCCCGTTCTTTCTCTGTCTTTTACTTTGTAGTAGCCGGCATTGATGACGACTTCGTCGATTGTTTTGAGGTTGAGGCTGAGGTTGAGGTTGAGGTTTAGGATGGAGGCTGCGCCTAAGGTTTTCCGCTGTTCTGCGTAATCGGGGTGGCGGAAGATAAGGGCGGGGTTTTCTCCGGTGACCTGGAGAATGTAGTTTCCCTTGCTATTGGTAACGGCTGTTTCACTGCTGTTTTCCTGAGAGACACTTACGTCCGAAAGCGGCTTGTTGTTTGCGGTTACGATCCCCGTAACGGTTCTGGTCTGAGCTTTGAAACTGCTGCATAAGACTGTCAGCATGAAAGCACAGGCCAAAGTTCCTATAGGATTATAGGATTTTTTCATAGTTTTGTCATGTTTTTAATTAAACGATTCAATCCATTGCTCCTTCCTGAGTGTCCAAACTTATGGGAAGGGGCTTTTTTATTGATCTTTTTGTCAGGCTGATTTGGCCTGTTTCTTATTTCATTGGTTTGGTTAAGGCATATTAATTCGCTGTGATTTGTTTCCTTTTTTTAGTCTGAACAGAGGAATCTGTGGTTGCAATCACCAACTGTTCAGAAAACAGGGCTTTCGTGATACGCTGAAAAGAAACAGTAATTAAACCCTTCACTTCAGAGCATACAAAAGCAGTAATTATCAATTAAAATGAATGAAAATTTGTCCCGTGAAAGCTTTAAAGGCCGCAATAGGTTGTACACCCTACTGTATCATGCATTTCTTATGAGAAAACATCTGCAAAAAGTAAAACAGCTCTAACCATCTGACTGATGCAGACCGTTACTTTATTAAGTTTTTTGAATTAAATTCCTTTCGTGCTGAAAATAATTTGGAAAATTAAAAGAAAGCCAGTACTTTTAAGGTGCGAGTTTAAAAGGTACTTTGTCTTTCCTTAACCAAATGTAAAGGAATTTCGGAGTGTAGTGGTATTTTTTACCCTACACCTGTACTCCTGCGTGAGGCAGAATGGTGTAGAGCTGTAAATTTTTCCTCCGCTATTCGGGTGGGCAAATAAGCAGGATGGTTGAAAATGTCATTCTCATAAATGTATTTTTATATATGGAACGATGCTTTTTAAGTATGAGGATTATACATGCAAAAATAGCATGGGGCAGTCTCACACTTTAGAACCAAGGACGACCAAGCCCTATAACATTATTACTAATGCTTTCACCTAAAGATACGTGAGAACCGCCCACATGCCGTATGCAAAAGTAAGGAACTTTTCGACATGGAGCGATTTCACGATAATCTCGGTGAATAAATTGGTCGTTTAGGTTCGAGATACATCGTTTCAGATAATCCTTCTATAAGGCATATTATCAATTCGCTTTAGCAAATATACAAAATTAATTCATACTCCAACATAGTGGAGTAAAAAAAATATAAATATGACCAAAATAATTGTTTTTGAAACCACACAATTTGATTTTGATTTGATTAATCACATTAAGAATTTACGACAGCAAAAAAAGTGGTCACAAGAAGAACTTAGTTCACGAATGGGGGTTTCAAAAACATTTGTGGGTAATGTGGAATCATATACCCAAAAACAAAAATATTCTACACGTCACATAGCTCTTTTAGCTAAATCTTTCGGATTTAGAAACATCTCTCAACTAATGAAATTCCCCACTCCGCAATACGATAAAATTAATGTCACCGTCAAACAAACATTCAACGAAAATAACACAAAGGTTATAAACATTGAAATCATAAAAATTGAACCAATCTTATAAAGAAACTAACTAACCAAAAAACATATACTAATGCCAGATTATTCAGACAGAATCATGACCTATGAAGAGGGTGTAGAATTTATGAAATCACTACCTATTGAAGATGGAATAAAACATAATTTTCAGTACGGCAATTTTACCATTACATATCCTGGAAAAAAAAAATTGGGAGATTATAAACTAACTTATACTAATGAGGGGAAAGCACCTCTTCATACAGATGTTGTTGACATCATAGCTGCAATATGTACAATAGAAAATAGAGAACAAATAGCGTCTGATTTGGAGCAAATTTACTTACACGGCCTAAAAGCAAATACTGTTGTAATAGATTATATTCTGAAGACCAAAATATTTTGGATAACATTGCAGGAGGAAATAAATTATCCACAACCCAAATTTCGTGGTAAACGCCTACCGTTTCAAAGATTTTTTGAAGCAACATTA
Source organism: Chryseobacterium sp. HNCC26DJ240 (assembly GCF_057180485.1). NCBI lineage: Bacteria > Pseudomonadati > Bacteroidota > Flavobacteriia > Flavobacteriales > Weeksellaceae > Chryseobacterium > Chryseobacterium sp. HNCC26DJ240. Next base: position 63,049 of record NZ_JBXUGK010000011.1, read on the forward strand.
TTGTGCTTGAATTTAATTACTACAGAAAATCTACATATAAGAACAAATAATCATGCAGGAGGCGTACCTCCCCTTTTACAACTGAATGATGTTCGTAGGACTTCATTTTATTAGCGTATCTAGAAATAATATGAGGTGTATAAATTTAATTTTACGCACTAATTAAGGAATTTAGTAAAAATTAATTTTTAACGTATGAACATACTAATTTTTAACCAGACAAAAAACTTCATATGTTTTTGAAATTAATTTGACATCGATGTTAAAATAAAAAAAATTACAATTAATAACAATGGAAAACAACGAGATAGTTGAAGCTAAAGAAATTTTTTATGACGGGAAAAAATATATTCTACCTGTCATTAAATATGATTTGAAAAAACTTCAGTTTAATAAATACAATGGTAGAATTAAAAGTATTGTTCTTTCACATGAGAAAAGAATAAATAGAGATTTAGACGCAAAAATGGAAGAAGATTCTAGAGTAATCGAAGATTTTCTTTGGAATTCTGCAATACACAAAAATAAAAAGACATATGAAAGCTTAAAAGATTATGGACAGCAAGAGATAGGAATTGTTACAAAAGACCTAATAATAATAGATGGAAACAGGCGTGCATCAATTCTAAAAAAGATAGAGAGAAATGAAGGCATCACACAATGTTTTAAAGCAGTTCAATTACCAGATGACTTAGTTTCCAATGATAAAAAAATAATTGAACTTGAAACAAAATATCAAATAGGAGTAGATAGTAAGGTTGATTATAATCCTATTGAAAAATACTTGAGATGTTATGAACTTAAAGAAAGATATAAATATTCAATAACTGAAATTGCAAAATTAATGTCTGAATCAAATGGTCAGATTGAACATTGGTTAGACATTCTAAATCTAATGAAAGACTATCTGAACTATTTTAATAGTCCCGAAATCTATACGAGATTAGATAAGACAGAAGGTTCTTTTGTTGATTTAAAAAATTATTTATCAGTTCACAAGAAACAGAATCTCCTAAATGCTGATGAACTAAAATTGATATATTTTCATTATATACGTGCTGGTTTTCCAGTTTTAAAATTAAGAATAATTGCAAATCCGAGAAATTCGTTTGCAACAAATACGTCATTGTATGAAAATTTTCAAACAGATTTTACAGAAATTATAAATAATTATAAAGATTTAAATACAGGATATCTATTAACAAACTCATCGAAATCTTATGAGGAAGTTTTAATGGATATTGACAAATTTTATATAGACTCTGTTAAAGAAAAATTAGAAACATTACTTGATTCTAATTTAATTCAGTTAAAGCAAATTAATCAAGTTAATAAAAGGCTCAATAATATTCATCAATTTGAAAATTTTTTAAAGACATTATCTACTGACGAAATCACCGATATTAATTTTAAGAATTCTCTACAGAATGTATATAATAAACTAAAAGAAGTTCTACATGATTAATTTTTTAGTTAATGAGACAGACAAAAATTGTATCATCTTTATTCACGGATTTTTAGGAAGTGCAAAAAGTTGGGATAAATTTAAAAAGTATCTAAAAAGAAAATATCAAGAACCGTTGGGTTATCAGCTACATTCATATAGTTACTATACAGAAAATGCTGGTTTTTTTAAAAAACTTTTTGGAAGGAGAAATACATCTAACACCGAAGAATTATTGAAATTTTACCAAAATCTTTCCATGCAGGACTACAATGTATTTATTGTTGGGCATAGCATGGGTGGTTTAATTGCAAAAAAATTTCTAACACTTCTTCATCAGAAAAATATTGATTTTTCTAATATAAAAGGTTTAGCAACCTACGCAACACCTCACAATGGTCATAAATTTTCCTATACTTATTATTTCATATATTCTGTTAAATGGATTAGTTGGAGCACAGAAAGACTTATTAAATATAGAATACTTCCACAAATTGGAGATTTATATAAACAAAGTGAGTTCATAAGAGATATAAATTCGTATTGTTCTACATACAATATTTTTAATAATATTGAGTACATAAAGGTATGTGCTAAAAAGGATTTATGGGTAAGTTATATTAGTGCAGGCGATATTATTTCAACTAAGTATGATGATATGGGACTAAAACAGAATGATATGATATATATGTTTGATAGTCTAAGTCATACAAATATAATATCACCTAAAGAAAATGATGAAAATTTCGCTCCAATTGATTTGCTAATTGATTCTTTAAAAAAATTTAATGATCGAAATTTCATTCCAAAAAATGAATTGTTGGATGAAGAGCATTCTGAGGAAATCTTTAATGATTCTTTCGACATTAATTTGGACGATGAGGATGACGAAATATACAACTGATAATCTTAATCCAACATGAAAATATGTATTTTTAAAAAAAATTTAGCCATTACTTACTATTTTCTTAATGTATTGGCCATTTAACCAATATGCCTTTCTTTTTTCCATGCGGCCAGATGCAGTTTCTACAAGATCAAGTGCATTTCTAGCTTTTGGTCGAACATGACAAATCATTTTAGCAGATGATTTAATAAAATTTAAATAATCGTCTGCTAATATTTTGTTTTTAGTATCAAGCCAAAATCTTTCTGCAATTTCAAGATCATGTGGTGGCATGGTCCAAAACATAACTTTTTGTAGACTAGGTTCATTATTCGCATCTTTTTTAAAAACAATGAAGAAGAATCGTTTTGTAAGAGTTTCATACCAATAGGACTCTAGCCAAGTCTCATTGATGATCTCTTTATACTTTATTTGCTGGAAGGACATGCTTTCCTTCAAATTTCCTTTTGCATCAAGAACTATGGTCTTCATTTCAACATCGCCTTTCACGAATTCTTCCACATATTTACCCTCTACACCCATGATGCGATTACTGATCACTTGAAATCTATTCTTTGCTTTTGGATCGATATTCAACTGAAAATGTTCGATTAGTTGTTTTTCAGAGTACCCTTTGTATGCTTCGAACTTTTCTATTACAAGTTCTTCGAAGGTCTGCCCTTCCCTATAATCATGGATAGATCTTACAACAGGCTCAATGTCTGCGGAAGCAGATATTCTTTGCTGAAATTCTTCACGTGTTAGGGTTGACTCACTTAAAAGGTAATCATATTCATCTTCGTTGATAACATTCTCAAGACCTGCGTTCGACTGAGCAATGATAAAGTTAAGATATTTTGACTTGAGGGAAAATGCTCTTTGCATCGCAGGTAGTTCAGAAAACGGTTGTTGTCGCACACTAGTATTAGTAGCACCTTTTGTGCATGCTCCAAGATACATAGTGTCACCTTCTGAAAGTTCATGTGCCTTTCCATCCTTAATCTTTGCGACAATCTTGTTCCAATCATCCATAATTATCTTCAAATCTTCCTCAGGAAAACGCCATAGTCGGATAATCTTAAAGAGATAATCAATTGGTAATTTTTCTGACTCATGAAGATAGAACATAAGAAGTAATTCTTTGTTCTTGGACCAAAAGGAACTAGTAGCAAATCTATTCTTGTATTCCTCCATATAATTTATAATATTGAATACAAGTCTTTCTTTGGATACCATACCTTTTGCAGAGTTCTTCAAAGGTGTAGTTTTTAATTCGATACCCGCTTCAGGAAAATCTGGTTGAGAAACTGAGTTAGGTCTATACATAAAATAGAATTCCTCAACTTGATTTCCAAAACTACCTTTCCCTGAATGGTAATTCGTAGCTTGCTCGTCTGTAATCCCAATTGCCATTCTCAATGATTGGTTCTTCAATCTCAGTGCATATTCAAGAATTGAACTTTTGTCTGATTTATCGTAAGGTAATTGTAATTCCATAAGCAAAGAATAATTTTAAAATGAAGATACAAAAAAAGGATCTTTATGAGACCCTTTTCGCAAGCGTAGTACCTATTTTTTCAATAACTCCAACCACCAAAGCATTTCCCATAAAGAATGCTCGTTTAGTATCGGAAACACCATTCATTTCAGTGTGTTTATCTGGGAACATGTTCAATCTCTCTAATTCAATTGGTGTCAATCTACGTAGACCTTTTTCTGTTTGAATGACATGCTTAAATCTTGAAGGAGACTTCCCTCCTTCACCCGTAATTATTGTTCTTGAAGGTTTATCAATAGGCTCTGGAAAGATCATTCCGCCTTCACTATAATTATATTCAAAACCACTGGCATTTTTTCTTATTTCTTTCTTGGCACCTTTTAAATATTCCCATTTTTCTCTGTCAGCAGCAGATACAAAGAACTCTTGAGGAACTTTATCTAATTCTATTAGAACATCCTTAAGTGTAGCACTTTCTCCCTCGAAGTTTGCTACAGTTTTAATCGTAGTGACCTTACCATCTACCATTACACCTGTATTCTCAAAGGGTGTTTTTCCCCCTTTTGAATTAAAATTATCAGAAAGCTCCACAATATCTCCCAACATAGTAAACTCAGATGGTTGAGTCTTGTTGTCTAAAGTACTTACGGGAAAAGCTTCTGCTATAATACCAAATTCTAATATCCAATTTGAAGGAATCTCTCTAACCATCTCCCTATATAATGCGGTCGAACTATGATAAGCAAGGATGAATGTTCGCTTTCTTCTCTGAGGAAAACCATAATCAGCAGCATTAATCACACGCCATTCCACGGCGTAACCTAATTCATTTAAACTTTGCAGAATAATTGCAAAATCTCTACCTCTTTGCTTTGATGGTGAATTCAGTAGGCGATCAACATTTTCTAAGAAAAGATATTTAGGCTTAGCCTTTTTGTCTGATAATATCTTATGGATAGACCACCAAAGCACACCTTTCTTACCAATCAGTCCTTTTGAATTCTTTAAAGTTGTGGCAACTGAATAATCCTGACACGGAAATCCACCTACTAACATATCCATATCAGGAATCTGATCACAGTCCTTCACAACCACTTCTATATCTCTATTACTATGGGCATCTTTTCCCCATCTATTCTCATAGACAACAGATGCGTGTTGTGCTTTTGTAGAGGGCTCCCATTGATTGCTCCAAACAACCTCGTATGAGCTATCCATTGGTTTCTTATATTGAGACGTTGATGAAAGGCCATGCCATCCCTCAAGCCCTAATCGAAAACCTCCCACGCCAGCAAATAATTCTACAACCTTGATTTTCTTCATTTTAGCTATTAAAGACAATACTTTTTTACAGAGTGCAAATTAAGGAAAATGCGAGCAAATAAAAAATACAATATTTCATTAAGTATCATAAATAAACGCAAGTAAATAACGTTCAGGTCATTCTAATGCACATTTTTATCAAGGTACAATAATTGAAGATAGCTTGCTATAATTAAGAGGTCATGCAAAAAAAACAATTTATCCGAGATAAACGATCACCATTACCATCAAATGAGAATGTGTCTAAAATAATGAGCCATAATAAAGCTAAGAATACAAAACCAGAGTTGATAGTAAGAAAAGCTCTATGGGAGAATGGATTTAAAGGGTACAGATTACATCCGAAGAACGTGCCTGGTAAGCCTGATATAGCATTTATTGGAAAAAAGATAGCAATCTTCGTCAATGGTTGTTATTGGCATAGATGTCCCACATGCAACTATTCGATACCTAAAGCCAACTCAGATTTCTGGGAAAATAAATTTTTGAAGAATGTGGAAAGAGATAAAAGAAAGATAAAGGAATTAGAAGAGCTTGGCTGGAAAGTCGTTACTATTTGGGAGTGTGCACTAAAATCGAACAATTCAGATAATATTTTAAAAGTTTTGCAACCATTTGTATAAAATATAATTCCTATTTTATACCAATGTTATTAGTCGCTACATGAAGTCTGCCGACTTTGGAGTTGTTCTTTATCGACATTTCACTATTTTTTTTAACTAAAAACAAATGCGAAAAAACACAATTTCAAATTTAAAATCTCAGGTTATCTAAATAGATGGTAAAAACTGAACTGCTGAAATGGAATCTTACAATTTTGTTGTTTACAAAGTGTAATGTCACTTATAAAAAAAAAATTGTAAATACTATTTATATTTATAGTAAAAAACAAAATTTAGATTTTAAAATCTAAGCTGTAGACTGAGATTGCAAAAAATAGCATTCATTATTATAACAAATAGCTGAAGCCCTAGGAATACTTTTTTTCTTACGCAAGCCATATCGTAATCGTTTGAGAAATCTGTGTTTATAATGATACTTAAATCTTAATTTTTCTAATTAGTATTTTACTGCTTAGTAAATGTCCTGTAATGAAATTCATCATCAGTGTTACAATTCAGTATAGCAATCAAAAATCTGTCGTTTTTGTTTTCCTGAAATTTGACTATTGCATTCTCCAGCCTTCTAAACAAGTTTTCTATCTCGCTGCCTTTTGCCTGACAAATTAATAATCTTCGTTCTGCATTTCCCATCAACAGTTTTTCGAAATCATATTTTATTTCACTGTACCTTTTATCCCATTCACTTTCCACAATCAAAGGGACTTTAATCAGACATCTTTCCTCATTTTTATCCTCAATGAACCAAACAACGTCGTACATCCATTCTCTACCAAAATCTTCTCCCAATCCGCCTACAGAAACTTTATACCCCAGTCTGCCACCTAATTGTGCAATACGTTTTTTTAGCTGGAAAGTCCATGTAGAATCTCCTGAGAAACCATGCGTTTCTACATCAGACAGAAACTCTTCAAATTCCTTGATAATTAGTTGTTCTACATGATCAAAATGTTCATTCATGATTAATGCTTTTGTGTGTTTACTAACTCTTTACTAAGTTTATCTGATGCGCAATTAACCGATTAACATCAGTTTTCAAATATATAATAAAAAGAAGTTTCACAAGTACGTGATGACTTAAGGAGAGATTCATATGTTCAAAATACCACAAAAGGGTGATTTTAGATATTGACAGATTCGTCTAAATTTGTTTTTCCTAAAGAACATTTTTTATGTGCTTGAGATCTAAATTCCTTTGCTTATCAATTTACTTAAACTACTAACCAATGAAAGAAAGCAGTATAAAGAAGGATATTATGATGGTGGTACTTGGAGCTGTAATATCTACAACAACAGCGTTGGTGACTTCGTATATAAATGAAGAACGCCAAGCAAAAAGAAACAACATCCAAAAAAAACTTGAACTTAATGATCAGATATCGAAAGATCTGGGAAGAAGATTACATCTAACATACCAACTTTACAGAGCAGCTTATAATAAAGATTCATTGCATAGCGGATATCTAAAAGATTACCGTTTGTCTAAAGAGGAATGGAACATTAAAGAATATTCATATGCTTCACTGTTAAAGCATTATTACTCAAGTGATATCCAAGAAGAGTTCAGAGATTCAATATATGAACCAATGATCAAGCTAGGACAAAGTGCTGAATACAAAAATTTCGAAAAGGATTACCGAAAAAAATGGGCTTCCCAACGTGAAAAAAACATTGAATTTGTGAGTAAGATATATGATCTTTGTGATGAATAGAAAATGTTTGGTGCTAAGAAACTTGAAAGGGTTAAAGAAAAAGACGAACCTTTTTTTGTTTCGTCTACAATTTACACTATTATAATGTGCCCGTTCTCTTAAATCTCCGAACTTTGAAGTTTTGTTTTATCAGCAATTTATCTTAGGTGCAATAAAATAAGAAACTATTCATAAACATATAATCTCTCACCTTACATCTCTGCGTTCGGAACTCTCCTACCTTTTTAATTAAATCGTTTATAACTATCTTACTCAAAGTCCTGAGAGATTGCACAGCTTGAAAACCACCCCGTCTTATTTCTGCGAAATAATCCACCCCTCCGAGGGAGGGGAATCTGTAATCATTTTTCAGATTTGTGTTTTAAAGAAAAAGCCACACGCAAGGATTGCCTTTAGAATCACACTTGGGGCAGCAGTAAGGAGAAATTTGCACTGTAAAAGGTAAAAAAACGAGCATAAAAGACGACCACTTTCAGTCAGTTTATTTACTACATTTTATTCAGACACTTTGCTATTTTAGATCATAACTGAAAACACCAACACCTGAAAACTATCTAAATTTTCAGTAGCTGTGATTGGATCACTCTTTCTATAAAGTAAAATCCATAACTTTATCCTGATAACCGTTAAAGAAAAACATTCAACTAATTACTATGAGAATCAAAAATTTACTAAACCTGCTATTAGCCTTTAGTCTGATGTGTTGCAACAGCAGTCACGGTGTAACGATAAATGAAAATGGCGTATCCCTGGAACTTGCTAAATCCAGAAAACTGACAGTCAGCAATGTGCGTTACAAGCTGCTTATGGATATTTCTTCAAATCCATCAAGCGATATCACTGTGGCTGAGGAAATAAATTTTGATCTGAACAGCACAAAACATCCTTTGAGTATTGATTTCCAGGAAAATTACGGTAACTTAAAAAATATTGAAGTAAATGGAAAATCTGTAAAAATCATCTATGAAAACGAGCATATCATCATTGCGAATGATTTACTGGCAGAGGGTACTAATGTTATAAAAATTAATCTGATTGCCGGTAATACAGCGTTGACCCGAAAGTCTGAATTTATGTATACTTTTCTGGTTCCTGATAAGGCAAGAACTTTTTTCCCGTGTTTTGATCAACCAGATCTTAAAGCACATTTTGATCTGACTTTATTGATACCAACTGACTGGGAGGCCATATCCAATGGGTCTGTCAAAAAATCTGAAATATCAGACAAAAAAAAGATGATTGATTTTGATACCTCAGATAAAATCAGCACCTATCTTTTCTCAATTGTAGCCGGTAAGTTTGAAAAAAAAACAATGAAAAAAGGCCAGAGAGAACTTAACTTTTACTACAGAGAATCCGATAGTGAAAAAATAAAAAACAATATTGATGAGATATTTGATTTGCATTATAAATCTCTGAAATTCCTTGAGGAATACACAGATATCCCCTACCCATACAGGAAATTTGATTTTATAGCAATCCCTGATTTTCAATCAGGAGGAATGGAGCATGTGGGAGCTATTAATTACAGGTCTTCAATTCTCTTTCTTGAAAAAAATGCGTCGTTACAACAAAAAATAGATCGTGCATCTGTGATTGCGCATGAGACATCCCATATGTGGTTTGGAAATCTAGTTACCATGAAATGGTTTAATGATGTATGGATGAAGGAGGTTTTTGCCAATTTTATGGCAGATAAATTTATTGAGAATAAGATGCCCGAAAATAACAATAATTTTAAATTTCTTCTTGCTCACTATCCACTTGCCTACTATGTTGACAGAACAAAAGGATCACATCCTATACGTCAGGAGCTCAACAATCTTAATCAGGCAGGATCTTTATACGGAGAAATAATATATGACAAAGCTCCGATTGCAATGAAACAATTGGAAAGCAAAATTGGAGCGGATCTTTTTAAAAAAGCAGTACGAATATATCTTACAAATTATCAAAATGGTAATGCAGATTGGCCTGACTTTATTAAAATACTGCAAGATCAAAACGTTACAAATATCGAAGACTGGAATGATAACTGGATTAATAAAGAAGGTAGACCATTCATCAATTACAGCATTGATACTGAAAATGATTCTGTTAAAAAATTCATCCTTAATCAAAATAGTGAATTTAAAAATCACGGCATCTGGAAACAGTTTTTTTCGATAGCATTCGTATACAAGGATAACATTAAATTATTGCCCGTAGATATGCATGCAGGAAAAGTGGTTCTCCACGATGCAGAAGGTTTAAAGACCCCATTATGTATACTTCTTAACGCCGCTGGTGATGGCTATGGTCTGTTTTCAGTAGATAAAAACGTGTTATCTAATTTCAGAATGATTAAAGACCCCATAATGAGAGCATCAGTATATATAAATCTTTACGAAAATGTACTTGATGGAAATCTCTTATCACCTGAAGAATTTCTTAAATTTCATTCCAAAAACATTTCTGAAGAAGATGATGAATTAATTCTCAGTAGAATAAAGCGACAGTTCGTCAATATTTACTGGCAGTTTATTTTACCTGACAAACGTAAAAGTTTATCACCTGAATTGGAAACCGATATTCAAAATGCTATTGCTAAAACAGGTTCAAATTCAAAAAAAAAATTACTGTTTCAACTCTATTCATCAATTGCGCTAAGTCAGCTAGCTATAAATCAAGTATTTTCGGCATGGGAATCGGGACAGGCAGCATATGGAAAAATATCTGAGGATGATCAAACTGCTTTAGCTGTAGAATTAGCTATCCGGTCTCACGCAAACTCAGAATACATTTTGAAAACTCAACTGGCCAATATTAAGGATTCAGATAGTAAAGAGCGTTTTAAATATTTGATTCCGACTCTATCGGAAGATGCAGAAATTCGTGATTCTTTCTTTAAAGCATTAACTGAAAACATCGAAAAAAACAAAGATTGGATACCTGAAGCATTGAGGTATTTACATCATCCTCTAAGATCTCATCAATCGGAAAAATATTTACTGAAGACCCTGGAAATGCTGGAAGAAACAAGAGCAAAAGGAGGGGTGTTTTTTCCCACAGAATGGCTTAATGCATCTTTCAGCACCTATCAGAGCGAGACCGCTTTAGAGACAGTAAATCTATTTTTCCATCATCATAGAGATTACGATTCTAATTTAAAAAGAAAAATTCTTCAGGAAACTGATGACCTTTATCGCGCACAGAAGATATTCAATGCTATGAATTTTAAGAAGATAAAAACTCAGTCCATGCAATAGTTCTACGCAATTCATTCTCCCGCTCTCCAAAGTCTCCCGACTTTGGAGATTATTTTAGGTGCAAAAAATTAAGAACCAATCATAACGTCTCAAATTAAATTTCTTCGTTCCGAAGTGTCCTATCTTTGTAATTAAATTGTTTATAAATATCTTAATCAAAGTCCTGAGAGATTGCATAGCTTAAAAACCACCCGTCTTATTTCTGCGAAATAAGACGCCCCTCCGAAGAAGGGGATTTTTTTTTGCGCCGAAATAAGTAGTAATTATTCCAGAAATTTAGAAGCTTTTGTTTCTTCAACTACCTCAGCTACCTTTTCTGCTTCGTCAGAAGAAATCATTTCAAAGGATGGCACCTCCTTCATTTCTTCCCAAAACCTGTGTTCGGCAGTATTTTGTTTCGGTTCATCAGCGATGAGAAAGAAATTGTTTTTATTGAGGTCTTTGTTATATTGCTGACTCAAGAAAGCAACATATTTTTAGCATCCTCAAAATCTGCAAGCTTCTGACTTACTATTACCCACATGTATACAATTGAACTTTCTATCCAGCAAGAATACTCTAACTGTCATCATACTTCTCTAATAGATGTTCTGTATCAAGTATAGGTTTTGATTTCATAAAATATGTAATTATCAGAATCTTTTACCATCATATCGATTTTATGGTTGCCATAAGGTGTGGTCTCAAAAGTTTGCATACGTAACAATCTTCAATAATCAAAACTTTACTCTTTTTCTTATTCTGCTTAAAGCCTGTGGAGTAACCCCTATAAAAGAAGCAATGTAATGAAGTGGAATTTCTTGGATGTAGATTGGATGTTTTTCAATCAAATGCTTATAATGTTCTTCCGGGCTCATGGTCAACAGATTAAACTCTCTTCTTTCTTTAAGGAGGTATTTTTCTGCGACCATCCTTCTTGATATAATATCTGCTGTTTCGGTATTTTCATAAACCTTCTCCAAATCCTCAAAACTAATGGACCATACTTTCATGTCGGTCACCGCATCAATTTCGTAATTTGAAGGCGTTCTAGTGAGAAATGATTCATAAGAGTTGAAAAATTCTCCTGCAAAACCAAAACTTAATGTCGTTTGTTTAGTACCACTATCGTAGTAGATCCTGCCGATACCTTCAGAAATAAAATTGATATAATTCTCCACTTCATTTTGTTTTGTTATTATTGTATTTTTAGTAAAGTTTCTTTCCTTGATATAATTTTTAAAGTAGTTCCAGTCTTTTTCAATATCCAAACCGCTTTGGTCTAATAATAATTTTAAGTTTTTCATGTATAGTTTTAATTGAATAGTACCACAAGATATTACTTTTCCAATATAATGCACAAGTGGGAATAGAGAAATTAACCCAAGTTCAGTGATATAAAGTATAATTTTTATAATTTTGGATTTCATAAAAACTAATAAATAATTATAAAAACAACATAAATATCACATATCTATGATGGAAATCTGTATTTTTTATAAAAAAATGCATTTATATAAACATATTCGTTAAAATCATTATATTATTTATTCCTTACTTAAGGAAATAAATATTATCCAGCGCTTTTCATTATTTTCTTATGGGACAGTAGTAAAATAAGAAAATTACACTTTGTTTCCAGAGAAAAAACGTACACTAAACCTAATAAATCCTGTTTGGATTTAGTTCTTTTTGCTTTAAAGAAATTTTTTTTAAGAAAAAATAAAATTCTATAATAAAATAAATTCTCGTAATAAATACAAATTACCCAACATCACATAATATTAATACTAAAAACCTTTTAAGACTGAAAGCTTCAACATCTAATCAACTCTTTTAAACAAGCAAATTTTACAATTTATTAAGCCCTGTTCACAAGATCAGAGGAAGGAAAACTATTATTTAAACTAAACATGAAAAACAAACTGATCATTTTGGTAACACTGGTGTATTGTGTTTTCTTTTATTCAAGAGAACCAATGAGATACACCTCATCAAGCGAAACAAAAGCTCTTACTTTATCTAAAAGAAGTCCGTTGGTATCAGTACATCACTCAACTGCTGATAAAATCAATTCAGAAAAAAACAGCAGTGAATCTGCTAATTTATCTAAAAAAGATTATACTGATCCGAAATCAATTATTGGTAACGAGCCGGCATATTCTTCTAAAAGCAATAGCGTAAATGCAGTGTCAGCTTTTGGTATGGATGATGTCATTTGTAATACTGATACACCATGGATCAATTCAACTTTTGGCAATAATCTAACCGTCAGCACTCACAACAATACTAATTGGAACAATTTGGGATCTGTTTTAGATTCGAACGTTACAAATTCCGCATCAACATCATCATTAATTTCAGTAGGATCAACTAAATTCATTTCAGTTAAAGACATCGTAAGTTCCTATACTGCGGGAACTTATGCTGGATACAGAATTTCATTATCCGGTATTAGTGGAGTAACCTTAAAAATTATCACCTACCAAGGCGGAACTATGAAAGAGGAGCATACAGTCAATAGCAGTTCACTTTTAGGTACAGGTATCTTTAATATTGGATTCACTACAAGCGAAAGTTTTGACGAAGTAAAATTAGAATATACTGAAGGTGTTGGAGTTGCGAGCAGTATTAATGTTTACCACGCTTTTTTATCAAAAAAATGTGCAGGCCCAGTGCTGACATGCAGTACATTAACCAATATTACCAGACCGTCGTATCCAGTAATAATCAACGAAAATGCCACAGGCGCCACGGGAATTGGATCTGTATCAGCTGCCCAAAATGTTATCGATGCTGATCTAACTAACTATGCCACCCTCGCTCCGGTTGCTCTATCAGCAGCCTATCTTTCTGTAAAAAACGAAATGACCGTTTATCCTGCAGAAACATTTGTAGGTTTTAGGATTCAAAATCAAACCTTATTAAGTTTAGATTTGTTGAATGACACTTCGATAGTGACCTATCTGGGCGGTGTACAGCAACAATCTATATCTGGAAATGCTTTATTGTTAAATGTCGGATTATTGAATTTTAACGCTCCCACTAACATAGGGTTTATAACATCCTTGCCTTTTGATGAAGTTCAAATACATCAATCTTCAACAGTAAATTTAGGAAGTACGAGAGTATATAATGTAATCATGAAGAGGTTTTGTGAAGGACCTTCACTACCCTGCAATGTATATATTGATTATACAGAGCCGGATTATCCAATAACAATCAATTCTGCAGAAACCAAGATTTCAGGCGTCCTCGCTGTTGGATCTTCCGTTACCACTCCGGAAGCTATCATTGACAATAATTCTACAAATTTTGCAACAATCACTGTAGTAGCAGGTGTAGGAACTTCTGGAACAATAGCCGTAAAGAAAGCGCTTTCAAATTTTAACGCCGGAACTTTTGCAGGATTTGAAATAGAAAACACTCAACTGTTAAACCTCGGCCTTTTAGATAACATTGTGGTCTCTACTTATAAAGATGGAGTATTTCAGGAAAGTATTTCAGGAGGTGGATTATTGGTTGGACTTAAAACAGATCTTTTGAGTACTTCAGGAAAACAAATTGTAGGATTGATTTCTACTCAGGAATTTGATGAAGTGCGTCTAACCATTAATAGTTTAGTTGCGGTAAATCTTGGGACGACAAATGTTTTAAGGTTTGTTGTAAAGAGATTTTGTGAAGGGGCTCCTCTGCCATGTAATGTGTACGTAGATTATTCAGAACAAAACTATCCTGTAGCGATTAATTCAGCAGCATCAGGGATTTCCGGTACAGTCGCAGTAGGAACCGTTAGTTCTCCGGGATTGATCATAGACAATGACCCAAACAGTTTTGCAACTATTACCGTTACAGCTGGTGTAGGTAGTTCGGGCACCATAGCTGTAAAAAAAGCCTTATCAAAATTTGAAATTGGAACTTTTGCAGGATTTGAAATCGAAAACACTCAACTGTTAAATCTTAGTCTTTTAGATAATGTGAGTATTTCTACATACAATGACGGGGTTTTTCAGGAAAGTATCTCTGGCAGTGGATTACTCGTTGGTCTTAATACTGATTTATTAGGATCTCAGGGGAAAAATACAATAGGACTGCTTTCTACGAAAGTTTTTAACGAAGTGAGATTGACAATAAACAGTTTAGTTGCAGTAAATCTTGGAACAACAAAAGTATATAAGTTTATTGTTTTTAAAGGATGTGCTCCGGTTATCAACTGCAACAACATTTATGTACTTAAAAACCCTGAGCTGCCGGTAATTATCAATTATAATAAAACCGGTGTGCAAGGCGTTGCCTGCATACAATGCAAAGTGGAAGATGCACAGAATTTAATTGACGCTAACGATACAAATAAAGCCAAGCTGTATACAACCGTAGGCGCATTAGGAGCTGTTGATATCAGTGTCCTCGATCCAATCAGTACTTTTCCAAAAGGCTCATTCGCTGGATTTACCATTTCGCAGGACGTTGTTCTTTTAAATCTAAATTTATTAAACTTTATTCAGGTAACCACCTACCTTGACGGTGTTTTACAAGAAACCAGCACCGGTTCCAGTCTATTAGATTTATCGCTACTCTATCCTATATCAGCAGGACAAAAAAACATTGGTTTTTATACTACAAAAGATTTTGATGAAATACAACTAACACTAATTCCTGTCGTTAGTGTGATTAACTTAGTGAATGTACACAAAGTATTTATTGATACATCTACAGCTATCGGGACTGGTTTCAACTGTATCACAGCAACAGATGATAATTTTCAAATCTTAGCGGGAAGCAGCAGTGCGACCTCAGTCCTTTCCAATGACGTTGTTAACGGAGCAGCTGCAAGCCCATCAAATGTTACGATTTCCCCTGTTACAAGTACAGATCCTGGAATTACCATTGACACATCTACAGGAATCATTAATGTGTCGTCAGGCGTAGCATCAGGAACGTATACTTTTGTTTACAGTATATGTGACAGTAACAACTTAACAACATGTAATTCGGCTACAGTAAACATCGTTGTAAGTGGAGCATGTTATAAACCAGCCAACAATACGGGAGTGGGCTCATCAGTAAGTCACGGTATCACCTCATTATCGAGAGCCGGATCAGAAAACGGAAATTGGCCTATGGTTAGAAAAGGAGCCTGGACGGCCTTAGAATCTAAATCCAAAGGTTTTATTGTTAACAGAATACCTACAACCGCAGCCCTCGCCAATATTACTCATCCAATAGAAGGTATGCTGGTTTATGATGAGGAAGCAGCTTCGTTGAAGATTTATACGCTGAAAGATGGTGAAACTATATTACAATGGCATACGATAACCACTCAAACCTGCCCTGATTAACTTAAATCTTGATAAAAATGATAAAAATGATCACAAAAATACATTTATTAATAGCAGTCATAATACTATCAAACTTAAATGGACAAGTAGCAATTGGCAAAGAAAATTTAAGCAAATTAGCGGATGGTATCACTCCAAACCCTAATATTTCACTGGAATTTTACGACGCTCCTGATAACGATAAAGGAATGGTTTTGCCTTGGGTTTCTACAGTACCGAACAATCCTATACCATACAATCCAGCTACGGGTGAAGGCTACAGCGGGATGCAAAATAATGTCGACAACGGAACAATTATTTTTGATTTATCTGACAAAAAAATAAAATATAAGAACCCATCACAATGGATAGATTTAACAGGAGCTCCTGCATTTCCATTAATAATGAAAGATGCATCGAATAATACAGTTACAGTTAATGCATTTACTAATGTCGATTCTTCATTGCAGGACAGCAATCAAGAACAGGAAGGCGCCAAAGTAGCAATCGGCAGCAACGCTGAAACGGATACTACTACAGGTATTTTGGTACTTACAGATACAAACAAAGCAATGGTTTTACCCAAGGTTGCAAGCCCACATCTCACCATTCAAAATCCTGCACCTGGAATGATTGCTTATGATACGGTGAAGAAACAATTAGCGGTCTATAACGGAACAGTTTGGTCTTTTTGGAAACCATAAAAAAAATTGAATACTGTATATAAAGATGAGGGTAGCAAAATAGCTACCCTCTTTTCGTATTTTTTTTGTTGTCAAAGTAATCGTATTTTGAAGTTTGCGGAGCGATTCTCGTGTCACAATTTCAAATTCATTTATATCATTTCGCTCTTTGCCAAGCTGACAGGGTTTGGTTTTAAAAGCAGGATCATAAATTTTTTGCACCCGTTTCAGAGGTTAAAATTAAGGTTTTATGCTTAACTTTAACTGGACACAAAATCAGTACATCTATTCGTTTAATGTAAATTTAAATTCCGAAAAAATTCCTGATTACTTTTGCAATTCTGTCTCTGTCTTCATCCGTCAGGTTAGAGCCCGATGGAAGGCAAAGTCCGTTTTCGAATAATGTTTCTGATACTTTTTTACCGTAGTATGGAGAATATTTAAAAACCGGTTGTAAATGCATTGGTTTCCAGAGTGGGCGGGATTCGATGTGGTCCTCAAGAAATGCCAGACGTAGACCTTCCCTGTTTTTGCCGGCAATACTTTCATCAATTTCAATTACAGATAACCAATGATTTGAAAAATAATCATCTGTAGGTTCAGAGAACACCTCAACACCAGCAATATCCCTGAAAATTTCCACGTAGAACTCATGCATTTTTCTGCGTGCAACTACTCTGTCATTTAAAACTTCCATTTGTCCGCGGCCTATTCCTGCGATGATATTGCTCATTCGATAATTGAAACCAATCTGCGAATGCTGATAATGTGGTGCGTTATCCCTTGCCTGCGTGGAGAGGAAAACTGCTTTATTTTTATCTTCCTGAGAGTGGCACACCAAGGCTCCACCTCCTGAAGTGGTAATGATTTTATTTCCGTTGAAAGACAAAATTCCGAAAGTTCCGAAAGTTCCGCATGGCTTTCCTCTGTATAGAGAACCCAGTGCTTCGGCAGCATCTTCAATAACAGGAATTTCATATTTACTTGCAATTGCAGTGATCTGATCCATTTTTGCCGGCATGCCGTACAGATGGACTACAATGATTGCTTTTGGCTTCTTACCTTTTGAGATCCTATCTGTGATGGCTTCTTCGAGAGCGATTGGGCACATATTCCAGGTGTCGCTTTCTGAATCTATGAATATGGGGGTTGCACCGCAATAGGTAATGGGATTTGCTGAGGCAACGAATGACAATGCAGGAGTAATTACTTCGTCAGCAGCTGAAACGCCCAGCATAACCAATGCCAGATGTATTGCTGATGTAGCAGAATTTAAAGCAGTGACTTTCACATTATTCTTAAGAAAAGATTCAAGTGCAAATTCAAATTCATTGACATTTTCACCCATGGTGGTTACCCAATTCTTCTGAAATGCGTCTTCAATAAATTCTATTTCTTTACCTGTAAGATGGGGTGGTGAAAGCCATATTTTATCTTTCATTCAAGTGTTTTTCTAAGAAAGTAAATTTAGATTATCTAAAGCAAACATAAAAATTTATGAATGTCCTTTTTTAACGATATTGGATACTTTGAACACAAAGTACGCAGAGATTTTTTATGGTTTATGTGTTTCTAAGGCTCACAGAGCCGTTAACATTTAAATAAGACCATTAAGTTCTTTATTATGATTGTTGATGTTTAGGATCTTCAGAATAAAATCAGCTTTGAATTCTGTCGCCCTGTCCTTTACCGCCAACTGTAGCAAAGATATATCTGAAATAATCTGAAGTGGTTAAATTTGAAAGCATTTCGGCATCTTTTTCTGCAAGTTTAACAGGTGTTGACATATCAATTTCGTTGATTTGTGCCAAACCCGTAATTCCCGGAACTGCTTTATAAACGCCCCTTTTATCTCTTTCTTCAATCAATTCTGTCTGGTTATACAGGTTCGGTCTTGGACCTACCAAACTCATATCTCCGATTAAAACGTTGACGAGTTGTGGCAGCTCATCCAGTTTTGATTTGCGCAGGAAACTCCCGAATTTTGTAATGGTGATGTCTTTTGACAAGTGTGTTGCCACCGATTTTGTATTCACGGGCATTGTACGGAATTTGAAAAGCTTAAACGGCTTTTTATCACGCCCCACCCTTTCCTGTACAAAAATGGGTGAACCCGTATCAAATAATCCAATGATGTAAAGAATTACACCAACCGGCCAAAGAAACAGCAATCCAAAGAAGGAGAAAAGAAAATCAAACAGGCGTATCATATATTTGTTAAGGTTTTAAAATAATTGGTTTTAATTTTTATTGTTTGCGCAGACATTCAATCTACACAGAAGGGAGCTTATTTTCAGCTGGTGCAAAATTACATTTTTTTAGCATTAAAATACGTGAAGTAAGGCACAAGTCTAATGTCAACAAAAATTAACTTAGATTATTTTAATAAAATAAATCCGCCAAATTTCTTTTCAGAGTGCGAACTAAAGAAGGGTTGAATGTGATGCTGATTGAAGCAAAGATCTATTATAACCACCCCGTCTCTGCCCGTTGGGCTGAGCCACCCCTCCATGGGAGGGGAATGTGATTGTGCTATCCTACTGGTGTTACAGTTTGTAGGTCAGCATCAGGCCTCCTCTTGTTGGGATGATTTCACCGCTTTTATTCCAGCCGTGGGCTCTGTCTGATCTTTCGTTATTATCTTTATAGTAGCCTTTGTATAAGCCTTGTGATGATCCGATGCCCGCAAAGATATCCAATCCTAACTTTTGATTGATGGTAAAGTGATAGCCACCACTGATTCCGAAAATGAAAGAATAACCCTTTTGGTATCCTTCTGTGATTCTTACAGAGCCGTCTGCAAGAATTATAGGCTGATTGTTTTCATCCAAAGCAACCATTGCGTTCCAATAGTTCCATTTCTGAAGGTTGAAGTTTGCCAATGAAAGATAAGCACCGACGTACCATTTTTTCATAGACTCTTTGAAATAGTACCTTCCTTCCAGTGTTGCCATGTAAATCTGAAGGTGTTTTCCTGAAAAAGATTTCCATGGTGAGATGAAGAGTTCTTCCTGTATAGTGATATTTTTAGTAAGAGATTGTTCTGATGCTACATTTACAATTCCAAAAGGAAGAAATACGGTATTGGCTTTTATTTCTGTCTGTGCTTTTAGAAAGCCTGCCTGTAAAATGATGGCCAAGGCTATTATTTTATGTTTCATTAAATACTTATTTTTTTGTGTTTTTTTTAATATTTAGTTGAAGTGCCTTTCGACAGGCTCAGGGTGAGAGTGATAAGAATTGAGTAAAATTATTTACCCCGCCCCTTCCTTCGACAAGCTCAGGATGACCGTGAAAACAATTGAGTAAAATTATTTACCCCAACCCTAAAGGGAGTAATTTTCCTCACTTTAAGAACCGCTTTTTTTGACAAAGTTTATTTCTTCAAAAAATCCCTAGTCAAGCTCAGGATGACAAAATGGTTGTTTTTGATTTACTTTTTTATAAAACTGAAGAGTTTCCAGATTATCTAAAGAATTTTTCTTTACCCCGACCCTAAAGGGAGGAAAAATTCTATGTCAATATAGACTCTCAACGTTATTAATTTTACTTTTTTATAAAACTGAAGAGTTTCCAGACCATTCTGTATTTTACTTTCAGTGGTGAGTAGTCAATTTGATTGTCTTTAAAGGCCTTGCCTACTTCTTCTGTGATGGTGTGGTAACTGCCCATTCCTGAGCTGCTCGCGCCACCTACAGCCATGGAGGTGGTGATAATTCCGGAATATTTCCAGCTGATCTGATGATTCAGGAAGTATCTGATGATCAACTCGTAATCCGAAGCTATCCTGTACCCCAGAACGTAATTTCCCAATGAAGAAAAAAGCTCTTTTTTAAAGAAAATGGAAGGATGCGGAGGCATGAAACCAATTTTTAATTTAGCTGGGTTCCATCTTTTGGATGAGTATCTTCTGATGATTTTGCCGTTTCTGTGCTGTACAATATCCCCTGTACACGCATCTACAGGATTATGAAGCAGAAAATCAACTATTTTACCTACGGTTTCGGGCTCAAAAAAAGTATCATCAGAATTTAATATTCCAATGTAATCACCTGTTGCCATGGCAATGCCTTTATTCATGGCATCATACAGTCCTCTGTCCTGTTCAGACACCCATTTTGTAACGGTATCCGGGTATTTTTTAATGATGTTTAGCGTTTCATCTTTCGAGTTGCCGTCTACAATAATGTATTCAATATCCTGATAAGTCTGTGCTGCTACCGATCTGATTGTATCTTCCAGCGTTTTCTCTGAATTGTAACAAACGGTTATTATTGAGATTTTCATTACAGCTTTATATTATAATTTTTTAAAATATACTCTTTTATTTTTGGAATATCAGTTCCACAATTCTTCTTAATCTCATATACTTTTGCATCCACCAATGTTCTGTACCACCAACCTTGCAGAAAGTTCCACAAAAATCCTTCTTTACCATCTAAAAAACCAAGTTTAAAAAAATATCGGTACGAAAAGTAGATGAATGCTCGTAAGAAAAGAGGACTTTGTGCATATTTTAGTTTTAAATTTCTTTTTTTAATTGCCTGCTCATCCAGATTGGTCTGATGGATATTACCCAATATATTGTATTCTACATCCAGCAAGTCAATAGCTTCGCGGATAGAATATCCATTGTGCTTTGTTGTCCACCACCCAATATTATTGAGATTATTATCTGCAAAACGGACATTTAAATCTTTTATGCTTCCTGATTCAATCTGAATATGCTCATCCATCCAACGCAGTTCTGACCTTCCTTTTCCAAAACGGAAGAGTCTCAGCATTTTGATTTGTGGCATTTTTTTCATCTCTCTCTGCATGAAGAAACGAACTAATTTCAGTGTGAATCCGGAGATTTCGTTATCTGCTGCATTTAAAGCTTTTACTACTTCTGAAATATCTTCTTCGTACAGATACTCATCCGCATCAATTCGAAGAACCCAATCTGTTGTAATTTTGCAGTTATCTAAAGCCCAATTGAACTGTTCGGCATAGTTGATCCATTTATTTTCATAAAATTCACATCCACTTTCGAGCGCAATCTGCTTTGTTTTATCATTTGAAAAAGAATCTACAATAATTATTTTCCTGCACAAGCCTTTCAATGAATCAATACATCTTTCTAAATGAATTTCTTCGTTGTGGGTAAGAACTATGGCTGTGAGTGAAGTTTCAATTTTCATAAAAATCTCTTCTTTATAAACTTAGCCGGTACACCAGCCCAAACTTCATTTTCTGAAATATCTTTTAAAACAGATGAAAATGCTCCAGCAACAGCAAATTCACCAACATGAACTCCTGGAAAAACTTTTACACCTGTTGACAACCAAACACCATCTCCAATAATTATTGGTTTAGTGATTAATGAAAAACTTTTGCTCTCTAAGTCATGAGATCCGGTTATAAGATAAACATCTTCACCAATACACGTTTTTTGTCCTATTACAATTTTGTCTAGACAATAAATCCACGTATTTTCTCCAACACTACTGTAATCCCCGATAGTAAAGTTCCATGGAAAATCAATTTTAGCTTTTCTGTCAATAGATGCCGTTTTTGACACTTTCGCACCGAAAATAGTAAGTAAAAATCTTCTGTATCCTCTAAAATTATAGGGTGATAATCGAAAAACACTTATGTTAATAACCTTCCAAATTCTTGATTTTATTTTCTCAAGTGTTGTAAAAGAAGTAGTTTGTATCGGATTATAATCATTTAACTTCATTTTAATACTCTATTTTTTAAAAATTTTGCCGGATTCCCACCTACAATTGTCCAAGGCTCAACGTTCTTGAATACACAAGCTCTAGCTCCGACTACAGATCCTTGCCCAATGGTCACTCCCATGGTTATAAATGATCCTGCGGCTACCCATGACTGATCTTCAATGATAATGGGAGCAGTAATGAGCGGATTTTCTATAGATGCTACATCGTGAGAAGCTGAACATAAAAATGCGTATTGCGAAATTGTTGTGTTTGAACCAATGATTATTTTATCAACATTATAATAATCAACATGAGATCCTAATGCTACAAAATT
Source organism: Chryseobacterium sp. HNCC26DJ240 (assembly GCF_057180485.1). Taxonomy (NCBI): domain Bacteria; kingdom Pseudomonadati; phylum Bacteroidota; class Flavobacteriia; order Flavobacteriales; family Weeksellaceae; genus Chryseobacterium; species Chryseobacterium sp. HNCC26DJ240. Next base: position 85,802 of record NZ_JBXUGK010000011.1, read on the forward strand.
ACCAATCTCTAAATTCCAAGGTGCCCATATTTTAACACTTGAATAAATAACACATCCGTTACCAATTTTTGCTCCAAAAATTCTTAATAAGAAAATTCTCCAGCTATTAAAAATTTTGAAACTAAAGTATCTAAAAAATAAGATATAAATTATTTGCCATATAAGCCTTCCTATCTTATTCTTAAGACTTAACTTATTTTGATAGTTTGCTAAATTTATTTTGTTTTCACTACTCATAATACGAAATCAGGTTTTTCACTTTTATCTAAAATCCATTCGTACAACTCCCTGAATTGCTTTCCAACTAACTCTATTGAATATTTTTCTTCTACGAGTTTTCTACCATTTTTACCCATTTCCATTAATTCTATCTGACTTTTTTGCAAGTACTCTTCCAATGTGTTTTTTAATGCATCAACTCCAAGATCAATCCAAGCACCAGAGTAATAATCATTCAAATCTTTCCAAGGTGTTCCTTTTGTTGTAATTACGGGAACACCGCAGGACAGTGCTTCTGCGACTACCATTCCAAAATTTTCACTATAAGTAGGTAGTACAAAAAGGTCTGCTGAATGATAAGCCTGAATTTTAGCTTCTCCATATTGAGCTTCTCCTATCTTAATTTGCTCTTGTAAATTTAATTTTTCAATCCTGTTTTTTAAACCATTTATATATTCAGAATCACCACTACCAATTATCTCAAGTTCCCAATTTAAACGAAGATTAGCTGGAATGTTTGACCACGCCGAAATTAACTCTTCAATACCTTTTTGAAAATGAATCCTAGACAAAAAAAGAACTTTCCTTGTACTGTTTTTTACCATATTATTTTTCAAAGGATAATCTGAAAGATTTATACCATTGGGTATTACAGCAATTGGATTCTTATATCCCTGATTCTTTATGTACTGGGCTTCAAAAAATGATGTTGCGTGAAGACAGTTTGCTTTTAATAAATCTAAATGCTGATATAATTTTAACGCAATTTTCTTTTTTAAACCCTTGTTTTCTATAGCCCAAGGATGCAGCATGCCGTGAACCGAAATAACATACTTTTTATTTATTTTTCGCGCGTATGCAGACGTTTGATGCATCGGCAGATTCCATAAAGCATGGACATGAAAAATATCCGCATTAGACTCTTTCAATCTACGTTTTAAACCAATTGAATAATCTAAAAAAGAAGGATTTTCAGAATATAGACGAAGTCTATCTGTGGGTATTAAAACCTGATCAGAAGAGTTTAAAGTGTATAATTCCACATTAGCAAATTTTGACTGTTCCATCAAAATATCCAAAACTGCAGTTGTCGTACCTCCCGACTTTCTGTCCATTGAGGCAATGCAGTGCGCAATTTTTAAATTATTATTTATATCCATGGGGCAGACGGTATCTTTTCATTGTTATAAATATGTTTTATTATGCTAACAAAATACTCTGCAGCTGATTTTCCCGAAATGTGATTTCTTGACCAATCTGCAATTTCCTTTCTTAAATTATCAGAGATACAACCTTCTTCTATTATATTTAGAAGTTGAAGTTCAAAATTTTTACTCTCATATGAAAACACTTTTCCTCTTTTACCACTAACCAAGTCACTTGAACCACAGTTTTTTGAGCATAAGACTTTTGTTCCCATAGTAAGTGCTTCATTTACTACGGCACCCCAGCCATCATATAAGCTTGGTAAAACCAAAATGTCAGCTTTTGCAATTTCATCAAAGATATCTCTGTTAGGAATTATTCCTTTATACTTAATCTTGTCATTTGTCCACTTCACTATTTCATTCTGTAAGATACCATCTCCAATTATTGTAAAAGATTCTATCTTATCAAGATGATTTTTTATAATAGGAAGAATTCCTAATAGATTTTTATTTAGATCAAGTCTTCCTACAAACAATAATTTTGGTAAATTTTCTGTATTCTTTGTTGCGATTTTAGTGTTCTGCTCTTCTGTAAAGTATGCCCAGTTAAATATTTTATTTCTTTTAAACCCGACTTTCTGATAAGAAATGCAACCTGATGTGCTCATAATTAATAAAAAGTCTATATTTTTTCCGAATCTTTTCTGTAAAATATAATATTTTAGTTTACGTAGGTATCCCCTAAAGCCCACAGATTTGTAGGGTTCTAATTGCACCCCAATTCTGAGATTTAGTTTTACGGCAATTCTAAAAGCTTTATCGACCATTGGAAAAGCTTTTATTCCTGTGAAAATGTGAACTGAATCTTTATAATTTAAATAGAAATTTATTTCATCATCAGTTGGCGAAACTACAACAGTTGCATTACCAAAATCGGGTATATTCCAACCATCTTTAGTTCTTTCTTCATCTAAGCCCTTTTCAGAGAGTAGAATCACATTATTTTTTTCTGCAAGATTTCTAATAAAAGCAGACTGATGGAGGCTGAGGATATTTTGCCAAAAAATAAACTTCATGAGAATTGATTTTTATGTATATAACTTTGAGAAACCCCTAAACATAGCCAAACCATAAAAAATGATAAAGAGCCCGAGGAAAGAAAATATCCTTCCGCAATCATGTGAATTGAGAAAAAAGTTAAAATACTTATTAGTAATAAGCACATCATATTCATTGAAGTTAAATAGTTTTTACATAATATAATAATAGTATAATAAAACATACATAACACTGAACTGAATCCGATGATTCCCGTCATTGAGAGAATTGCTAACCAAGATGTTCCAGGTTCAATTTGACCATTTTCTTTATTATATTCATCCTCTCCGTTTGGGTCAACGGACGCAAAGCCAATTCCATAAATTGGAGATGATAAGAACTCGTCAATACGTTGATTCCATTTACTATCTCTAGAAGCTGTTGAACTACCAGCAGCTTGATTATTTTCTATTTTTCCAACTAAAAAAGTTGTTTTATTCTTCCATAATGGAAAACTAAAAACCAATAAGATAATAATTGGTAAAATTATTTTTGAAAATTTAAATATCTTAAATTTACTGTAGACAATAAAAAACAAAATACATGCAATAATAAGTGCTCCTACAGCTGATCTTGAACCAGCCATAATTGCCGAAAAAAAGGAAATTATTAATCCTAAAATCATTACAACATGAAAAAGAAATAATCTTTTTGCTTTAAATCTTTGTAAGAATCCAATTGGTTTAAGATAATATGATAATATGACAAGAAAACTAATTCCTGCCATGGGAGACATTACCATAGTATGGCTAAAGAGCCCTTGATACATCTGAACAGAACCATCTTGTGATAGAGCAAAACCTTTATACAAGCCTGCAAATGTAAGAATAAATGATCCCAATACAATTATTACCAAAATTACCAGAAGATTTATAAGTAATTTATACCTGTATAATGACAGACTTTTAGAACTAATGAGTGGTCCAACAAGTATTGATATTACTGAAAAAATAGTAAATCTGAAAAAAGATTGAAATACAGGATCAACATCATTAAAAGTAAAGCTTACAATCGAAACTAAATATAAAAATAAGGCAAATATATTATGCTTTTTCTTTTCATTCCCCGCCAAAAACAAAATTGGAACGAAAGAAATTATACATGTAGCATAGTAAATTGACGTGAAATCGCCTACTAAAGCATTATTCGCCAGCACCACAATCAAAGTTAAAACATTTGCTAAAAAATAATACAACTTGAGATTTCTACTCATTTATTTATATTTTTTATGAATTTAGCAGGAACACCTCCAACCAAAGAATAATCTGGAACATCACGTATCACAACAGATCCTGCGGCAATCATACACATACTACCTACATTGACTCCAGGAAGAATTGTAGATCTTGCCCCCACCCAAGTTCCGTCACCGATAGAAATATCTTGATTGATACCAAATCCTGCTACGCGTGTTTCATCTGTATTAAACTCATGGGTTCCAGTGCCAATAAACACTTGAGGCGCTATATCAACATTGCTTCCAATTATTACAGTTGCTTTACCAGAAGATAAAATCGTCGTGTCTAAACCTATCCAGCTATTATTACCTACTACTAATTTTCCGTCTCCTGAAATTTTAACACTAGAACAAATTTTAACATTTTTACAAATTTTTACACCAGATAGCCTCAATATATAATTTTTAAAAGAAAATAAACTTGTTTCCGGTAAAAATAACCTTAATATATTATATACAAATAAAATCTTAGGATTCATAATTGATTTTTTTAGACAATTTTACAATCATTTTACTTAAACTAAGCCCCCAATCTCCATTTAATGAGAGCTTTAGAACAATTTTATTCTTTAGAGGTAAACCTTTTAATATATTTCTAACTTTACCTTTATCATATCTATTTTCAAGTTCTCCCATTAAGTTTTTACAATACGGTGAATTGTTAGAAACTGACCCATAAATAAATATCACTCTATTAAAAATAATGGCATTTTGTAGTTCAGTATTATCAGGACAAACAAGTCTATCAAAGTATGCTATGCCATTCTTGTATGCCAAATAATTTTGTAGGTATTTTTCGTCACTCATTGAAGATGTGATACTTCCCTTATTTCTAATATATTCATGGATTATTTTTTCAGCCAGTTTAATTTTAAGGTTTTCAATTGAAAATAATTGACACATTATCAAGAAATCTTCTCCTGTTCTAAAGTCTTCATAAAAATCAATGTTTTCAAATAATGATTTTCTGTATAGGCTTGGCCATAGAGTAAACGGGAAATTCTGATACAAGAAATCTAAATATGGTATTTTAAATTCTCTCTTAAAAGAAGAAATACCTAAGATTTCGCCATTTTCAGAAATTGTCTTAGAGTTAGCAATAAGGATATCAAAATTATCTTTTGAGATTTCATCATACCAAAATTGAACACAGTCTGGAACTAAAAAATCATCTGCATCCAAAAAAAATATATAATCACCGGAAACATTTTCAATTCCAGTTTTTCTTGCTTTGCCAGGACCTCCATTCTTCTGATTTATCCATTGAGTCTTAAAATTTAAATCTTTTGACCATCTTTCAAACTCTGATTCAGAATGATCAGTACTTCCGTCGTTTACCATTACAAGCTCAAAATCATTACAAGACTGATTTTTCAAACAAACAAATAACGGTTCAAAGAAAGCCGAAGCATTATAGCAAGGAACAACTATTGAGATAAAATGTTTCATGTAAACTATTCTATTTTTTCTTTAAACTATAATAAACGAACTGTAATTTCTGTCTAAAGCTAAACTTAAGCAGATTTCTTTTAATATGATTCTGATAAGTGGATGGTAAATTTTTGAAAGAATAAAATCTCAGCGCACTTAGATAGCAATTGTTAATATATTTTTTTTCTTTTTCAACAGCATCTTGAAGTCCTTTTTCATTAAAAAAGTTTAATCTTTCATTTTTTGATTCTATCAAATACTGAATTTTCGCTAACATTTTACTGTTGTCACTCATTATACTGTCATTCCGCATTCTATAATAATACAATGGAGTATCAATAAAAATCACCTCTTTATTTTCATTTAAAATCTTGTGTATTACATATTCATCTTCATGAACTTTACCTTTTGGATAAGAGATATTTTCCCAAATTGATTTGTGATACAATTTATTCCAAGCTACAATGACTAAAGGGTTGCGGAAGTCTGTCATATGATTGAACAGAAATTCCTGACTAAGTGTTTGAACTTTGAATGAATTTATAGAGCTATTGATAAGTTCATTCTCATTTTCAAATCTTTGTAAATCACAAAAAATCATTTTAGAACCTCCAATATTTTCATAGAGCAATTTTATAAAATCGGGATGTACTAAATCATCACTGTCTACAAATGATATATACTCACCTTTTGCTATTTTTATTCCGGCATTTCTGGCGTCTGAAAGTCCACCATTTTCTTTTTCAATAACAATAATTCGGTCATCCTGAGCTGAGTAACTATTACAAATCTCACCGCTTGAATCTGGAGAGCCGTCATTTACCAAGATTATCTCTAAGTTTTTATAGCTTTGTACCAAAATAGATTCAATACATTTTGCCAAATACTTTTCAACATTATATATTGGAACAATTACTGAAATTAAATGATTCATAACACTCTTTTAATACTTTTGTTATTTATCCAATATAAAATATCGATGTACTTGTGTGTAACTTTATATAAAAGGACTCCATCTTCAACAGTTTTAAAATTCTCATTTTCACGAACTTTAACATGATTTGCATTATCAAAATCATAGATTGCAAATGACAACTTATGATTAAAATTAAGAGAATGAAATCTTTTTATAATATCTTCTTTGCCCCCATCTCTGTCACAAATTTTATAGAACCAATTCTCTTGAGGAACTTCCAACAATCTATTCAATCTTCTCGACCATTTTGCAGCTGCTTCCTCTTTACTTTTATAATGTAAAAAATGAATTTCCACATCTCCTAACAGTCCAACTGGGTAATTAAAATTATCTATCCATTTAGATTTTTCAGTAAAACCTAAAGGCGTTGAAATATATTCACTAAAGTTTTCTAAGAGTTTAATATAATCTTGTGCATAGACAAAAAGACCAATAAATGGTGTGTTGTATGAAACTGAGTATTCTCTGTATATTTCTCCTCCCCAACAATTATTACTAATAATTGCAAACGGTTCAGTTACTTTTTTTTCTTTACTTTTTGAGAAAAATTGCTTTAAAAATTGTATCATTATAATTCTATACATTAATAATTAAAAACGTTACTATCATTTCGCTAAGACAGTTTTAAGAATTTTCATTTTTTCATCATCAATGTAGGTTAGCTTATGTATAGATGATTTCTGTAAAATCTCATCAAAAGACATATCAAAGTTGCTATTCACTATCTTGTTGTGTAAAAAATGAACAAAATGATCTGCCTCTGTATTTCTATCATCTAGACCTGATAAATTTATTAAGATTTCATTATATAGTATTTGAAAAGAAAAATAATGTTGATTTTCTTTTTGGATCTTCCAATAATTAAGCAGTAAGTCCTGACAGTACTTTAAAATTTTAGAATCAGAATTACATATTATAAAACTACTTAAAAATCTTACTTTGAAATTTTTATCCCAACTCCAATATTGCATAAGTGTTCTTTCAAAAAATTTATAATTCTTTGGTTTTGAAGATGATCTTTCAAATGAAAAAAAGTCACTCTGAACATATTTAAATTTACTTAAATGATCGGTTAGTAAAATGGTTGCATCTAGCCAAACTCCTCCGTAAACATTTAAAAGTATCACACGCAATAAATCAGAAAAGAAAGTGTACGTAAAGTTTGATGTATTCAATTTCCGCAAAACAAATTCGGGTAAATCTATATAATCTGAAATATTATCCATACTAAGACGAATAACGGTATAATCATCACAGTATTGATCTACAGATTTATAGCATAGTTGTACAATATCAGGTAAATCATTATAGTTATTAGCCTGAGCCCAAAATTGCCAGATTATCTTCTTTGAATCAAATGTAACTTTCTTTTTAAATTCAAAATTATAGATTTCATTCTTCTCATACTTTTCAATCATTGATTTCCAATGAGAAGCCATTTCATTCTGACCTTGAATTATTTCATGTAATCGATACTTATTTAAAATTACATTTTGCTGAAGCTTTTTTCTTACAAAAGATTTTATTTTTTTCATTTTTTCGCAAATTTTGATTTAATCATCTGCATAATAAAGCTTTTCTCATCATTATCAATACCCAATAAATAGATAACAAGTATCAAAATGGTTTCATAAGATAATATTTTCAAAGAAAATTCTAACAAAGAAATAGATTTATAAGTATGACCTACCCAATATATACAAAATAAAAATAGAAGTATCGCGCCAATGGATTTCAAATGATTAAACAATTTATTTTTTTCAAAATGCAGAATTTCATTTAAATAAAAGTATCTAAAAATCTGTAATAATATTTGTGTAATAAGTTTTGCTATAAAAACGTATGTAATTGGAAAGCTCTGCAGCATAAATATATAGGCTAAAGGTACTGTAAGTAAATCTATAGCTGTTAAAGTAAGTGTATATTTTTTTATTTTTCCAATAGCCGTCGCTGACATCCAAAACGGACCTGCAATAGCTTCAATGAAAGAAATAATGATAATCACTGATAAGATTTCTGCACTATTTTTTGGAGTTTCACTCCCCAACCAAAAATTTAAAATTGTGTTGGGAAACAGTAAAAAAGGGACACCCAATATAGCTACCAAAAAAAAAGAATATTTTGATGTTTTTAGAACTAAATTACGATGATTTTCTAAAGAATCTCCAGCATATGTCTGTATAATTTGAGGCTGAAATGCCGTCTGAAAATTTCTAATAAAATTATAAACAGCACCATTAGCTTGATTTGCTATTCCTACAGATGCATTTCCAACGACTCCATGAAAAAGATTAACAACTATACTAATACCCTGCGTATTTGCCACGTAAGCTACCTGCTCGATTAAAAGCCATCCTGAAAATGTAAATAATTCTTTTAATTTATTTCTGTCTGAATAGTATTTTAGCTTTGTTTCCTCTCTAAAATGCTTTTTACAATACACATAATAAAAAATGTTTATTACCAAGTTTACTGCAACGAGTAGAATTCCGTATAGTAATAAATGATCTACGTCTGTAAATAGACTGAGAGAAAAAACAACTAAAAGTTTACAAACGGTTTCCAAAATACCCACAAATGCATAATAAGACATTTTTTCGTATGCTACAATCATAGAATTGTATGGTACTCTAAGTACATCAATTATTGTTGTAAGTACTGATAACTGAAATACAATATTTGATACAAATAGTCTATCATTCGGTATTTTTAATTTATAATTCAAAATCCAAATTCCGATGGTTTCGGCAAGAAGTAATATTATAATTGAAATTATAATATGTGTAGTAATACTGATGTTAAAAACTCTATTAATATTTTCCTTTATATTACTAGCTTTTTCAAAATTTATAAACCTATGTGTTGCACCAGACAATGCCCCGTTTAGAAAAGTAAATAATACTACAATACCTCCAACTAAATTGTAAATTCCAAAATCCTCAACTCCTAATATTTTTAGTATAATCCGTGATGTATATAAACTCACAGCCATATTAAAAAACATTCTGAAATATAAAAACAGAGTGTTTTTGGCAATTACTTTATTTGAAGACATACTTATAGCTAATACTGTAAATTTAATATATTATAAAATCTTCAAATCACTCTCCACCATCTCTCTCACCAATCCAGCCAAGTCATATTGAGGCACCCAACCCAACTGTGTTTTAGACTTTGTAGGATCACCAATCAAAAGATCAACTTCTGTAGGTCTGTAATAATCAGGGTCTACGGAAACTACAGTTTTTCCAATTTCCAACTGGTATAAAGGATTGCTGCATGATACTACTTTAGCAATTTCAGATTCATTCTCGCCTTCAAAAGATAATTCAACCCCAATTTCAAGGAAAGCCATTCTTACAAAATCACGTACAGAAGTGGTTTCTCCCATAGCAATTACGAAATCCTCAGGTTTATCCTGCTGAAGGATTCTCCACATGGCTTCTACGTAGTCTTTGGCATGCCCCCAATCACGTAAAGCATTTAAATTTCCTAAATACAGACATTCCTGCTTTCCTTTGGCAATTGCAGCTGTAGCCATGGTGATTTTACGGGTTACGAAAGTTTCCCCTCTTCTCGGAGATTCGTGGTTGAACAGAATACCGTTGCAGGCAAACATTCCATAGGCTTCACGGTAGTTTTTTGTAATCCAGAAACCGTAAATCTTTGCTGCTCCGTAAGGAGAACGAGGATAAAACGGTGAGTTTTCGTCATAGAATCCAGCTGCATTTTTATTTTCAGGAAGACCACCGTACAATTCTGAAGTAGAAGCCTGATAGATTCTTGTTTTCTTTTCGAGACCTAAAATACGTACTGCTTCCAGAATTCTCAAAGTTCCGATACCGTCTACATTCGCCACATATTCAGGAGAATCAAACGATACTTTCACATGAGACATTGCCCCCAAATTGTAAATCTCATCCGGCTGTACTTCCTGAATGATTCTGATGACGTTCATAGAATCAGTCAAATCACCATAATGAAGTGTAAAGTTTACATTCTGCTCATGCTGATCCTGGTACAAATGGTCGATTCTCTGTGTATTGAATGAAGAAGCTCTTCTTTTGATGCCGTGTACTTTATATCCTTTTTCTAAAAGTAATTCTGCTAAATATGAGCCGTCCTGGCCTGTAACTCCGGTGATTAATGCTGTTTTCATCGTTATGATGTATTTTTATAAATGATGGTTGATTATTGATGATTGATGATTGATGGTGTGCAATGTCTTCAATGCTAAGCTGTGCTCAACGGATTGCTTTCCCGAATCATCGGGACAAGCTGTCGTTCGTGCCTCGCTCCTCGCAATGACATTTTCACATCAGCTCATTTTTACTTCCTTAAAGTTGTTAATGTTTTCCAAAAACCAGTTGTATGTTTTGGTGATGCCCTGCTCCAGCTCTACTTTGTGTTTCCATCCCAAATCGTGCATTTTTGAGACGTCCATGAGTTTTCTTGGGGTACCGTCCGGTTTTTCTGCATCCCAAAGGATTTCTCCTGTATGGCCAACCACTTTCTGAATCAATTCTGCCAATTCTCTGATGGTCATATCTACCCCTGTTCCTACATTGTACAGGTGTTCCGGAAGTACATTTTCTAAAGCAAAGATTACAGATGCTGCCATATCGTCTACGAAAAGGAATTCTCTCATTGGTGTACCTGATCCCCATAAAGTGACTGCAGCATTGTTGTTTTCTTTTGCTTCATGAAACTTTCTGATCATTGCAGGTAAAACATGAGACGTTTTCAGGTCGAAATTGTCGTGCGTTCCATACAGGTTGGTCGGCATCAGAGAAACGTAATCTTTACCGAACTGTTTTCTGATGGCCTCACAGGTTTTGATTCCTGTAATTTTTGCCACGGCGTACCATTCATTGGTAGGCTCCAAAGTATCTGTTAATAAATATTCTTCTTTTAAAGGCTGCGGCGCCAGTTTAGGATAGATGCATGAAGAGCCGAGGAAAATAAATTTTTCCACCTCATTCTGCAATGCAGCATCAATAAGGTTGTTCTGAATCTGCATGTTCTCCATTAAAAACTGGTACGGATAGTTGTTGTTTGCCAAAATTCCGCCCACTCTGGCTGCTGCATCAATGACTACATCCGGTTTCTTTTCTTCAAAGAACGCCTTTACCGCCTGCTGATCTTTAAGATCCAACTCAGTGCTCGTTAAACCTATTAAATTGGTATAGCCCTGATCTGAGAGCTGTCTCCAGATTGCTGATCCTACCATTCCACGGTGTCCAGCGATGTATATTTTTGACTGTTTTGTTATCATTATTGTGGAGAGGTTTAACTGCTTATTTGCTTATTCGGTTATTTGGTTAACTGTTTAAAAACTAAACGACCAAGCGGTTAAACGATTAAACTTTATTTTATGATTTGCTTATTTGCAAAATTACTCTTTTATGAGCCTGTTTCAATTGATTCGTTTTTTTATCTTAAAGTAGACTGATATTTCTCCAGCTGGCTGTAGATTTTCTTTACATCCTGAGATTTTTCTTTCTGCAGAACTAAGATGGCATCTGGTGTATGTACTAAAATACAGTCTTTCATACCTACAAATGCTGTGAAAATTTCAGTACCGATTACCATATTGCCGTTTTCGTCTACAGCATGACCGTTGGTGCGAAGATAATCGTATAAAGACTCAAACGAACCCAAGTCGTTCCATCTGAAATTCGCAGGAACTACTTTGATTTGCTTTGAGCGTTCCATCACCGCATAATCTATGCTGATAGAAGGTATCTGTCTGCAAGATTCTTCATCAAGCAAATTGTTTTCAGATTTTTGCCAGGCTTCCAGAGATTTTTCGAAAACTTCGGGCTGATATTTCTTCAATTCATCTAAGAGAACACCTGCTTTAAAGCAAAACATTCCTGAATTCCATAGAAAAGTTCCTCTGTCTAAAAATTCCTGAGCCGTTTCTGTATTGGGTTTCTCTCTGAAAGAAAGTACATCTCTGCCTTCATATTCAATATAACCATATCCTGTTTCCGGTTTTGTAGGAACTACACCAAAGGTAACAACATAGTCTTTTTTGGCAAGCTCTACAGCCTCCAGTAATGATTTTTCGTAAGCTTCCTGATTCTGAATCAGATGATCCGAAGGTGTAATGATCAATACATCATCCGCATCGACCGCCAAAGCGGCAAATCCTATAGCTGCAGCTGTATTCCTTGCGATAGTCTCCGTTACAAATGTTTTGGGAAGTTCGATATCTTTCAATAAATCTTTACTCCATTCGATATGATCTGAATTTCCGACCACCATCAATTCATCAACAACCTTTTTATTTCTTTCAGCTGTTAATTCAAACAGAGATTTTCCTTCAAAAACTTTGAGGAACTGCTTGGGATGGTTTCTTCTTGACAGCGGCCAAAGCCTGCTCCCAACACCTCCTGACAATATTACATTAAATATTTTCATGCTCTGTTGTAATCGTCTTCCACTCTCACAATATCGTCTTCACCGAAGTAGGTTCCGTACTGCACTTCAATAAAAACAACAGGTTCGGCGGTTTTATTTTCCATTCTGTGGTGTGCTCCCAAAGGAATCTGTGCTACCTCTCCAGTGCCGTAGTCTCTGATTTCATCATTGATGGTAATTGTTCCCGTACCGGAAACTATTGTCCATACTTCAGCACGGTGGTGGTGGTACTGCAGCGATAATCTCCCTCCAGGATAGACCAAAATTCTTTTTACTTTGTGCGTCTCCGCATCTTCTAAAACCCAGTATTCGCCCCAGGGTCTTACGTCATGTTCTAACATGTTGATTTTATTATGGCAGCAGAAAAACTGCTTATTTGCTTATTCGGTTATTCGTTTAACTGTTTAAAAACTAAACGGTTAAACGATTAAACTTTATTTTATTATTTGCTTATTTGCTTATTTGCTTATTTGCTTATTTGCTTATTTGCTTATTTGCTTATTTGCTTATTTGCTTATTTGCTTATTTGCTTATTTGCTTATTTGCTTATTTGCTTATTTGCTTATTTGCAAAATTACTTCTTTATGTGAAAAGTATTAGTTTAATTGGTTAACTGGTTAATTGATTCTTTGTTTAATCTTTTAAAAATTAAAATCTGAACAACTAAACCTCTAAACGCTTAGGTCATTAAGCTGCCTAAATTTATAATCTTCTGTCTGCCATATCTTTGCTCAGACTTCCTTTTACATCATAGATGATTCCGTTATCAGCGAGAAGACTCTTCAAATCCACACCAAGAAATTCCTTATGTGAAACGGTTAATATTATGGCATCATATTTTTCTGAGCCTGAAATCTCATTCATCAGATTAATATTATATTCTGCTGCCACTTCCATTTTATCAGCCCATGGATCATACGTATGAACATTTACCCCATATTCTTCAAGATTCGAAATAACGTCAATCACTTTAGAATTTCTAATATCCGGACAATCTTCTTTAAATGTGATTCCTAAATTTAAAACATTGGCCCCTTTGATTGTAATATCTTTCTGAATCATCAGTTTAATGACTTGTGAAGCCACAAATGCTCCCATTGAATCATTTAATCTGCGGGCACTGAGAATCAACTCAGAATAATATCCTATCTCCTGTGCTTTCTGAGCAAGGTAAAAAGGATCTACCCCAATACAGTGACCTCCTACAAGACCAGGCTTAAATTTCAGAAAATTCCATTTAGTTCCTGCTGCTTCCAGAACATCATGGGTATCTATATCCATCAGTGAGAATATTTTAGCCAGCTCATTCATAAAAGCAATATTTACATCACGCTGTGAGTTTTCAATTACTTTAGACGCCTCTGCAACCTTTATACTCGGTGCAAGATGAGTTCCTGCACTAATAACAGATTTATATAAATCATCTACTATTCTTCCTATTTCAGGAGTAGAACCCGACGTTACCTTGAGAATGTTTTCTACCGTGTGCTGTTTATCCCCGGGATTAATTCTTTCCGGAGAATACCCTGCAAAAAAATCCTGATTAAATTTTAAACCTGACATTTTTTCCAGAACCGGAACACACTCTTCTTCGGTTACCCCAGGATACACTGTAGATTCGTAGATAACAATATCATTTTTCTTCAACACTTTCCCTACTGTCTCAGAAGATCTGTACAATGGTGTGAGATCGGGTCTGTTGTGTTTATCTATGGGTGTGGGAACCGTGATGATGTATATATCAGCCTCAGCAATATCAGCCATATCAACGCTACAGAACAATCCTGTTCTCTGAGCTCCAAAAGGATTTGTATCTGATAAAACCGACTCCAGCAAATCTTCCTCTACTTCAAGCGTGCTGTCTGTTCCTCTGTTCAGCGCTTTAATCCGTTCTTCGTTGATATCAAAACCGACAACAGGATACTTTGTTGCCAACAGTCTTGCTAAAGGTAAACCTACGTAGCCAAGACCTATGACCGCTATTTTATGATCTCTGTTCATTTTTTTTATTGGGTTAATTGGTTATTCGTTTAATTGGTTATTTGATAAGCAAATAGACAGTTAAACGAATAAACGATTAAAGACTTACCTTATTTTCCAAACCAGTTGCGCCATGATTTTTTCTGAGTAGCACCGTAGCCGTAGCCATATTTGTATCCATAGCCATAGCTGCTGTTCGTAGTATCTACATCATTCAGCAGGAATGCTGTATTTTTAATTTTGTTCTGCTCCACCTGCGTGTTGGCAAAGCTGATGAGTTTTTTCTCTGTATATCGTGATCTCGTTACGTACAAAGTCATATCTGCTGCGTCTGCAATCAGGAAAGAATCGGTTACCAACATTAACGGAGCTGTATCTAAAACGATATAGTCATAGTCAGCTTTTAAACTCTGCACCAATTCCTGGTATCTTCCGTTTGATAAAAGCTCTGTAGGATTAGGAGTAATCGCTCCTGAATAAATTACATCACAATGAGGATTGAATGTGGTCTGATGCGTAATCTCTTTTCTTGTAATTTTACTGTCATACATAAATTCAGCCAATCCCGTAAGCCCTTTTCGGGATTCGTTGTATCGCTGCAACTGAGGATTTCTAATATCTGAACCGATGATGATTACTTTAGTTCTCGGCGTTGCCAATGTTAATGCCAAGTTTACAGATATAAATGTTTTTCCTTCACCTTTCACGGTAGAGGTTACCAAAATCACTTTGCCTTCCTCTTTTTTAGGTAACATAAAACCTATGTTGGTAATTAAGATTCTGAATGCTTCTGCCATTGGTGAGAGGTCATTGACTTTAACCAATTCTTCATCTCCTTTAACCAGAGAAGGAATTTCGCCAATTACCGGCTTTCCACCTGAAAGTTTATCTAAGTCCTGTGTAGAACGTATTTTATTATTTAACAAACCAATAAGATAAATAATCACAAAAGGAATCAACAGCCCAATAATCAAAGCTCCTAAAAACACCATCTGTTTTTTAGGGGAGACCGGTGCAGGAGAAGTAAATGCATAATCTACAATTCTTGCCTTTGGTGCTGCAATTGCTAATGAAATAGCAGCTTCTTCTCTTTTCTGCAATAATAGAAGATACAATTCTTCCTTAATGGTCTGCTGTCTCTCTATGCTTCTGAACATTTTTTCCTGAAACGGCACCTTTGAGATTCTTCCAGACAGTCTGTTCTGCTCCCCCTGAATTATATTTCTGCTTATTTGTAATGCAGAGCGGGTTCTGTTTAAACTTCCTATGATAGAAGTTCTTAGTGCCGTAATCTGCTTTGTAACATCCTGAACTACCGGATTCAACTGCGTAGAGTTTTCCAACAACCTTGCTCTCTCAGTAATCAATTGATTGTACATTCCCATATTCATGGACGCTTCAGAATCGTTCAGTCCGATATTTAAAGGGAGTATCTGATTTGAGTTCTGTGTATTAAGATATCCTAATAAACTGTTCACTGTTTCGAGTTGTGCCTCATTCTCAATCTGAGCCTGTCTGGTTTTTGACGAAGTCTGTAAAGATATTTCCGCTTCCGCACCAATATCCGCAATATTGTTTTTAACTTTAAAATCTTCTTTCTGGCCTTCCACTGCTCCAAGCTCTTCACCAATCAGACGAACTCTGTCGTCAATGAATTCGGCTGTTTTCTGTGCTTCCGAGTTTTTGTCTAATACAGCCTCACGATTATAATTTACCGCCAGTCTGTTGAGAATATCTTCTGCTTTTTCTGAAACAGAATAGTTCATAGACATTTTAAGAACTGTTGTTTCTTTTTCTACAATCTCAATATTCAGCATCTGAGCGTAGCTTCTAGCCCTGTTGGTACCTGACATAAAATCTAACCTGTATTTATGGTCAGGGTTTGATACCGTCTCTTTAGCATTTGCATTCGTCTGGAACATTATCACCCCAAACGGCATCGAAAGTGCTTTGTTGAACGGTGTTCTGATTGTTTTTTTGAAGCTTTCAGATTCTAAAACAATTTCGTTCTTTTCTATTGTAGCGAAAACGGGTTTTGAAGGATACTGCCCTTTTCTATTTTCGCTAATTACTCTTACGGTGAAAGGAGCAGAATCTTTATACAATTCAATTTCCTTGATATTGCCCTGAGAATAAATATTGGTTTCCAGCCCCAATTCTCTCACTACAGAAAGCATTAATTTGGTTGACTTTAAAATCTGTTTTTCATTTAAAACAGAATTGGCACCCATGCTTCCGATACCGCTGATTTCGGATATAACTGACATTTCAGGTTGCCCCGAACCTGATTTTTTAACCTCTTTAATCAGAAGCGTTGATTCTGTATTATATACCGGAATAGAATACCTTAAAAAGAACCATGCTGCTGTAACAGCTACAATAGCTCCCAATACAAACCAATACCATTTTAACAGGTAAGGCCTGAACTGCTCTCTAAGATCTAAAACTTCTTCCTGCGACTGCTCTTCGATATAATTGTTATCCACTCTTTATATTTAGCTTATGATGTTTGTTTTTGCTTAACTGCAGATTGGCTAATTGGTTAAGCATTGATTTGTTTAGTTGGTTAGTTTTTTTGCACAAACTTTAGATTTGCTTATCTTCTCGTCAAAGAGATAATTCCAATTACCAGCGATGCTACAACTGATGACACCGAGATGTAAAGACCTAAATTCGGGTCTACTCTTGCCGCTTTTTCTCTGTTGGAGTTCGGCTGTACGTAGATAATGTCGTTTTGTTTAAGATAATAATACGGCGAATTCATAAAACCTGCACTCGTAAGATCTAATCTCTGTTTTGTAATCTGCCCATCTACATTTCTGATCAGCAAAACATTCTGTCTGATTCCGTAAGGCGTAAGATCACCTGCCAGTGCCAAAGCACTCCATACCGTAGCGTTGCCTTCAGGAAAAACATAAGTTCCCGGTTTTGCCACTTCTCCGGAAATCGAAACTTTGAAATTGACCAGTTTCACATCCACAATCGGATCTTTTATGTATTTCTCCAATAAACCGGAAAGTTTGTTTCTGAATGTCTCAATATTTTCTCCCTGAGTATTGATTTTACCCAACTGAGGGAAAACAATGTTGTAGTCGGTATCCACAAAATAAGTAGGGCCTGAAACCGGTAACTGCTGGGGAAGATTATTGGAGCTCGGTATTGAATACTGAGTAACTGTAGCAGATGATGAATAATTCTGATTGAATGGTCTTACCGCATCCATGTCGCGAGCAGAAATATTTACAATTAACTGATCGCCAGGCTGTAGCGTACTGCGGCTGTTTTTTATTGCATTATCCAATGCCATATTGTCTATATCAGTCAT
>NZ_JBXUGK010000012.1:0-9705 GCF_057180485.1 Chryseobacterium sp. HNCC26DJ240
CGTCTCAGGCACCCATCATCCATCATCCAACATCCATCACTCAACATCAAACATTACTTATAAAACTTTTGTTCTCAGAAATAAATATTCTTCCTAGCGCGCTTCCCTAGCCCTGATAGTAGCGGCATCCTTTTTTGTCTTGAATTAACAGGTAAATTATCGACAGAAACCGGCGACAAAAAAGATACAGCGGATAGCAGGAAACAGCTCCTGAGAAAAACTGAGATCCTTCTTCTCTATTTTGAGACAGCTTTAGATAATAGTTCACTACTAATCATTAATATTGTGATTTTCATTTTACAAAAAACTCCGGATGCAATTTTTTTTTAGACTTTTATTTGTCGATTTTTGCAGATTATAATTTTATTATTTCAGATGAAACTTTGTATCGCAGAAAAGCCAAGTGTAGCAAGGGATATAGCTAAAGTTTTAGGTGCAACGATGCCTAAACAGGGCTATATGGAAGGTAATGGATATTGCGTTACATGGACTTTCGGGCATCTCTGTACCCTGAAGGAACCCCACGATTACGGTCCGGAACTGAAATCCTGGAATCTTATTTTTCTTCCGATTATCCCTAAAAACTTTGGTATTAAACTGATTCCGAATAAAGGAGTTGAAAATCAATTCAGAGTAATTGAAAGGCTGGTAAGTGAATGCGACGAAGTGATTAACTGCGGGGATGCCGGGCAGGAAGGTGAACTGATCCAAAGATGGGTGCTTCAGAAAGCTAAATGTGATAAACCAATCAAACGTTTATGGATTTCATCTTTGACGGAAGAAGCCATTAAGGAGGGTTTCGAAAAATTGAAACCTGCTGATGATTACAAAAATCTTTATTTGGCAGGAAATGCAAGAGCTATTGGTGACTGGCTTTTAGGCATCAATGCGACCCGACTTTTTACAAAAAAGTTTGGAGGAAACAAGGGTGTTCTTTCAATTGGACGAGTTCAGACTCCTACTCTGGCTATGCTTGTACAAAGACAAAAAGAAATCGACAGTTTTAATACTGAAGAATACTGGGAACTCAAAACGAAATATAGAGATGTTATTTTCAATGCTGCAATTGACCGTCTGAAAACACTTGATCGAGCAGAAAAAGGACTTTCTTACCTTAAAGAAAATCTATTTGAGATTGTGTCATTCGAAATAAAAGAAGGTAAGGAAAAAAATCCAAGACTTTTTGATTTGACGGGTCTTCAGGTGGAAGCGAATAAGAAGTATGGCTATTCTGCTGAAAATACACTAAACTACATTCAAAGTCTTTATGAGAAGAAGCATGTGACTTATCCGCGTGTTGATACGACTTATTTATCAGAAAGTTTATATCCGAAGATTGAAGGGATTTTGAAAAGCATGAACTTTTACAGAGAACTGATTGCTCCTTTGCTGGAACAGCCTATTCCTAAGTCGAAGACGGTTTTTGACGATACGAAGGTGACAGATCACCATGCGATTATTCCAACCGAGATTTCGCCTTCACAGAATCTGAGTAAGGAAGAGAAGCTGATTTATGATTTAATTGCCAAAAGATTTATTTCCGTTTTTTATCCGGAATGTAAAATATCGAATACTTTGGTTGAAGCTAAAGTAGGTACAATTCCTTTTAAAACCAGTGGTAAACAAATTCTTGAACCAGGCTGGAGAGCTGTTTATGCAAAAGAGCCTAAGGACAAAGAAGAGTTGTCGGATAAAGACAAAAACGGTGAGGAAGAGCAGTTGATTCCTGAATTTAAAGCGGGAGAGAGTGGTCCGCATGATCCATTTATTCATCAGGGAAAGACATCACCACCAAAATATTATACAGAAGCTACTTTACTTCGAGCCATGGAAACTGCCGGAAGGCAGATTGATGATGAAGAACTGCGTGAAATGCTGAAAAATAACGGCATCGGTAGACCGTCTACCAGAGCAAATATTATTGAAACTCTATTCAAGAGAAAATATATTGAGAAGAAAAGGAAAAATCTGATTGCCACCCAAACGGGAATTCAACTCATTGATGTAATTGAAGATGAAGTGCTGAAAAGCCCAGAGCTTACCGGAGAGTGGGAATTTAAACTCAGAAAAATTGAGAGTGGGGAATATGAGGCCAATACTTTCAAAGAAGAACTCATCGCCATGGTGAGTGATTTAACCAAGAAAGTGATTGATAGCAAAGGAAAATCATTTGTTTTTGAAGAAGAAAAACCAAAAGAAAAAAAGAAAACTGAACCTGCGCCTAAAAAGGAATTGCAGTCCTGGGAAGAAACGCAGTGCCCAAAATGTAAACAGAATCATTTGATGAAAGGGAAAACAGCTGTTGGATGTTCAGATTTTAAAAACTGTGGATTTAAAGCTCCTTTTGAAATCTTTGGAAAGAAAATTACTGAAAAACAGCTAATGGATCTTATTCTCAAAGGTAAAACATCTAAACTAAAAGGCTTTAGTACTCATCCGCAGAATATCTCTGAAGGAGCTCTCTATGTTTCAGACCAGAATTTTGAAATTCTTTTATCATAAAAAACAGTAAACATCAAAAATGTTTACTGTTCTTAAAATTAAAATATTAAACAGAGAAAACTAATCAATAAATAAAGTTGCAATCGCTGTAGCCTGCGCTCCTGTAAGGATTTCGTCGAAAGACGCAGATCCCGCCTCAGCACCAAATGTTGTTGCAGTGTTGAAACCTGCCTGCATGGTTACTTGCTCACCAGCATAAACCGGGTCTGTAGCAGCTGGCATACTTCCGCCATTGTTAAGTTCGATCCAGCCTTTGTTCATTCTCATTCTTCTTACCTGTGAAGCATGTCTTGCTTCCACAGAGTGAATTTGTAATGCTGCCTGAAGAATCGCTTTGTTACCCATCACATTTCCTGCCTGACCTTTGTAAGCTCTTACTCCGGTATCTTCGAATGCCTGGGCAAGGATAAGGAACTGCTGATAATCGGTCATAGGTGAAAACGCTCCGTTTACGGTAAAGTCAAAAGCTGGTTTTACACCTGGTGTTACTCCTAATGACGTAAGCGCACCTTTCAAAAAAGCAACGTGAGCATTCTCGTGCTTTGCAATTTGCTGAAATACGACACGGTCTGCAGTTGGGATTAGATTTGCCTTAGCAAGCCCTTGAGCGTAATATTCATCCTCAAGATATTCTAAAACCAAAGCAAGCTGAAGTGCGTCAGATAAAGCATCTTTTTTAAATGCTACCGTTTCTGCAGTTTCTACTTTTTTGGTTTCAGCTTTGGCATTTCCTGAAAGAAAAGCTCCAAGTCCCAAAGGAATTGCTGCTGCTGCGGTTCTTTTTCCGAAAGATGACAGTTGGCTCAGATTTTCATTTCTTGATAATGATTTTGTAAATAGAGCGTCATCTGATAATGTATCTAGTATTTTTAGAATATTCATAATTTTTGATTTTGCGGTTAATGATGATTATTGTTTATCCGATACCTCTTTCTTTCCAGGTAAACGGTGTTTTAAAGAATCCGCCTGCTGCGGCTACCACGTCTTTTGGTTCTTTGGCAACGTCAAGACCATTGGCATCTATCACATCATCACCCGAAAATGCTGCTGTGCCCGGGTTGATCATATCACGGATTGCACTGGCATGTCTTGCTTCCACAGAAACAATCTTACCTGCAATAACAAGATAATCCGGATTGGTAATGAATTTTCCTGCCGCGTTATAAGCAGCTACACCGGTATCTTCAAGAGCTTTGGCAGTGGCAAGAACAGAATTTCTGTCGCTGAAGTTAACATTTGGATATTGGAATTCAAGTTTTGGTAAAACCTGACTCGTCACTCCGCTCAATGCGGCTTTAAAAAAGTCTCTGTGAATTACCTCATGATGATAAATATCGGTAAGAACTGTTTTTTCTGCTGTAGAAGCATTCGTGTAGAAACTGTTCACTACTTTGGTATAAAAGTCAGCTTCTAGCTGTTCAAGAGCGTAGGCGTAGTTTAAAACGCCGACATCTCCCATTCCAAGGTCAAATATTCCTGTGTTAACCTCATCGAAGTCATCATTACATCCTACAAGCGCAAGACCGGCTACCATGGCACCGACGCCGCTCATTTTTAAGAAATTTCGTCTTCCGGCGTCCAGTGTGGGCTTGCCGAGAACAGTAATCGTTTTTTTCATAATATTAATAATTTAATGGGTTTATATCTAAAGAAATTCTGCACCGGTACTATCACCCGATGCAGAAAAAACACTAAACTAAGGCATCAATACCGTATCTATAACATGTATTACACCATTTGACTGATTCACGTCTGCAATGGTAACTTTCGCTTTGTTCCCTTTTGCATCAGTTACATAAAGATCTTTTCCTTTGGTCCAGAAAGTAAGTGCTTCTCCCTGAACAGTTTTCATTTCAGCTTTACCACCACCAGCTTTTACTGCTGCCCAAACTTGTTTTGAAGAATATTTCCCGGGTAAAACGTGATAAGTAAGAACACCCTGAAGCATAGATTTGTTTTCAGGCTTTAGTAGATTGTCTACTGCTGATTTGGGAAGCTTTTCAAAAGCTGCGTTGGTGGGAGCAAAAACGGTAAACGGGCCGGCTCCCTGTAAAGTTTCTACAAGATCTGCTGCTTTTACAGCGGCTACAAGAGTGGTATGATCTTTAGAATTCATTGCATTTTCTACAATATTTTTAGAAGGATACATGGCAGCACCTCCTACCATTACTGTTTTCTCTTTCATGTTCTGTGCAGCGGCGTTTCCGCTTAATGCGAATGATAATGCGATCATTCCGAAGGCTGCGAATTTTGATGTGAAGTTCATTGTTCTGATTTTTAAATTATTTGAATTTTAATTTTCGATCTGTTATGTGGTGATCTTATGGTGATGTACGAGGATATGACAATTATCAGTTTTTAAAAATGAATAATAATTTTTAAATAATTGATAATCAGTGTTAAATATTTTAAAATTATGTTTAAAATAAGAAAATTGTTTAATAAATCAGATAAGATGCAATGCATAATGGTTCAGTTATTGCTAAATCATTTTTAATTATTTTCTGTAAACCTTATTTAATCATAATGTTTAGAGAGATAATTTTACTACATTTGAAAATCTTAAACACCAGGTCATCAAAACAAAGTACTCTGAAGACGAAATTATCGCCATGATTAAGAGGCATGACGAGAATGGATTTCATTATTTATATGAAAACTATTCGGCTGCTTTGTATGGAGTAATTTTGAAGATTGTACATTCCAGGGAAGCAGCGGAAGAAATCATTCAGGATACTTTTGTAAAAGTCTGGAATTTTATCCCTCAATACGACAAAGGTAAAGGCAGACTGTATACGTGGATGATCAATATCGCCCGAAATACGGCACTCGATTATTTAAAATCAAAAAGTTTTCAGAACGAACTCAAAAACCAATCACTTCCGGATTTCGTATATAACGATACCAAACTCTCAGTATCAGATAATCAGGACTTTATTGGTTTCAGTAAAATTCTGGACAATTTAGATGACGATAAGAAGGAACTTATTGATCTGGCTTATTACAAAGGATTCAGTCAGTCTGAAATTGCAGAAAAGCTAAGTATACCCTTGGGTACGGTGAAAACAAAAATGCGGAATGCGTTAATGAAATTAAAGGATTTGTTAATAGATTACAGATAAAGTGAATACTCAGGAATACATATCATCAGGCATACTTGAGGCATATATTTTGGGCACAGCAACTCAGGAGGAAGCAGGCATTTTAGAATGCGTGATGTCTCATAATGCAGAAGTGCGAAATGCTTTTGAAGAAACCCAGAAAATTCTTGAAGACCTTGCAACGGCTCAGGCGGTAAAACCTGCGGATGATTTAAAAGATAAGATCTGGCTTAAAATCTCACAAAGTCAGCATGAAACTGTTGTTTCAACTGATAATCTGCAAAAGACAAATACCATACCGTTGCCTGCAGAAGTGCATATAGAGTCTGCCGGCGCAGCCAAATCTCTGTGGAGCAAACTCTCTGTGGCAGCATCTGTGCTGCTCGTAATCAGTTTAGGCGCCAATCTTTTCTGGATGTCTAAATCTTCCGAAAAAGATGATCAGATCATTGCTATGAGAGATCAGCAGAACGAGACCGAGAAAAAGATTAAAAATATCAACGATAAACTGAGTTTAATTTCAAACCCTGATCTTCAGAAAATTGTTTTGGCAGGAGTTGAAACCCATCCAGATTCCAAAGCAGTTGTTTTCTGGGACAAAACCAATACCAAAGTTTATCTGAATGTACAGAATCTACCTGAAGCTCCTTCAGGCAAACAATACCAGCTGTGGGCAATCGCTGATGGTAAACCGGTAAGTGCGGGAATGTACAGCAAAGACAAAGATACCCGAATTGCTTTATCAGAAATTCCAAACGCTCAGGCATTTGCTATTACCCTTGAGCAGGAAGGCGGAAGCGCAGCCCCTACGATGGAAAATATGTATGTGATGGGTACTGTGCTTTAGAGGTAAGAACTCAGCAAAACCGCAATAATTCCCAAAATAGCAGGCAGAGCCTGAACAAAAAAGATTTTCTTCGTAGCTGAAATAGCGCCGTAAATTCCTGCAACTGAAACACATCCCAAAAAGAAAAGCGAAATATTCACTTGCCATTTTTCGTCACAGATGAATAGTGACCAGATTAATCCTGCCGCAAGAAAACCGTTATAAAGCCCTTGATTGGCAGCTAAACCTTTTGTTGGTTTAAACATTTCCGGAGGAAGGGCAGATTTAAAAACCTCTTTTCCTTTGGTTTCCCACGCAAACATTTCCATCCAGAGAATGTAGAGATGTTCCACTGCGACCAATCCGATTAATATTTTTGCGACAATTTCCATGATGTTTATTTTTTGTTGATGTAAAACTAAAAAAATAAACTTAAGTTTGATCCTGTAAATCTGAAAATGGATCAGTTTAAAATACATTTAGATAAATTTATCACGCTTTCTGAGGAAGACTTTTCTTCGGTGATGTCTTTTTTTGAAACCATTGAAGTTAAGAAAAAGCAGAATTTAATGATTGGTGGTGAAACTTGCAGATCCATTTATTTTGTAGCTTCCGGTTGTCTTAGAAAATTCTTTATCAACGGAAAAGGTGTTGAGCAAACCACAGAATTCGCCATCGAAAACTGGTGGATCACCGATACTTTCGCTTTCGAAAGACAGATAAAATCGGACTTCACTGTTCAGGCGGTTGAAAAATCGTTGGTTCTCGTTTTAGATTATCACAGTCAACAGTTGCTTTTTGAAAAACATCCACAATTGGAAAGATATTTCCGAATGATTTATCAGAGAGCTTATGCAGCCTCAGAAAGACGAATCCGCTATCTTTATGAATTTTCAAGAGAAGAACTGTATCAGCATTTCAGCACACAATACCCATGGTTTATCCAGAGAATCCCGCAATATCTCATCGCGTCGTTTTTAGGTTTTACACCGGAATATCTCAGTGAGATAAGAGCTAAGCTGAAGCTGTGATGCTGGTTTGATATCTTATCAAATATAACTTTAGAACTCATGTAGCGCTGTCAGGCTGAGCGGAATCGAAGCCTGGTTCATTAATGAGAGTATACAAACTGTAACTAAGAAGTATTTCTTCAAATATAATTTAGACGGGTTCAGCGATGTCAGGCTGAGCATAGTCGAAGCCTTGTTCTGAAGTAGAAAATAAAACAAAATTTTTGCTGTCTTTTTTCTTTCCCCGACCCTAAAGGGAGGAAAAAAGAAGAATGGGATATTGCCAGACACTATATTACGAAGTTTTACACAATTTTTATTTACTTTAAAATATTCCTAATAGAATTATTCAATTAAACATCGTAGTTATTAAAATCATGGGAAGTCTCTAAAAACTTGATTTTTGATTAGATAAATAACGGTGAATTGAAATTTGCACCCTTTAGGGCTGGGGTAAACAAATTTCAGATGCTAATCTTTTCTTAATCACAGTTTAGCAAAAATCATGATGCCATAAATCTGCTTCTAGCTCCTTTCTATGTAATATTGTTAGGGTTAAAAATATGAGACATCATGTCAGGCTGAGCGGAATCGAGGCCTTGTTCTGAATTACAAAATGTAAATAAGTTTTTGCTGTCTTTTTTCTTTTCTCCGCCCCTAAAGGGAGGAAAAAGTACGATTTAATATTGTTAAACACAGCAATTATTGTACATACATCTGCTTGAATATGACCCGCAGATTTTTTCAACGAACTTACCCATTTAATTAAATTTCTATTTCTAATCATGACGCTAAAATCAGCAGTAATTTTGTCATTGACTACGTCGAATCTTCGATTTCCGTAGGAATCTCAACATGCTGAAAGTAAATTAGTTTGGATTCCTACGGAATGACAAACAAACCGTCAAAAACTAAGTTGATGCTAATAAGGACATTCATTACTGAAATTATTGTTTCAAAATTTCGACGAGTAATTCTACCTTATTTTAAAAACACTTTGTTTTCTTAAACCAGTTTAAGATTTTTAAGTTGAGATATTCTGAACTTTGTCCTGTAAATAAGAACAATGAAAAACAACATACAGGTGATTCCTCAATTATTTTTAAGATTAGCTATTTCGATTACAATGCTTTCTGCTGTAGCAGACCGTTTCGGGATGTGGGGTGAAAATTCAGCTTGGGGAAACTGGGAAAACTTTGAAAAGTATACACTTCAACTTACTTTTTTTCTTCCTGAAAGTATGGGGAGTTTTTCAGCTTATGCAGCTACATTTTTAGAAATCCTTTTTCCACTGATGTTGATTTTTGGTTTTAAAACAAAATTAGCAGCATTGGGAACTGGTTTCCTTCTAATGATTTTCGGTCTTTCAATGAGCATAGCTTTGGGAGTAAAGGCTCCACTAGACTATTCAGTGTGGATAGTTTCTGCAGCAGCTTTTTTATTAGCAGTACAGTCAGATTATAAATATTCAATAGATACATTAATTAAAAAATCATAACAGTTATGAGCGCAAGATTCAACATGGCAACTGTACACAGTGCCGCTTACAAAGCAGGAATAGGAATGGAAACAGCCCTTCAGAACTCTTTTTTAAGTCCGATTCAGAAAGAACTGATAAAAATCAGAGCATCACAAATTAATGGCTGTGCCTTCTGTCTGGATATGCATACCAAAGATGCCTTGAAGTATGGCGAAACACCTCAAAGAATTTTTCTTCTCAATGCATGGAGAGAGGCTACAGAACTTTTTTCTGACGAAGAACAGATCATTCTCGCGATGGCGGAAGAAATTACTTTGATCAGCCAGAAAGGTCTTTCAGAGGAAACTTATCAGAAAGCAAAAACGGTTTTCAATGAAAGCCAGATTGCCGACATTATTATGGCAGCGGTTTCCATCAATATGTGGAACAGAATTGCAATTTCGACGCATTTGCCGGTTGCAAAATAACAGTCTGAAAAATAGAGGTTTGTTCTCAGTAAAAATAAGGTAGTAATTACCGTATTTTTACGGTTGTATGATATTCGTTTGGTGTTTTATATTTACAGTATAAAATTGATTTCACACCAGTCAAAAAAACACAAAAACAATTATTTTTATGAAAAAAGAACAACACCCGATGGCGGTTCTGTTGGATTATTTGATTGCCATCCTGCAGACCCTTTGTGAAATCAGGGATGCACTACAGCAAAAAGTACCTCAAGAAGAAGGACTCTATGATCAGGCAGATGTAAAAAGAATTCTTAAAATAGGAGATACTGCCTTGTAC
>NZ_JBXUGK010000013.1:0-5662 GCF_057180485.1 Chryseobacterium sp. HNCC26DJ240
TAAATGATTGAGGATTTGAATAAAAACTGGCGGCGACCTACTCTCCCGCTTTCGCAGTACCATCGGCGCTGGTGGGCTTAACTTCTGTGTTCGGAATGGGAACAGGTGAGCCCCACCGCTAAAACCACCCTAAAGGCTGTATTTAGAGACAGGAGATTGAGAGATTGGAGAGTAGAGACTTTATCGTCCCGTGTCTCATATCTACACATCCAGTGTCTATATTTATCGATAAAAACATTCACAAAGAGAGAACCTGAGCGGCGCGGATCTTCGCTGCCAATTAGGCTATAAATCTACGGGTAATTAGTACTACTCGGCTATGCTGTTACCAGCTTTACACCTATAGCCTATCAACGTGGTCATCTCCCACGACCCTTAAAAGATGTCTCATCTTGAGGCGAGTTTCGCACTTATATGCTTTCAGTGCTTATCTCTTCCAAACGTAGCTACTCAGCGGTGCTCCTGGCGGAACAACTGATACACCAGAGGTTTGTTCAAATCGGTCCTCTCGTACTAGATTCAAGCCCTCTCAAACATCTAACGCCCGCAATAGATAGAGACCGAACTGTCTCACGACGTTCTGAACCCAGCTCGCGTGCCACTTTAATGGGCGAACAGCCCAACCCTTGGGACCTTCTCCAGCCCCAGGATGTGACGAGCCGACATCGAGGTGCCGAACCTCCCCGTCGATATGAGCTCTTGGGGGAGACTAGCCTGTTATCCCCGGAGTACCTTTTATCCTATGAGCGATGGCCCTTCCATACGGAACCACCGGATCACTATGTCCTGCTTTCGCACCTGATCGACTTGTAGGTCTCACAGTCAAGCACCCTTATGCCATTACACTCTACGCACGGTTACCAAGCGTGCTGAGGGTACCTTTGAAAGCCTCCGTTACTCTTTTGGAGGCGACCACCCCAGTCAAACTACCCACCACGCAGTGTCCTTCTGAAAGAAGTTAGGCTCCAAGTAAGTAAAGGGTGGTATTTCAACGTTGACTCCACAAACACTGGCGTGCCTGCTTCATAGTCTCCCACCTATCCTACACATTACTTACTCAAAGTCAATACGAAGTTATAGTAAAGGTTCACAGGGTCTTTTCGTCCCATTGCGGGTACTCGGCATCTTCACCGAGACTACAATTTCACAGAGCTCATGGTTGAGACAGTGCCCAGATCGTTACACCATTCGTGCAGGTCGGAACTTACCCGACAAGGAATTTCGCTACCTTAGGACCGTTATAGTTACGGCCGCCGTTTACTGGGGCTTCAGTCAAACGCTTCGCATTGCTGCTAACGCCCTTCCTTAACCTTCCAGCACCGGGCAGGTGTCAGACCCTATACTGCATCTTTCGATTTTGCAGAGTCCTGTGTTTTTGATAAACAGTCGCCTGGGCCTCTTTACTGCGGCCACCATTGCTGATGGCGTCTCTTCTCCCGAAGTTACGAGACTATTTTGCCTAGTTCCTTAACCATGATTCACTCTAGCACCTTAGGATTCTCTCCTCGACTACCTGTGTCGGTTTATGGTACGGGTTGCTTCACTTCGGCTTTTCTTGGAAGCAAGTTCACTACAACAACTTCGCCCGAAGGCTAGGTCTTGACTATTCCGTCAGTCTCCAGTAGCTACGTCACTCCGTCCCCTTTTTAGTGTGAGCAAGTATGGGAATATTAACCCATTGTCCATCCACTACCCCTTTCGGGTTCGCGTTAGGTCCCGACTAACCCTCAGCTGATTAGCATGGCTGAGGAAACCTTAGTCTTTCGGTGAGCGGGTTTCTCGCCCGCTTTATCGTTACTTATGCCTACATTTTCTTTTCTATCCGCTCCACAATACCTCACAGTACTGCTTCGGCGCAAATAGAATGCTCTCCTACCAGATACAGTCCCTTGACTGTAAATCCATAGCTTCGGTACTCTGTTTATGCCCGATTATTATCCATGCCGGACCGCTCGACTAGTGAGCTGTTACGCACTCTTTAAATGAATGGCTGCTTCCAAGCCAACATCCTAGCTGTCAATGCAGTCCAACCGCGTTGCTTCAACTTAACAGAGATTTGGGGACCTTAGCTGTTGGTCTGGGTTCTTTCCCTCTCGGACATGGACCTTAGCACCCATGCCCTCACTGCCGACAAGCATTTATTAGCATTCGGAGTTTGTCAGGAATTGGTAGGATTTGACTCCCCCGCATCCAATCAGTAGCTCTACCTCTAATAAACTCAATATCGACGCTGCACCTAAATGCATTTCGGAGAGTACGAGCTATCTCCCAGTTTGATTGGCCTTTCACCCCTACCCACAGGTCATCCGAAGACTTTTCAACGTCAACCGGTTCGGTCCTCCACTTTGTGTTACCAAAGCTTCAACCTGCCCATGGGTAGATCACAAGGTTTCGCGTCTAATCCTACTAACTAACCGCCCTATTCAGACTCGCTTTCGCTCCGGCTCCGCACCTGAAGTGCTTAACCTCGCTAGTAAAATTAACTCGTAGGCTCATTATGCAAAAGGCACGCCGTCACCCAACTTGTGGGCTCCGACCGCTTGTAGGCGTACGGTTTCAGGTTCTATTTCACCCTTCTATTCGAAGTGCTTTTCACCTTTCCTTCACAGTACTTGTTCACTATCGGTCTTTCAGGAGTATTTAGCCTTGGAGGATGGTCCCCCCATATTCAGACAGGATTTCACGTGTCCCGCCATACTCATTTATCATCAAAATATACCTTTCATATACGGGGCTATCACCCTCTATGGCTGTTCTTTCCAGAACATTCTATTAAATATATAATGACTTTTGGGCTAATCCGCGTTCGCTCGCCACTACTTACGGAATCTCTTCGATTTCTTTTCCTCCGGGTACTTAGATGTTTCAGTTCTCCGGGTTTGCTCTCCTTGCGGAGTGACATGTCTTCAACATGCCGGGTTGCCCCATTCGGACATCTCGGGATCAATTCGTGTGTGCCAATCCCCCGAGCTTTTCGCAGCTTACCACGTCCTTCGTCGCCTCTGAAAGCCTAGGCATCCGCCATACGCCCTTAACGATTTCTTTCCTAATTATTAATTAGTTCAGTATTTTTGCTTAGCATTGCTGCTAAATATTTTTGTAAACTCAAGCGCTTTTCCGCGCCCGGTTTTCTCTTTGTGATATCTTTACCGTTAATGTCAATGATCTTTTCTCTTTTTCCAGTTTAATCCGCAGAATATTGTTTTTGGCTCTATCTGCTTTTTAATTTTAAACCTTCAAATGATGTCTCTTTCGAAACTTTCGTGGAGAATAAGGGAGTCGAACCCTTGACCTCCTGCGTGCAAGGCAGGCGCTCTAGCCAGCTGAGCTAATTCCCCCTCTAGTTAGACTCGAGATTTTTAGATTTGAGACCCGAGACTATTAAAGTGTCTCATATCTCTTGTCTTTTTATCTCCCGTCTTTTCAATTAGTAGTCTCGGGCAGGCTCGAACTGCCGACCTCTACATTATCAGTGTAGCGCTCTAACCAGCTGAGCTACGAGACTTTGTTATGAGTAATGGGTGATGAGTAATAAGTAATACTTTTCCTCTCCTTCATTTCTCAATCTCTTATCCCTTATACTAATTTCTAGTGGGTTTATGTTTTTATAATATGACAACCAAATAAAAAAACTAAAGGTATAAACTTTAAATAAGTACATTGTACTTGCGTACTGTTTTTGTTTAACGTCTAAAGACGCTCTAAAATGAGATGTTCCAGCCGCACCTTCCGGTACGGCTACCTTGTTACGACTTAGCCCTAGTTACTTGTTTTACCCTAGGCAGCTCCTGTTACGGTCACCGACTTCAGGTACCCCAAACTTCCATGGCTTGACGGGCGGTGTGTACAAGGCCCGGGAACGTATTCACCGCGCCATGGCTGATGCGCGATTACTAGCGATTCCAGCTTCATAGAGTCGAGTTGCAGACTCCAATCCGAACTGAGACCAGCTTTCGAGATTCGCATCCTATCGCTAGGTAGCTGCCCTCTGTACTGGCCATTGTATTACGTGTGTGGCCCAAGGCGTAAGGGCCGTGATGATTTGACGTCATCCCCACCTTCCTCTCTACTTGCGTAGGCAGTCTCACTAGAGTCCCCAACTGAATGATGGCAACTAGTGACAGGGGTTGCGCTCGTTGCAGGACTTAACCTAACACCTCACGGCACGAGCTGACGACAACCATGCAGCACCTTGAAAATTGTCCGAAGAAAAGTCTATTTCTAAACCTGTCAATTCCCATTTAAGCCTTGGTAAGGTTCCTCGCGTATCATCGAATTAAACCACATAATCCACCGCTTGTGCGGGCCCCCGTCAATTCCTTTGAGTTTCATTCTTGCGAACGTACTCCCCAGGTGGCTAACTTATCACTTTCGCTTAGTCTCTGAAGCCGAAGCCCCAAAAACGAGTTAGCATCGTTTACGGCGTGGACTACCAGGGTATCTAATCCTGTTCGCTCCCCACGCTTTCGTCCATCAGCGTCAGTTAAAACATAGTGACCTGCCTTCGCAATTGGTGTTCTAAGTAATATCTATGCATTTCACCGCTACACTACTTATTCCAGCCACTTCTACTTTACTCAAGACCTGCAGTATCAATGGCAGTTTCACAGTTAAGCTGTGAGATTTCACCACTGACTTACAGATCCGCCTACGGACCCTTTAAACCCAATAAATCCGGATAACGCTTGCACCCTCCGTATTACCGCGGCTGCTGGCACGGAGTTAGCCGGTGCTTATTCATATAGTACCTTCAGCTACTCTCACGAGAGTAGGTTTATCCCTATATAAAAGAAGTTTACAATCCATAGAACCGTCGTCCTTCACGCGGGATGGCTGGATCAGGCTCTCACCCATTGTCCAATATTCCTCACTGCTGCCTCCCGTAGGAGTCTGGTCCGTGTCTCAGTACCAGTGTGGGGGATCACCCTCTCAGGCCCCCTAAAGATCACTGACTTGGTGAGCCGTTACCTCACCAACTATCTAATCTTGCGCGTGCCCATCTCTATCCACCGGAGTTTTCAATATTAAATGATGCCATTCAATATATTATGGGGTATTAATCTTCCTTTCGAAAGGCTATCCCCCAGATAAAGGCAGGTTGCACACGTGTTCCGCACCCGTACGCCGCTCTCTCTCTTCCGAAGAAGAAATACCGCTCGGCTTGCATGTGTTAGGCCTCCCGCTAGCGTTCATCCTGAGCCAGGATCAAACTCTCCATTGTATGTTTGTCTGACTCACTCAAAGTTTATTAATTACGCTTTAGTTTTTCCTTATTTTTTGGTTGTTATATTGTATCTTCAATGATCTCTAATCTTCCGCTTTTTAACGAAGCAATCTTTCTGTCAGTGTCGCTCCGTATTTGCGAGTGCAAAAGTAATAAGTTATTTCCAATTGACCAAATGTTTCTGAAGAAAATTTTAAAGTTTTTTGATGACCTTAATTTCTCTTACTTTTCATTAATCAATCAAACTCCTGCGCTCCCTTAATTGGGACTGCAAATATACAACTGTTTTTTATTCTTGCAAATTTTTCAGTGTGTATTTTTTTAAAAGTTTCTGCTTATCTTAGCTTTCTGCGCTACTTACTTCCTCTCGTTTTCAGTGGTGCAAAAGTAGAACTCTTTTTAATACCCCGCAAATTTTTCGTAACTTTTATTTAACAT
>NZ_JBXUGK010000014.1:0-3371 GCF_057180485.1 Chryseobacterium sp. HNCC26DJ240
AAGTGTAAAAACTACTGTTTAGTGTAAGAAATGCCAAACTGAGAGGAATTGAAGTGATTCCTGTTTTATCGCAAGGTTAAACGAAGAGTTTTTATGAGACGCATAAATTTTAAGATAAACCAAGGCGTAAACTTAAGAAGGAAATACAATGTTTTGTTACCCGAACTAAGCTTCGACTACGCTCAGCCTGACAATGTAAAAAACTACGGTTAGCATTAGCGATGTCAAACTGAGCGAAGTCGAAGTGTTTTTGAAAGAAGCGGAAGTCACGTTCTACTCTATACATCGTTTATTGACTATGCCTTCGACAACAAGCCCAGCGTGACAGTGTAAAAACTACTGTTTAGTGTAAGAAATGCCAAACTGAGAAGAATTGAAGTGATTTCTGTTTTATCGCAAGGTTAGACGAAGAGTTTTTATAAGGCGCATAAATTTTAAGATAAACCAAGGCGTAAACTTAAGAAGGAAATACAATGTTTTGTTACCCGAACTAAGCTTCGACTCCGCTCAGCCTGACAATGTAAAAAACTACGGTTAGCATTAGCGTTGTCACACTGAGCGGAGTCGAAGTGTTTTTGAAAGAAGCGGAAGTCACGTTCTACTCTACTCACTGATTATAGACTAAGGCTTCGACAGGCTCAGCCTGACAGTGTGTATTTAATCTCACAGTCAGCATCTTACACATATTACAGGATTCATGCGGGTTGCGAAGAAATTTATATGCTATGCATTATTTTTCATCTCGAAAAAGTGAAAAATTTTAACCCAAAATTTGTTTTTGAAATATTTTTTTTATTAATTTTACTATACAACACTAAAAAAGATACGAACATGAAAAACAAATTATTTCTCTCTCAGGACTTCCTGAGAGACCTAATCAGTCAGCTGCAGTTTTTAACCGATTCTCCTGAAAGTATGATCCTTCATTTCAATGATGATGAAATTATTTTTGAAGAAGATTTAGCAAAAAAATGGGGAATCCATGTAAGGACGCTTCGGAATTACAGAAATCAACAGAAAATCCGATATTTTAGTCTTTTTGGCAGAATCGTTTATCTGAGGACATTTCTTTATCTCGATATCCTTACCGAGTTTTACAGACACAACTATAAATAAACTTTTTTTGAATTATCAGTCGCCATTCCTTTTACAGGAGTGGCGATTTTCATGTGCTGCTATTTTAAGAGGTGGAGAAGTGGAATTTTTTAGAATTCATTTGATAGCGCTTTACCCCGACCCTAAAGGGTGGCGCTGCGACTTTGTTTTTTGTTTTACAAAACTTCGTCTGTTCATTGGTTCTGAGGACATCCATATTAACATCGGGACACTTGAACTGACGGAGGTTACTTCAAAATACTTTTTAAAATCTATCTGCACTCACTTTGTCATGCCGTAGGCATCTAAGCGGTGGGAATTCATTCTATGTTTTCTTTTCACTTGATTGCTGATTTTAAGGGGCTAAGGATGCGAACAAGTTGCTTAAGTTAGTGTAAAGATGTAATTATCATCTTATCGTAAAACCATTTATTTTTCAGAGGAGCTCCGTGGGAGCTGAAACTTTATAGCAAAATAATATTTAAACATTCATTCAAGCTCCTTAGGAGCGACACCTTTAGCGGTAATTGACTTTTTTTTAATTTTTAAGTGTAATACGGGATGTCGTAATCTTTTGATGGTGATTTTTTTTATCTTTGAGGTCTTAGATTAAGGATTTAAAATAATATGTCAGAAGAACAGAAACGTCAGTTGCAACAGCAACTTTGGAATATTGCGAATACTTTACGAGGTAAAATGGATGCGGATGAATTCCGTGATTATATTTTAGGATTTATTTTCTATAAGTATCTTTCAGAGAAAATCCATTTTACGGCTAATAAAATCTTGTTAGATTCTGGTGAAGAAGTTGATTACAATGACGTTGATGAAAATTCTGAAGCTGGAAAAGCAATTGTAGAAGCTATTTATGAAGAGGTGGTTGAAGATTTAGGCTACTTCCTGAAACCTTCTGAACTTTTCAGTAATATTGCTAAAAAAGGACATCAGAAACAGGAAGGAAAGTCGAACTTTATCTTAGCTGAACTTACCAAAATTCTTAATAATATTGAGCAATCAACATTAGGAACAAACAGTGAAGATGATTTTGAAGGGCTTTTTGATGATTTAGATCTTACTTCTTCCAAATTAGGAAGAACAGAAGACGAAAAAAATACGTTAATCTCCAAAGTTCTGTATCATCTGGATGATATTGATTTCAATTTATCAGATACCAACGCTGACGTTTTGGGAGATGCTTACGAATATCTGATTGCACAGTTTGCAAGTGGCGCCGGAAAAAAAGCAGGAGAATTTTATACTCCTCAACAGGTTTCTACCATTCTTGCAAGAATTGTGACCAGCAGAAAATCACAGTTAAAATCTGTATATGACCCGACTTGTGGAAGTGGTTCGTTGCTTTTGAGGGTTGCACGAGAAGCGAAAGTAAGTGATTTCTACGGTCAGGAAATGAACCGTACTACCTACAACTTGGCAAGAATGAATATGATTCTTCACGGTGTCAATTACAGCAATTTTGATATCCGACAAGAAGATACTCTGGAAAAACCTCAGCACCTTGATAAAACATTTGATGCCATTGTCGCCAATCCGCCTTTCTCGGCAAAATGGAGCTCGAATGAACTTCTTTTGTTGGACGAAAGATTTTCACAATACGGAAAATTAGCACCTTCTTCAAAAGCAGATTTTGCTTTTATCCAGCATATGATTCATCATTTGGATGAAAACGGAATTATGGCTGTGGTAATGCCTCACGGAGTTCTCTTCCGTGGTGCAGCCGAATTGGTTATCCGGAAATATCTAATCAAGGAGAAAAATTATCTTGATGCTGTTATTGGTTTACCTGCCAATATTTTCTTTGGAACAAGTATTCCGACGTGTATTTTGATTTTCAAAAAATGCCGTGAAGCCGATGAGGATATTCTGTTTGTTGATGCAAGCAAAGAGTTCGAAAAACAGAAAAATCAAAACGTTCTTCGTCATACCCACATTGATAAAATTGTTGAAGCTTACCAAAACCGTACAGTTACTGAAAAATTCAGTTATAAAGCGACCTTACAGGAAGTTGCTGATAATGATTACAATTTAAATATTCCTCGTTATGTTGATACTTTTGAGGAGGAAGACGAAATTGATATTCAGGCGGTAATGGCGGAGATTAAAGAACTTGAAGCCAAGCGTTCTCAACTGGATTCTGAAATTGAAGTTTATTTGAAAGAATTGGGTCTTGTTTTTTAAGTATCCTTAATGTTTATAGCTAATACAGTGAATTATTAAGATGAAAAAACAAGATAAAAATATGGGTAATTTTCCTAATT
>NZ_JBXUGK010000015.1:0-3276 GCF_057180485.1 Chryseobacterium sp. HNCC26DJ240
GTAATTGATTTCCTGCCTTGCGGTACAAGATGCCATTACACAAGCTGTAAAACCATATAAAAAGAACTTTTTAACAGTCATTATGTCTAAAATTTTGCACAAAAATAGAATTATTATTCAGTATTTAAAGTTAAAGGTGTAAAAATCATGTTAATCTTAGTTCACAAAAGACATTCTATTTATCCTGAGATTCACTTAAACGGCTCTTATCCAATTTTTCGAACTCTGAGTTGTTGCTTATAAACTCAGGTACCAAGTCTTTTAATAAACTTACGACTTCGTATTTGTCTCTTTTAACCGCTGACCTTACTATTCTATCAAAATACCTGTTTACATTATCGAAATCTTCACAATGATCTTTGCTGATCATAATTTTCTCATTGTGAGTAGGAATATTTACCGTATTCTCACTCAATAATTCTTCGTATAATTTTTCTCCAGGGCGTAAACCAATAAAAGAGATTTTGATATCTTCATCAGGAGTGTACCCAGAAAGCCTTATCATTCGTCTGGCTAAATCTATAATCTTCACAGGATCTCCCATATCAAACACATAGATTTCTCCTCCATTACCCATAGTTCCGGCTTGAAGAACCAACTCGCAAGCTTCAGGAATTGTCATAAAATACCGGATAATATCCGGATGCGTAATTGTAACAGGACCTCCTTTCTGAATCTGCTTTTTGAAATGAGGAATCACTGAGCCATTAGATCCTAATACATTTCCGAATCGTGTCGTAATAAATTTTGTAGTATTCCCTTCGGTATTCTGTAAAGACTGCACAAAAAGTTCTGCAGCCCTCTTAGACGCTCCCATTACATTGGTAGGGTTTACTGCCTTGTCGGTAGATACCATCACAAAACGGTTAACTTTATATTTTTTTGAAAGCAACGCCAGATTTTTTGTCCCCAAAATATTGACAAAAATTGCCTCGTGAGGATTGTCTTCAATTAATGGAACATGCTTATATGCAGCTGCATGATACACCATCGAGAAATTGTACTCTTCAAAAACTTTTTCCAGCCTGTGTCTGTTAGAAATATCTGCTAAAACAAATTTAAATTTCTGATTCGGGAATTTTTCCACAAGCTCCATCTCCAATTCATAAAGCGGAGACTCTGCCTGATCTAAAATGACAATCTGTGAAGGAGCAAATTCAGAAACCTGACGTACTATTTCACTTCCGATAGAGCCTGCACCTCCCGTTATCAAGACATTTTTATGAAAATGCCTTTTCATCACATCTTCATTTTCCAGTTTTATAGGTCTTCTGTTCAATAAATCTTCGATCTGAAGGTTCCTGATTCCTCCAACGAGATCCTGATCTCTCATTTTTCCGATTGTAGGAGCTTTCAAAACTTTCAGCCCTTTATCTAAAGAAAGGTTCATCCAATTTTCCAACTCTTTTTTGCTCATTATTTCTCTGATAATTAGCACTGCATCAAACTCACGTAAAATTTTTGGCGATTCAAAAAATTCATCTTTGCTGTAGATATGATGCCCAAGCAATATTGCTCTTTTAGAATCTGTTCTGTTGGTAACAAATCCACCTAACCTGTACGGATAATTAGGATTGTGCATAATTGCTCTTGCCAATGCTACTGAAACATCTTCAATTCCAATTACCGCTACATTCATATTTTTAGGTGATCTTCTGTACTCTATCATCAGACTAAAAAATCTTTTAGTGAGCATTCTGAAGAAGAACATAATAGAGACAGAAACAAAAAAGAATAAGAATAGATTGGGATAAAGAAACAGAGGTTTCCCTTTTGCCAGATAAAAGGAATAATTAAAAACGCATAGTGTCACCAAAGTACTTCCGGACGACAGTAATATTTTGGAAAAATCGAAAAAAGTAGAATGTCTTATTATCCCGGCATAAGTTCGGAATATAAACATAAAGACAAAGTTTACAAAAACAACAATAATCCCCTGCAAAGGAAGAAGATGCGGGTAATTCAGTTTTACATTTAACTGTGTTAAAAAATAATAAGAAATGAGTAAAGAAAACAAGACAAAAGCCAAATCAAAGAAAAGCACCATCCATCTGGGAATATATCGTACACGGGTGATTTTCAAGAGATTATCACCATTATACAATGCTTTAAATCCATCGCTTAATTTTTTCATCAGGAATATCGTTAACTGCTTTTAGTTTACCGGCAAATGTATGAATATTATTACAATATATCTGATTTTTTATTTGATTTTAAACTAAAAAAAGATGCGTAAAATAACTCTGATAATCAATTCATTATAAATAATACTTTAAACTATAAATAATACTTATCGCAATTTATCTTACACTAGTGATAATTGTTAAGAATTTAATCTAAAGGCACATTTTAGTTAAAATTATCTTTAGATTACGACCAATGATAGCTGTATAACTGTTCAAATCATTCCATAAGATTAGTATCTGCGTAGTAAGAACATACTATTCCGTTTTTCAGTCTAAGACTGATATCTTCACTCACTGTTTAATAAAATCCGCAGTAATTCCTTACAATAAAAACCTACCTGTATACCATCCCGTCTCACCCTTACCTCGTGCAAAAGATATTTGGTAAGCAAATAGATAGATTAATTATATTACTGTGTCATAATCAATTAAATATTAAAGTTAAAAAGAAAAAAAGTCTACATAGTATATTTTAATGTAATGGATATAGCTTCACAAGGAGTTTACTTCATTTAGAGCCTTGAACTTACACACTCTTTTCAAGCTTCATAGGAGCACCAAAGTTTCTTCACTAATCATAATTTATTTCACGAAAAATAATGTATAATGATGATTTGTCTTCTTTTAGGATAAAACCGCTGTATTTATTTTAAATTTCCGTAATTTTTATTAATTCATTCAAAGACAACTGTATCGACCTTTTTTCAGTTTTGAATGTTGCAACCCAAAGATATGATGATATTTTTCGCCAAGTCTGGGATTTCACTTTAGACCCAGGTCTAAAGTGAAATCCCAGACTTTTAAAAAGGCGTTGCATTTATTACTTGAATCTAAGTTGGATATCATTATCGCAGAAACAAACATTTCGTTCCTCCAGCGTTATTATTTACGTTTTGCATGATACAGTACAAAAGTTAGTCTCCTCGTGAGCTGAGCTGCATTAATCTAAACTGATGAATGATAAAATAAATAAGATATAAATAATCAGTAACAAGACCTGAAAGAAAAAGGCCATTAGCCATTAGCCATTAGCCATTAGCCATTAGCCATTAGCCACAAAAATAACTGCAAACCGGTAATAACATAAAAA
>NZ_JBXUGK010000016.1:0-2539 GCF_057180485.1 Chryseobacterium sp. HNCC26DJ240
CAGGTGACTTAGGGATTCCAAAGCTCAGATTTACTGAATTTGGGGTTGAAAAATGGGAAACTAAAAAACTGGGAGAAATTGCAACTTTCACTAAGGGCAAAGGCATTTCAAAAAGTGATATTGATGAAAATGGTGAAACTGAATGCATTAGATATGGAGAGTTATATACTTTTTATGAAGAAGTTATTTCGGAAATAAAATCAAAAACAAATACAGATATTTCTTCTCTTGTTTTAAGTGAAGCTAATGATGTTATAATTCCTGCGTCTGGAGAAACTCAAATCGATATTGCAACCGCATCTTGTGTTCTCAAATCTGGAGTTGCTTTAGGTGGAGATTTGAATGTGATTAAAACTAAAAACAATGGTGTTTTTCTTTCATATTATTTGAACAGCAAAAAGAAATTAGAAATAGCCAAACTCTCCCAAGGAATTTCTGTTGTGCACTTGTATTCAAGTCAATTAGCGTTACTAAATTTGAAACTTCCTCAATTAGAAGAACAAAACAAATTAGCAAACTTTTTATCTCTTTTAAATTCTCGCCTTCAAACCCAAAAGAAAATAATTGAGGGTTTATCATTACAAAAGCTTTCAATAGTTAAAAAGCTATTTGAAAATGATATTAAGTTTAAAACTAATAATAAAAAACAGAATTGGGAACTAAAAAAATTATCTGAAATATCTGAAGAACATTTACATAAAAACCCAAATAATAAATATAGTGAAGTATTTTCTGTAGCAAAACATAAAGGTGTTATTAATCAGATTGAACATTTGGGACGTTCCTTTTCAGCAAAAGAGATTTTACATTACAAATTAGTTTATCCCGGTGATTTAGTTTACACTAAAAGTCCTACTTCTGATTTTCCTTTTGGAATTATTAAGCAAAATAGGACGGGAAGAATTGGAGTGGTTTCTCCATTATATTGTGTTTTTACACCTAATACTTTTGCATTAGGATATTTACTTCACGAATATTTTAATTCATCAGTCAATACTTTTAATTATTTAAATCCATTAGTTCAAAAAGGTGCGAAAAATACAATGAATATCAATAATGAAACATTTTTGAATGGGGCAAGTATTTTATTGCCAATGGATGAAGAAGAGCAAAAGAAGATTTATAAATTATTGCTATCTCTTGATGAAAAAATCAATTTAGAAACCGATATGCTAACTCAATACGAAAATCAGAAAAAATATCTATTACAAAATCTTTTTGTATAGGATATTTGGTTTTCGAGAGAGCCTTGTCAAGGTTTAAAACCTTGACAAGGCTTCGTTTTCTTAAACAAACAAATTAGCCAAAAGAAACTTTTTTTGAAGTTCTAATTTTTCTAAAATTTGTTTTTCGGTTACTATTTTTTCTTGAATGGAAGATAGAAATTTAGCTATTTTGGTTTGCTCGACCAGTGAAGGTAAGGAGATTTTAATTAATTCAATTTCTGATTTACTTATCTCTGGAAATGTTGAGCCATTCGCACGCTTTATTAATTCAAATTTGTTTTCCTTTATCCAATGGAACAAAAAAATATTATTACAATTTCCTTTTACTATTAAAGATTGAAACCCTTGATTAGTCGTACATTCTTCTTGTGCAATTGCAACTTCGCCAATAGTAGCTCTAGTTGTTAATAAAATAGAACCTTGTGGAAGAATTTTAGCTGATGAATTTTTCAAACCCAATTCGGAGATGGTTCTTTCGCTTTTAAAAACAAAATTTGATTTTATTTCTGTTGGAGTAAACCACTGAATATTACCATTCCAAAATTCAGATTTTTGGGTATCTGGCGTTCCTCCTCCGATTATAAAACAAATATTTTTCAGTTGTGTTAAATCCCAATCAGAAAAATAATTTCCTTGTTCATCTTTAAATCTTAATTTCTGAGAAAATATCTTTTCACGACTGGCTTTCATTAAGGTTTTTAACTTCTCAATTATTTTCATTGAACATAATATCCTCTTATCTAAGAGAGATAAAAATTCAGAAATCTTTCGTTGTTCTGAAATCGAAGGAAATGATAAATTAATATTAGAAATTCTACCCACATTAATGCTTAATACCTTGGAGCCCTGTGCTTCTCTTTTTATCTGATTTCTTACAAAATCAGATTTAAATAAATATCCAAGAAAACCTTTAGAGAAATTATTTTTGTGTGGCCTTGCTAAAAGAGTATGCAAACCAGAAAGTAATTTCTCTCCATTAAGATTTGTAATTTCGATACTTTTCCCAACATCACTTAAATCTTCAGAAGCATCTGCAAAAATTATGTCTCCTTCTTGACAATAAAAATCTTCTGAAATCCTATTTAGAAGAATATCTTCATTTATATATGGGACATTTTCTTTTCCTAAATCAAAAAGAGTTTGAAATTTAGTATGGATATCTCCATAGTGAACATTTTTTACGGTTCCTGATTCATAATTAAGATTATCTCTTGAATAAGAGTTGGTTACTTTGAAAGTCATTAGTTCTCCAAGTTTCTTAT
The DNA here is from genome assembly GCF_057180485.1 of Chryseobacterium sp. HNCC26DJ240. Classification (NCBI taxonomy): domain Bacteria; kingdom Pseudomonadati; phylum Bacteroidota; class Flavobacteriia; order Flavobacteriales; family Weeksellaceae; genus Chryseobacterium; species Chryseobacterium sp. HNCC26DJ240. The sequence continues at coordinate 2,489 of NZ_JBXUGK010000016.1, forward strand.
TTTCCCATTTATCCTTGAATTCTGAAAACCTCAATTTGGATACGTTTCCAT
>NZ_JBXUGK010000017.1:0-2532 GCF_057180485.1 Chryseobacterium sp. HNCC26DJ240
GGGATTAAATGCCTGCTTCCCCTTCCGCCCGAGTTTAGATTTTTTAGAAATTTTTAAAGATTTTTAGCCGTAGTATCCAGTCTTGATTTTTTGTAACTTTTGCATCAAGGCAAAAGTTAAAGATTATCTAAACAATTTTAAATCTCAATTAAAATTCCTTATTTTTGCTGAAGTAATCTAAAACTTAAAAAGTAAATGGACATTATTTTTGACCTTATCGAAAAAGAAAGACAGAGACAGACGCACGGTATCGAGCTGATTGCATCAGAAAATTTCGTTTCTGAAAACGTAATGAAAGCAATGGGAAGTGTTTTGACAAACAAATATGCAGAAGGCTATCCCGGAAAAAGATATTACGGAGGTTGTGAAGTCGTAGATGAGGTTGAAACTTTGGCAATCAACAGAGCTAAAGAACTTTTCGGAGTAGATTACGTCAATGTTCAGCCGCACTCAGGTTCTCAGGCGAATGCAGCAATTTATTTAGCTGTTCTGAAACCGGGCGACAAAATCATGGGAATGGATCTTTCAATGGGAGGTCACCTTACCCACGGTTCAGCAGTGAATTTCTCAGGGATCCAGTATGACGTGGTTTCTTACGGAGTACAGAAAGAAACAGGTTTGATTGATTATGACCAAATGAGAGAAGTGGCGCTGAGAGAAAGACCAAAAATGCTTATCGCAGGTTTCTCGGCTTACTCAAGAGATTTGGATTATGCTAAATTCAGAGAGGTGGCAGACGAAATCGGTGCTACACTTTGGGCAGACATCGCTCACCCTGCAGGTTTGGTAGCAAAAGGACTCTTAAATAATCCGTTTGAGCATTGCAATGTGGTAACTACAACTACGCACAAAACTTTGAGAGGTCCAAGAGGCGGAATGATCATGATGGGCAAGGATTTCGAAAATACATACGGTCACAAAACACCAAAAGGCGAAATCAAAATGATGAGCCAGGTTCTTGACGGAGCAGTTTTCCCGGGAATTCAGGGAGGTCCGTTGGAGCATGTCATCGCAGGAAAAGCAGTGGCGTTTGCTGAAGCTTTAGATACTCAGTTTGAAACTTATGCAAAGCAGGTTCAGTCTAACGCAAGAGCATTATCAAAATCGATGATCGACAGAGGTTTCGAAATCGTAAGTGGCGGAACAGACAATCACCTGATGTTGGTAGACCTTAGAAACAAAAATGTAAACGGTAAAGAAACTGAAAAAGCTTTGGTTTTGGCAGATATTACGTGTAACAAAAACATGGTTCCTTTTGATGATAAATCACCATTTACAACATCAGGAATCAGATTCGGTACTGCTGCAATCACCACAAGAGGCTTAAAAGAAAACGATATGGATACTATCGCAGGATTGGTTTCTGAAGTAGTGGACAATATCAAAAACGAAGAAGTAATCTCTTCTGTAAAGAAAAAAGTTAACGAACTAATGGAAGGCAAAGCACTTTTCAATTATTAGAAGACTTCTGGCTGGTGACATATTGCTTTTAGCTGATATATAATATAAAAGGTGCAGATTTATTTTGCACCTTTTTATATAGAAAGTAATTTTGCTTCCATCTTCCATCTTCCATCTTCCAACTTCCAACTTCCATCACTCATCACCCAACACCCATCATCCATCCTTGAGCAAATCCTACACTTTTCAGGAAATCAAACAGAAACTGGTCAACTACTGTGTTTATCAGGATCGCTGTCACGCCGAAGTGGAGCAGAAGATGAGAGATTTTTTGTTGATTGATGAGGCAAAGGAAGAAATCTTTCTTTATTTATTAAAAGAAAACTATCTCAACGAAGAACGCTTCACTCGTAGTTACATCCGCGGGAAATTTTATATCAAACACTGGGGGAAAACCAAAATCAAAATCCATCTGAAACACAAAGGCATCACAGAAAAGCTCATCAGCAAATGCTTTGACGAAATACACGATGAAGACTACCAAAAAACCATCACAAAAATTTATCAGGATTATTCATCCCGACAGCACGGCTTAAAAGAATACCAAAAAAAATCCAAAACCATCAAATATCTCATCAGCCGCGGCTTCGAGTATGATCAAATCACCTTTGCCATCGAAGATCTAGAATCAGAATCCTAAAAACCACCACCGCATCACCAACCCTCCAAGACACAATCTTTCCCACGCTAAATTCCTCCAACTCTCAAACGCTCCCACATTTTTTTTTTTCAGGAGCTATTTCCCGCTGTCCACTATATCTTTTTTGCGGCTGTCTCCATTTCATTCCACCCGCCTCACAAAAGGATGCCGCTGTCATCGGGGCTGGTAACGATGGTGTTTTCAAAGAACTTTAGTTGTTTAGTTGCCTGGTGGAGTAGAAGAACCAGAGAAAGAGCCGGGTAAAAAGTTAAAAGAGCCAAGTGCTGTTACGCATCAAACTAAAATTCTCAAATAAATAAAGATCCATTCCTGAGACTGTGTTTGTTTAATAGCGAACCATGCAGTGGTTCAACAACAGTAGCCGTGGTTGTAACCCATGGAGAAGAATCAAACCATCTACTGTTGAATTA
>NZ_JBXUGK010000018.1:0-2010 GCF_057180485.1 Chryseobacterium sp. HNCC26DJ240
ACCCGTTGCAGGAAAAATTTAAACTAAAAAGAAATATATAAAAAAGGATCTTCATTTTATAGATAACTGTTATTCCAAAATAGTGTAATAATAATCTATCGCATACAGTTCGTCATCAAAATATGCATAATCAATGCGAATGTAGCCATCAAAAGCTGGACGGATTCTGGGATCAAATTTTGTTAAAGGTTCATCATTTTCAGTAGCATAGTACCAAGTGGAAATCGTTCCGCGTGAATTGAAGAAATCTGCATTTTTTACGGTAGGTTTTAGCATTGCGACCAATTCTTCTCTCTTCGTATTTTTATCGATGTAAAAACCATTTATTTTCACAAAACCTTCTACCGCAGGAATTTGCATTAATAATGAATCTCTTTTGCTTGGTATGCTAAATGGCTTGTGCTTTTTAAATATAATTCTGTATTTTGTAATTATTTTTAATTTATCTCCTTCGTTATCAAGCATCATTATTGCTTTTCCATATTCATTAAATTCTTCAATATTTGCTTCTGTTAAACTATATGTTTTGCCGTCCTTTCGATTAATAAATAATGCATGTCCATCTTTATCTTTTACGGATCTGGTACCATCAGTCAAGGATATAGGTTTATCTGTATAATATAAGTCGTTTGGGTACTCGGGTTTACCCAAAATTTTAAAAACACTTTTAATGGTATCTGATTTTAATAATTGTTCATTAAAAAATAATTGATATCCTTTTATTTCAAAACGGCTTTTTTGTTTTTTGAATTCTTTTTCAGCATTCACCTTACCATCTGGTTTTGAAGTTTTTTTCTCATCTTTCTCTTGACCATTGCAAGTGATGCAGAGTAGAAAGAAGAAAAATATTCTTAGATTTTTCATCTGTTATTACTCAAAAATGTCATAGTAGTAATCTATCGCATACAGTTCATCATCAAAATATGCATAATCAATTCGAATGTAGCCATCAAAAGCAGGTCTTATTCTTGGATCAAATTTGGTTAATGGTTCATCATTTTCCGTAGCATAATACCAAGTGGAAATCGTTCCTCGGGAATTGAAAAAATCGGCATTTTTTACGGTAGGTTTTAGCTTTGCAACCAATTCTTCTCTCTTTGTATTTTTATCGATGTAAAAACCATTTATTTTCACAAAACCTTCTACTACAGGAATCTGCATTAATAGTGAATCTCAATCACTTGCAACATAACTGGGTTTATGCTTTTTAAAAATTATTCTGTATTTTCTTATAACTTTTAATGTAGCTCCAGTTTTATCTAATGCATATATGGTTTTTCCGTTTTTATTATATTCGTCCATATTGCTTTCTGTCAAGCTAGAAATTTCATTTGTAATCTTATTTTTAAATAATCTATGACCATCCTTATCCTTTTGTATAATATTTTTATAATCTAATAATATCGGTTTATCGATATAGTACATTTCCTCATTAATGGATGGTTCTCCTAATATTTTGAATACATCTGCTACAGTATCTGATTTTAAATTGATATCATTGTAAAATAGTTTATAACCTTGAATTTCAAAACGGTTGTTTTGTTTTTTATACTCTTGTTCAGCATTAACTACAGCTTTTTGTTTTGAAGCTATTTTCTCATTTTTCTCTTGTCCTTGGCAAGAAAAGTTTAAAAAAAATAAAAATATATAAAAAAGGAATTTCATCATTAATCTTTATCTTTCAAACTGTAATAATAATTAATGTAATAAATCCCCTTTTCTTCTTTGGTTTTAGGATCTATTTTGAACACAATGTCGATAAAAACTTTGGGATCATCGGGATCCAAATTTGGATCAAAATCTTTTGCTTTATCTCCCAAATCATAAATCAAGACGGGATCTCCAAGCATGCCCACAATTTGGCTTCCTTCCGGCATTGGTTTTAGTTTTTCTACTAATTCTTTTTTTGTAATACTTTGGTGAATTAATTTGCCATTAATTTTTATGTAACCGTTTAATGCCGGGATTTTGGCTTTGGCGCTATCTTCCTTATTAGGAACAATACTCATT
>NZ_JBXUGK010000019.1:0-1055 GCF_057180485.1 Chryseobacterium sp. HNCC26DJ240
TGTGCCGTCTTTTTTTGTTGTACCAGATTTCAATGTATTCAAATATTTCCAGCTCCATTTCTTCTTTTGTAATGAGTTTGTTTCCGTAAATGAGTTCCGTTTTTAATGATTTGAAAAAACTTTCAGCCACGGCATTGTCCCAACAATTCCCTTTGCGGCTCATACTTCTTGTAACACCATAAAATTCCAAAGTATTCACAAATTTCTTACTTGCATATTGAACGCCTCTGTCACTGTGAAAAATTAGTCCTTCCTCTGTTTTCCTGTTTTTGACAGCCATTTTCCAGGCTCTAAGGCTTGTCTCTTCAGTACTCATTCCATTACTCAAGCTCCATCCAATGATTTTTCTATCATATAAATCAATAACTGTTGTCAAATACAAAAAGCCTTCTTTGGTTTGAATGTAGGTAATATCAGAAACCCAAACTTGTGCAGGTTTTTCGGCAATAAAATTCCTGTCCAACACATTTTCTACCACCAAATAATTGTGTTTAGAGTTTGTTGTCATTTTAAATTTCTTGCTCAGTTTACTTCTCAAACCCAGCTCTTTCATATATTTTGCAACAGTTATTCTGGAGATTTTATAGCCTAAAGAATTCAATTCAAAAGTAATCCTTGGGCTTCCATAGCGTTGTTTGGATGAGAAATAAATCGAGGTTATCTGCTCTTTTATTTTTTTTCTTCAAAAGCAGTTTCTTGCTAAAGGGTCTGCTTTTCCATTTAAAATAGCCACTGGAACTTAGTTTTAAAACCTGGCACATCTTTTCAATCGGGAATATAGATTCGTTATTTTTTATGAATTTATATTTCATCGACCGCTCTTGGAGAAGATGCCAATTGCTTTTTTTAATATATCACGTTCTAGCTCTGCATCTTTCAGCTTTTTTTCCAGATCATGAATCTTTTCCTGTTCAGGGGTTAGTTTTAAATTTCCATTCCCTGGAAAGCTTCCTTCCCCGAATTCTTCAAATTCTTTACGCCATTTATAAAGCAGCGTGACTGCGATTCCCAATTCCCTTGCAAGTTCTGATATATTAGTTCGCTCTTTGCTAAGA
>NZ_JBXUGK010000020.1:0-1032 GCF_057180485.1 Chryseobacterium sp. HNCC26DJ240
ATGCTAATGGTTTTGTAGAAGTTTTTAGTATTTATAATAGACTAATTAAAACTGGAAAAATTATGTTTTCAGATATCGAGCTTTTGGTAGGAGCATGGGTAATTTATCAAACTACACTTTCATATCAGAATATTAGTCCTAATGATAAAAAATTCAACAAATTGAAGAAAGAGATGGAATATATAATAAGATATTATGAAAAACAAAATTAACCTAATATTTATTATTTCGTTTTTATTTCTATTAAGCTGTAACAACGAAACTGTAAAAGATAAAGATTACAAAGCATTGAATACTGTATTCAATAGACAAATCAGGGATGATGCTATAATCACCATGGTTAAACATGGAATTGATTCTAAAGACAGTATCTATCTGAATAATGAACTAAAGAAGCATGGTTTTGAGTTTAAAGCACCATCGATTGATTATTTTACTTATAAAAAACTATTTGATTCACTTCTGTTTTATAACAATAAGTTTACATATACGATTAAAGATTCGTTGTTCAAATATGATCCCAATACCATGTCTTCGAAAGTAATTTTATATATCAATTTAAAAGATTATAAAGATGATATAAAATTTGATGTCGATAAATTAAAACTTCCAAGTAATTGTATTAATATAGGTTCAAAAAGTGATACAATTAAATATAAAAATCACATTTATGTAGGAGAGTACAGTATTTCCAGAATATTATATAATAAGAAAGAAGATGGAGGATACATAGTTGTGAGAAATAGTTACATTGAGGGAAATGGTGCGGGAGCACTATATGAAATTTTTAAAAGAGGTGATAAATGGGTTATTACAAATTAAAATATTTTGGACATCAACTTTAAATGAAAGTCTTCAGGTTCTTCAGATGTACTATTTAAAAAAGAAGATGGTATGTGGAAATTAGAAAAATAAAATTATAAATACAAAAAGAAAAAAGAGTATGCCAAACCAACCAATAATTACACATAGGTATTATCCTCGGCTATCTTCTCTCATCTCTGAAGATGATATTCCGGATATTTTAGGTTT
>NZ_JBXUGK010000021.1:0-900 GCF_057180485.1 Chryseobacterium sp. HNCC26DJ240
ACCGTTTAATGCCGGGATTTTGGATTTGGCGCTATCTTCCTTATTAGGAACAATACTCATTGTTTCGTAGGGAGACATCCAGATGCGATAAGTGTGGATTAAGCCAATGGGAATTTTTTTTTCGTCAACCTTATACGCATCGGTACCATTATTTTCTATAACCCTTCTATAATTATTTTCAATACGATTACCATCTTTATCATTTATTGGTAATTCAGTATTTTCAACAACTACTAAATAATTTCCATATTTATCTAATTTATTTTCCAGATTTGCTTTAGGATTAATGGGGGTTTTATAATAAATCAAATCACCAAAATTGATATAATCAGGTTTACCATAAACTTTTCCAAATTCCGAAACAGATCCTAACTTGACACGTTTTCCATTAACATACATTGAATAATTATCAAATTCTATCTGATACTTTTGTTGTTGATATTCCTGTGATGAGGACATCTCTGATGACTCATGTTTTTTTGGTTCAGATTTGTCCTGACCATTACAAGAATAGTTTAGGGTAAATAAAAGTAGATAAAAAAGGAATTTCATCATCATTAATCTTTATCTTTCAAACTGTAATAATAATTAATATAATAAATCCCCTTTTCTTCTTTGGTTTTAGGATCTATTTTGAAAACAATGTCTATAAAAACTCTGGGATCATCGGGATCCATATTCGGATCAAAATCTTTTGCTTTATCTCCCAAATCATAAATCAAGACGGGATCTCCAAGCATGCCCACAATTTTGCCACCTTCCGGCATTGGTTTTAGTTTTTCTATCAATTCTTTTTTGGTAATACTTTGGTGAATGAGTTGCCCATTAATTTTTATGTAGCCGTTTAATGCCGGGATTTTAGAAGTAGCAATAGCCGCTTCATCAGGAACAATGCTGATA
>NZ_JBXUGK010000022.1:0-604 GCF_057180485.1 Chryseobacterium sp. HNCC26DJ240
CTGGGGTTGGGGTGGAGATTGCAGTCCTACGGACTGCTGATTGTGCAATGTTGCATTTCACTACACAGATGCTATTCCTACGGAATACGAAATGATGGGTGCGATTTCCATGGGTTGCACACACGGCTATTCACATTAAACCATTACGGGTTTTGAGAAATGAAAAACAGAAATATAATTCAACAGTAGATACCGGAGTCTTTGATTGGTTTGTGTTACAAGCATATTTGCTGAATCATATTTTTAAAATAACTGACGGCTGGGATGATTCGACGTCATTCAATGCGTTTCACCCACGTATATTGTTGTTGAACCATTACGGGTTTTGAGAAATGAAAAACAGAAATACAATTCAACAGTAGATGGTTTGATTCTTCTCCATGGGTTACACCCACGGCTACTGTTGTTGAACCACTGCGTGGTTCGCCTCATAAACAAAGGCAATCTTGGGAGTAATTCGTTATTTATTGGGAAATTTCAGTTTGATGCGTAACAGCACTTGGATCTTTTAACTTTTTACCTGGCTCTTCACCCTGATTCTTTTTACTTTTTACCTGGCTCTTTTCTCTGATTCTTCTACTCCACCAGGCAACTAAACAACTAT
>NZ_JBXUGK010000023.1:0-581 GCF_057180485.1 Chryseobacterium sp. HNCC26DJ240
CATTAATTATTATTACAGTTTGAAAGATAAAGATTAATGATGAAATTCCTTTTTTATATATTTTTATTTACCCTAAACTATTCTTGTAATGGTCAGGAGAAATCTGAAACTAAAAAGAAAGAGAAATCTGCACTTTCTGAAGTGCAGGAATATCAAAAGCAAGAGCATCAATTTGAATTTCAGAGCTATAAAATCGTCTATAATGGAAAGGCAGTAAAATTGGGCAGTATAGCAGATGCAGTAAAGATATTTGGAACTCCAACATTTCAAGCTCACAATTTTATTTATCATAATAATCCAATATTTTTTTTTCCAGTATATATCCCGAAAAGGATAAAAATGGAAAAATTTTATTTGAGTACAAAGGGAAAAAATATCCAGTTTCTGACAATATAGGTTTAATCAGAGAAAATTATGAGTTGTACAGAAATGGTGGAAAGGATTTATTTTTGAAAGATAAAAACGGAATATTACAAGGAGATGTTACTACATACAGAATCTGGATGTCACCCTACGAAACAATGAGTATTGTTCCTAATAAGGAAGATAGCGCCAAATCCAAAATCCCGGCATTAAACGGC
>NZ_JBXUGK010000024.1:0-459 GCF_057180485.1 Chryseobacterium sp. HNCC26DJ240
AAGAGCCAGGTAAAAAGTAAAAAGAATCAGGGTGAAGAGCCAGGTAAAAAGTTAAAAGATCCAAGTGCTGTTACGCATCAAACTAAAAATTCCCGTATAAATAAAGATTTACTCCCAAGATTGCCTTTGTTTATGAGGCGAACCACGCAGTGGTTCAACAACAGTAGCCGTGGGTGTAACCCATGGAGAAGAATCAAACCATCTGCTGTTGAATTGTATCTCTGTTTTTCATCGTAAGGGTTTAACAACAATATCCGTGGATGAAACGCATTGAATGACGTCGAATCCTCCCAGCCGTCATTTCTTCCGAAAATGAGATTCAGCAAATATGCTTATAACACAAACCAATCAAAGACTCCGGTATCTATATTGAATTATATTTCTGTTTTTATTTCTCAAAAACCCGTAAGGGTTTAACAACAATATCCGTGGATGAAACGCATTGAATAACGTCGAATC
>NZ_JBXUGK010000025.1:0-445 GCF_057180485.1 Chryseobacterium sp. HNCC26DJ240
TTCAAAATTCAAGATGCGGGATGCCGGATGCAGAGAGTCGTTCAATATTCAAGATTCGGGATGCAGGAAGCGAAATTCAAAATTCAAGGTTCAAGATGCGAGATACGGGGTGCGGGATCAAATTCAAGATTTGAAATTTAAGTTGGATGCAAGATTAAGGTTAAGATTTGCAATGCTGGTAGGAATGAAAGTCACAACTGGAAAGAAAACTAAAGCACTCACCAAACGACTTTTACCAAGCTTTTGATAAAAAAAATGATAATGTCTCAGGCATACATGATCCAACACCCAACATCATGCATCAATCATTACCCATTACTCATCACTTTTACGAGATTACTTTCACAGTAGCTCGCTACCCCAGCCCTGAAAGTTCTAGCTAATCAATAAAGAAATAATGGTTAATTAAGAAACTGTGAATGTATTCCTGTCAAATAAATGATAA
>NZ_JBXUGK010000026.1:0-436 GCF_057180485.1 Chryseobacterium sp. HNCC26DJ240
AAGAAAAATCTCCTGAAAAAGTTGAAGTAACATCCGACGCATCAGAATTAAAAATTTATCAAGGTCAAAAAGAGCAGATAGAATTTAAAAATTATCAAATGTTTTATAATGGGAAATCTATAAAGTTAGAAACCATTGAAAATTTTGCAGAAATATTTGGTAAACCAAATTTTATAGATTATGGTAATCTAATTTATTACCAAACTTCAATAAACCCAAGAGCTAATTTGGATAACAAACTTGACGATAATGGTAATGTATTGCTAGAATTTGAAGGAAGAGAATTTTCTGACATGGATAAAAACGGAAACTATATTGAAGAAAATCGTAATTTGTATGTTAGTGGTAAAGCAAAAAAGGTATATAAAAAAGATAAAAGTGGTATCGTAATCGGAGACATCCACACTTATCGCATCTGGATGTCACCCTACGAAAC
>NZ_JBXUGK010000027.1:0-290 GCF_057180485.1 Chryseobacterium sp. HNCC26DJ240
TCACACTGAGCGAAGTCGAAGTGATTCCTGTTTTATCGCAAGGTTAGACGAAGAGTTTTAGAAGGGTATGTTAATTTTTAAGATAAACTAAGGCGTAAACTTAAGAAGGAAATACAATGTTTTGTTATCCGAACTAAGCTTCGACTACGCTCAGCCTGACAATGTAAAAAACTACAGGTAGTATTAGCGTTGTCACACTGAGCGGAGTCGAAGTGTTTTTGAAAGAAGCGGATGTAGGGTTCTACTCTATACATTGTTTATTGACTAAGGCTTCGACGGGCTCAGCCTGA
>NZ_JBXUGK010000028.1:0-289 GCF_057180485.1 Chryseobacterium sp. HNCC26DJ240
TATAATCCAGGTTTTTTGGGGTTGGGGTGGAGATTGCAGTCCTACGGACTGCTGATTGTACAATGTTGTATTTTACTACACAGATGCTATTCCTACGGAATAAGGAATACGGGGGCATGATTCACATGTGTAAATGGGTTGCACACACGGCTATTGTTGTTGAACAATTACAGGTTTTGAGAAATAAAAAACAGAAATATAATTCAATATAGATACCGGAGTCTTTGATTGGTTTGTGTTATAAGCACATTTGCTGAATCATATATTTGAAATAAATGACGGCTGGGAT
>NZ_JBXUGK010000029.1:0-259 GCF_057180485.1 Chryseobacterium sp. HNCC26DJ240
GTTTAAAAATGCCGGGTGTTGGATGCGGGATGCGGGGTGTGAAATTCAAAGTTCAAAGTTCAAAGTTCAAGATTCAAGATTTAATAATTAATATTCAAGGTTCAAAATCCAAGTGCGGAATGCGTGATTCGGGTTTGAAAATTCAAGATTACGGGGTTTTGATGATTACTTATGGGTTATTTTAGATAGCAGTCCTCCGGACTGCGGAATCATATGGCAGAAAGTTTTTTTACACAGGTGCTATTCCTACGGAAGAAAG
>NZ_JBXUGK010000030.1:0-245 GCF_057180485.1 Chryseobacterium sp. HNCC26DJ240
TAATAAATCCCCTTTTCTTCTTTGGTTTTAGGATCTATTTTGAACACAATATCGATAAAAACTTTGGGATCATCGGGATCCAAATTCGGATCAAAATCTTTTGCTTTATCTCCCAAATCATAAATTAAGACGGGATCTCCAAGCATGCCCACAATTTGGCTTCCTTCCGGCATTGGTTTTAGTTTTTCTACTAATTCTTTTTTTGTAATACTTTGGTGAATGAGTTGCCCATTAATTTTTATGTA
>NZ_JBXUGK010000031.1:0-224 GCF_057180485.1 Chryseobacterium sp. HNCC26DJ240
TATCGCTGATACGACCTGTAGCCTTTACACTGTCAGGCTGAGCTTGTCGAAGCCTTAGTTGGGATAACAAAACATTGTATTTCCTTCTTAAGTTTACGCCTTAGTTTATCTTAAAAATTAACATACCCTTCTAAAACACTTTGTCTAACCTAGCGGTAAAACAAGGCGACACCTCACTTCATCTCAGTGTGACACCGCTAACACTAACAGTAGTCATTCCACTG
>NZ_JBXUGK010000032.1:0-216 GCF_057180485.1 Chryseobacterium sp. HNCC26DJ240
CTTTTCAAAATACCATTCTCCGGGATACAGCCGTAAAACCAGCCAATACCTCTACGCTCCAACCCACTCATCCACACTCCAGCCCTCCGAAACTCCGACGTGGTCATCCATCACCCCTCACCCTGCATCCAACATACCCTCTAAACAATTAACCAATTAACCCACCAACCCTTCTAGATAAATTCTTTTCTCACCAAACCAGGCAGTTGGGATATT
>NZ_JBXUGK010000033.1:0-206 GCF_057180485.1 Chryseobacterium sp. HNCC26DJ240
AATTACTAAAACAATTTGAGCGGTAGTATTTGAACTTGAGACCGTCCCGATGAATCGGGATGCTCTATCCAGCTGAGCTACGCACCCATTTGTAATTTTGCGAAATTACTAAAACAATTTGAGCGGTAGGATTTGAACTTGAGACCGTCCCGATGAATCGGGATGCTCTATCCAGCTGAGCTACGCACCCATTTGTAATTTTGTGA